>JBHIBC010000019.1:0-41548 GCA_046758905.1 Acidobacteriota bacterium | reverse complement strand
TGCTCCATAGTATCGCACCGTTCTATTAGTTACGCAATACTCAATAACCGAACACGGATGCTGCATGGTCCTTCTCCCGAAGGAGCCGGTAGTATGCGTTGATTCGCTCGCCCAGCCGCGCGATTCTGTCAGGATCGGTAATATCGCTGCCCACGGCAAGAACCGGTGGCCTGGAAAGTACGGTCACGGCTGAGAATAGAAGAAGCGCAGAGCATACGCTCACCTGCAATCGGTTACTGATGTACGCATAACTAATAGAATACTCACGGCCACGGCAGATCCGAGGCGTGGATGCAGGACCAGAGCAACTTCTGCGACTGGCGCAGCCGCTGTAAGGGCGGGTGCAGGAGCCGCTTGAGACGGCCGAGGTCGTCGGGAACGCTGTTGGCCACCGCGCGCTTGAGATGGTTCCAGACGAACTCGTCCGGGTTGAGCTCGGGGGCGTAGGCCGGGAAGCGCTCCGTGTGCAGGCGTGGGTGCTTCTCCAGGAACGCCCGGACGGCCGCCGCCCGGTGGGGACGGTTGCCGTCCCACAGGAGGACGATCGGCCCACGGATCTGCTCGAGCAACTGCCGGAGGAACGCGATGACCTGTGGGAAGCGGACGTTCTTGTTCGGGTGGAACCGGGCGTAGAGATGCATCCGCCGACGGCGCGGCGAGACCGTGAGGGCCGAGATCTTGGTCCAGTGTCCGGCGCAACGAAGCATCGGGGTCCGTCCCCGGGGCGCCCAGGTCCGGACCACCGGAGGAGCCAGGAGAAAGCCGCTCTCATCGAGGAACGCCAGATGGGCGCCACGCCTTGCGGCGTTTTTTTATATGCGGCCACCGAGACCGCTTCCTGTGAGCGATCGCCTCGTCGTCCCGCTCCCCTGCCCGGGTCGCCGGTCTCTGGCAGCTCCACCCGAGAGCCTGCAGAAGCCGCCAGAGATGGTTCGGGTGATAGTCGACCCCGAACCGCTTCTCGATCAGCTCGGCCACCCGGCGGGTGGTCCACAGGTCGGTGCGGTAGCCGCAGCTCAGGGCGCCCCGCAGGAGCAGGCGGCTCAGAGCCTGCTTCTGGCGCCGGTCCAGCTTGCTGGGCCGGCCGGGAGCCGGCTTGGCGCGCAGGCCCCTCTCGCCCTGCTTGCGGTACGCCTCGCGCCACAGCACGACCGAACTCGGAGAACAGCCGATCTTGGCGGCGACGGCGGACAGGCTCAGCCCCTTCCGCAGCAATCCGAGAGCGCGCCGCCGGCGCCGCTCGAGTTGCTCGGGGCTCCCATGGGGTCGCATGCCGCCAGCTTAGCATATATTCTATTACTTATGCGTTCTTCAGTAGCCGGTTTGCTCGCGTTGAGCACCCGTAGTTCAGTTAACACAGATGTCACCCGCGCCGAGGATCTCGTCGTCGCGGCTGTCGACCTGAGAGGGACATCCCGTGTCGAAGGTCCCGGTGGGGTTGTCTCTTACCAGGAACCAGTACCCTTCCCCGGGCTCTGGCGTTCCCGAGAAGATAAGTGATGTCTCGGTCGTGCGGCTCGCCAGCTCCTGCCTGATCGAGACGGTGAAGTTGCCGCCTGTGGCTCTGAGCACACCAAGGTCGCCTCTCTCGACACAAAACGACTGTGGCCAGGGCCGCTCGTCCCAGCTCAGCAGGGTGTCGTTGGCTGAACCGGAGACGCGGAGCTCCAACAAGAGGCAACCCGTGGACGGTTCGCCTGCGGCGGGGATGAACGCTATGGAGGCGCAGACCGCCACCGAGAGCATGACGACGAGGAGTTTCCCCAAGTTGGAGGGTACGAACGAAGCTATCCCGACGAGTAATTGACTAGCGCGTTCGGATCGGAATTTCATTTCGAGCCCTTATTCTATCTGGCTACTGACTAACGCATAAGTAATCGAGTCGCCGATGCCACGGACACGTCTCCCGCACGGAGCCTCCAGGGCTGTGGTCATTTCCATTACTTGTGCGGAGCACAGTAACGTAGATTATCTGGTTCCGCATAGGCCAATAAGCACTGCGAACGATGCTGCGCTGCATAAGACAATAAGGGCTGCGAGCGCGGGCTCTCGCCGTCTTCCCTTCCGGGAGAGCGCCCGGATGTCGCTGTCCCAGCTTGAGATAGGACAAGATGTGTTGCGGCCGGTGCGGGGCTCGCTCGCGGTATAGGCCAATAAACGTAGCGGGGCTTGCTGCATAAGCCAATAATGACGGCACGCGAGCGCCGGCACGCCCGTTGCGGATGCCGGCGTCTCTCATCGGTCCCGGTCCAGGGGGCTCAGGACACCCGATCGGCCCCGGTTGAGGACGTGGGCGTAGACCATCGTGGTGCTCACGTCGGCGTGACCAAGGAGCTCCTGGATCGTCCTGATGTCGTAGGCGCTCCCGAGGAGGTGGGTGGCGAAGGAGTGTCGCGGCGTGTGGCAGGTGGCGGGCTTGCTGATACCCCCTGCGGACCACCGCCTTCACGGACCTCCGCAGCACGGACTCGTGCAGGCGGTGCCGGCGGTGCTGCCGCGTCAGGGGATCGAAATAGTGCCGTGCGGCAGGGAAGACCCACTGCCAGCACCAGTCCCGCGGGGCCCTGCGGTACTTGCGACGCAGGGCGCCGGGCAGCGCCACGTGCCCCCGGCCGCGGCGCGGGTCGCCCTCGTGCAGGCGCCGGACCCGTTGGAGGTGAGCCGCCAGAGTCTCCTTGATCCGGGCGGGCAGCAGCGTCACCCGATCCTTCCTTCCCTTCCCGTCGCGCACGGTGATCTCGTTTCGCGCCAGGTCGACGTCCTTGACGCGCAGGCGAACGCACTCCATCAGCCGAAGGCCGGCGCCGTACAGGAGGCAGGCCATCAGGCGCGGGGCGCCGTGCAGCTCACCGAGAATGCGCTCGACCTCTTCCTGGGCGAGGACGATGGGCAGTCGCCTCGGCTTCCGGGCCCGCACGATCTCGCTCAGCCAGCCGATCTTCCTGCGGAGAACGTCCGTGTAGAGGAACGGGATGGCGCTCAACGCCTGGTTCTGGGTGGAGGCGCTCACCGGGCCGTGGCTGGCGAGGCTGAAGAGGAAGCGGGTCGCCTCCGTCTCCCCCATTTCCAGCGGGTGTCGCTTGTCGTTGAAGAGCACGAAACGGCGGATCCAGTTGACGTAGGCCTGCTCGGTGCGCGGGCTCAGGTGACGCGCGCGTGCGGCCAGGCGCACCTGATCGAGCAGTCGGGGCTTTCCGGGCGATGCCGGCGGCGGCTCGGCCACGGAGGACGGCCAGGAGACTGCGGCCGCCGGATACGGGGTCCCGGAATGGGGTCGGAGCCCTAGCTGGGTCACGACACCAAACCTCGCCTGACGCGGGAGACGGCTCTTGCCGCCAACTATACGCGACTCGCCCGGATCGCACAAGCGACCCCGGCGCGAGCCTGCAGGGTCGACGCCGCGGCCGGAGGAGAGGCGCCGCGGCCCGGACCCCCACCGTCCGGCGCTCAGACGGGCGTGTTACGCGGGGACGGCCTCGGCGGGCTCGATGGCGAAGGTGACGGCGTCGCCCTTCAGGCCGAGACGGACGGTGCCGCCGCGCTCGAGGCGGCCGAAGAGGATCTCGTCGGTCAGGCGATCCCGGACCTCGGTCTGGATGACCCGAGCGAGAGGGCGGGCGCCGTAGGTGGGGTCGTACCCCTTCTTCGCGAGCCAGGCGCGGGCCTCCGGCTCGAGGGTAATGGCGACGCGCCGCTCCGCGAGCTGCGACTCGAGCTGCAGAATGAATTTCTCGACGATCGACTCCATGACGTCCATCGTCAGCGGCCTGAACGACACGATGGCGTCGAGGCGGTTGCGGAATTCGGGGCTGAACAGCTTCTCGATCGCCTTCTTGGCGCGACTGCGGGCGGTCTGCTCGCGGGCGTTCTCCTCCCCCTTGCCGTGGCCGGGCGAGAACCCGATGGCCGCCTCGCTCATCTCCCGCGAGCCTGCGTTGGTGGTCATGATGACCACGCTCTGGCTGAAATCCGCCCTGCGGCCGCTGTTGTCGGTGAGCGAAGCGTGGTCCATGACCTGCAGGAGGATGTTGAAGATGTCCGGGTGCGCCTTCTCGATCTCGTCGAGCAGGAGGACGTTGTAGGGGTGCTTGCGGACCGCGTCCACGAGGAGTCCGCCCTGATCGAAGCCCACGTACCCCGGCGGGGCTCCGATGAGCCGGGCCACGGCGTGCTTCTCCATGTACTCGCTCATGTCGAAGCGGATGAACTCGTTGCCGAGGTGGAGGCCGAGCTGGCGGGCCAGCTCGGTCTTGCCGACGCCGGTCGGGCCGGTGAACAGGAAGCAGCCGGCGGGCCGCTCGGGCAGCCCCAGGCCCGCGCGGGAGCGCTTGATCGCCCTCGACACCTGCCGGACGGCCTCCGGCTGCCCGAAGACGACGCGCGTCAGTGACTCCTCCAGCGCCTTCAGGCGCTCGCGGTCGGAGGCGGTCGCCTGGTTCTCGGGGATGCGGGCCATCCGGGCCGCGACGCGCTCGATCGCCGCGGCGTCGACGACGAGAGGCGGAGCACAGGCCGGCGCCTCTTCCGGCTCCCGGTCGGGCGACGTGCGTCGGGGGCCCGCTCGCTGCGCGGACGACTCGCGCGCGGCGACGGCCGCCGGACCGCCCGGATCGGGGATGGCCGCCTGGCCGTCTGGATCGGTGGCGGCCGCGGGGCCCGCCGGACTCGAGTCGCGCGCGCCGGCCCCCGCCGGGACGCTCATGCGGAGGGAGGCGCCCGCCTCGTCCAGGAGGTCGATGGCGCTGTCGGGAAGCCGGTGGTCGCGCAGGTGGCGCTTGGCCAGCCGCGCGGCGGCCTCGAGGGCGGCGTCGGTGTAGGTCACGTTGTGATGCTCCTGGTAGCGCGAACGGAGGCCCTTGAGGATACGCACCGTGTCCTCCACCGAAGGCTCCTCGACGACCACCTTCTGCAGGCGTCGGGCCAGCGCCCGGTCGCGCTCGATCTGCTTGAACTCCTCGAAGGTCGTCGACCCGACGACCCGCAGGCTTCCGGATTGGAGGACCGGCTTGATGAGCGTCGCGAGGTCCAGGGTCCCGCCGGTGGTGGCACCCGCCCCGACCGTGGCGTGGATCTCGTCGATGAAGAGAATGGGCATCGGGCGGCCCATGAGCGCCGCGAGCACCGCCTTCAGTCGTTCCTCGAAGTCACCGCGGTAGCGGGTGCCGGCCAGGAGCGCACCGGTGTCGAGGCTGAACACCTCCGCCCCCTTCAGCGGGGCCGGCACCGGCTCCGCGTCGGAGATCAGGCGCTGGGCGAGCCCCTCGGCGAGCGCCGTCTTCCCGACGCCCGCGTCTCCGACGAAGACCGGGTTGTTCTTGCGCCGGCGGACCAGGATCTCCAGCGTCCTGCGCAGCTCGGTCGTCCGGCCGATGAGCGGGTCGAGCATCCCCTTACGCGCCTGCTCCGTGAGGTTCAGCGTGTAGGCCGACAGGGGGTCGCGGGCCCGGGCCGGCCCTTCCTCTCCGGCGCCCGCGCGGGCGGGCCGCTCCCGCTCGCCGGCGGCGGTACCCGGGCCGGGGCTCATCGGTACCTTCGTGATCCCGTGGGAGATATAGTTGAGGATGTCGAGGCGGGTGATCCCCTGCTCGGTGAGGAGGTGCGCCGCGTGCGTTCTCGGCTGCTGGAGGATGGCAGCGAAGAGATCCCCCTCCCGCACCTCGTCCCGGCCGGCGCTCTGGACGTGCAGCACCGCCGTCTGCAGCACCCGCCGGAAGGCGGCGGTCTGTTCCGGCTCGCCCTGGAGCGATGAGGGGAACCTCTCGAGCGAGTGCTCCAGGAATTCCGCCAGGGCGCGGCTCAGCTCGGGGACGTCGGCGCCGCAGGCCATCAGGATCCGCTCCCCATCCGGATCGTGCGCCAGCACGAACAGCAGGTGCTCGACGGTGACGTGGGTGTGCCGGCGCGAGACCGCCTCGCGGAAGGTGATCGCCAGCACCCGCTCGACCGTCGCGCTGAACATCATGGCCGGATCGCCTCCGCCGTTCCGCCCGAACTCAAGACCGGACCTCTTCCAGGCTGCACCGCAGCGGGAACCCGCGCGCCCGCGCCGCGTCGTGCACCCTCTCGACCTTGGTCTCGGCCACCTCGTGCGGGTAGACGCCGGCCTCCCCCTGCCCCTCGATGTGGACCTTCATCATGATCCGGTACGCCTCGGCGGGGCTCTTCTGGAAGATCCTCTCCAGGACGACCACGACGAAATCCATCGTGGTGTAGTCGTCGTTGAGCAGGATCACCCGGTACTGCGGCGGCTCCTTCATCCGCTGCACCGGCTTCTCCACGATCTCGACGTCCGGCTGGCGCTTCTGTTCGCTCATCCGCCCCGCCTGTCACCATCGTCCGCCCGCCCAGGGTCGCGCCCCACCGTTACAGTTTATACCCCCCGGCCGGCCCGTCCAGCGGTTTCGGGCGGGTCGAGCCTCCATCTGCCCCGCCGGGTCTGCACCCTCAGGGCCGAGCTCAGCTCGTCCAGGAACCGCCGGCGGTCCCACTGCACCGCCCCGAATCGTTGCAGGTGCTCGGTCGGGATCTGGCAGTCGATCAGGGTGAACCGCCATCTGCAAAGCTGCTCGGCCAGGCGCACGAGCGCCACCTTGGAGGCGCCGCTCTCGCGCGCGAACATCGACTCTCCGAAGAAGGCCGCCCCCAACGACACCCCGTACAGGCCGCCCGCGAGCTTCCCCTCGCGCCACGCCTCGGCCGAGTGGGCGTATCCCATCCGGTGCAGCCGGCAATAGGCGCGGACCATGTCGGCGTTGATCCAGGTCCCGCGCTGGCCGGGCCGCTTCACCTCCGCGCAGGCGCGGATCACCCGCTCGAACGCGGTGTCCAGGCGGACCTCGAACCGGTTGCGCTTGAGCGCCCGCCGCGTGCTGCGCGAGATCCGGATGGCGGAGGGGACCAGCACCACCCGCGGGTCGGGGGAGAACCAGAGGATGGGCTCCTCCTCGTACCAGGGGAAGATGCCCTTGGAGTAGGCGTCCAGGAGGGTCTTCGCGCTGAGGTCGCCGCCCACCGCCACGAGCCCCATCGGCCCGACCCGGCGGGGACTCGGAAGGGGCGCCCCGGGCTCGAGCAGCGCGATCGGCCGGCTCATCGCGTGGTGTCCTGCCCGCGGCCTCAATCCGGCGGCGGTGAGGGCAGGCCGATGCGGCGGATCAGCTCCCGGAAGCGGGGATTGTCTCTCAGCGGGTCGTTCGGGGGTTGATCCCAAACCCGGAGCACCCATCCGAGCCGGGCCTCGACCCCCTCCTCCAGCAGACGGAGCGCCTCGTCGGTGCGACCGAGGAGCACGTTGAGCGCGTAAATGTTCGGCATCAGGAGGATCTCGTCACGCCCGGGCGCCGTCAGCTCATCCAGCCGCGCGCGCAGGGCCCCACGCAGCGCCTCCGCGTCGAAAGCCCGCTGGAGGCGCTCCGCCCCGGCCTCGTCGCCCTGCAGGCGCGCGACCTCGCGCATCGCGACGAGCGCCCCCTCGTCATCGCCCCGCGCGATCTGGACGAACACGAGCATGTCCCAGGCCTGCACGAAGCCCGGGTCCAGACGGATGACGCGGCGCAGGCGATCCGCGGCCTCGTCGTACCGGCGCACCAGGTAGTAGCCCCACCCCGCGGTTGCGTTCGCGATCAGCGAGAACGGATCGAGCTCCCCCGCTCGCCGCGCCTCGGCCAGCGCCTCCTCGGTCCTGCCCAGGGCGAACAGGAACTCGGAGTACCACTGGTGCGCCGTGGCGTAGTCCGGGTCGAGCTCGATGGCGCGCCTGAACTCGCGCTCCGCTCCCTCCCAGTCCCACTGATAGTAGAAGAGGCTGTCCGCCAGCGTCGTGTGCGCCTCCGCCAGCGAGCTGTCCAGCTCGAGCGCCCTGCGCGCGGCCGCCATCGACCGGGGCCGGGCTTCCCCGGGAGGCAGGCCGAGATAGCTCCCGTTCCCGACGGCGTAGCAGTCGGCCACGCCCGCGTAGGCGAGCGCGTAAGTGGGGTCGATCTCGATCGCCTGCTGGAAGTATTCCAGCGCCCGCCGGATCGCTCTGCTCGTCCTGTTGTTCCAGGCGTGACGCCCCCGGAGGTAGAGGCGGTAGGCATCCGCGCTGTCGGTGGCGCGCTGCGTCAGCCGCGCCTCCTCCTCGCCCGTGAGGCGCAGCCTGAGCTTCTCCGCGATCGCCCTGGCGATCTCCTCCTGCACGGCGAAGATGTCGGCCATCCCGCGGTTGTACCGGTCGCCCCAGATCTGGGCGTCGCCGGCGAGGTCGATCAGCTCCGCCCCGGCGAGCAGCCTGTCGCCTCGCTGCGTCACGCGCCCGGTCACCACCGCCCGGACGTTGAGCTCCCGGCCGGCCTGCCGGGGGTCGACTTCGCGCCCCTTATAGCGGAACGCGCTGCTGCGGGGCACGACCCGTAGGTTCGGGAGGCTCGCGAGGCTGTTGATGAGGCTCTCGGTGATCCCGTCGCTCAGGTACTCGACGTCGGCGCTGTCGCTCGCGTTCACGAACGGCAGGACGGCGATCGAGTCGATCGTGTCCCCGGACGGCGCCGGCGCGAGGAGCCGGTAGACCCCGTACGCCAGACCGGCGAGCAGCAGGGCGAGGGCGGCGAGACCCGCCGCAACGCCGAGCTTGTGACGGCGGACCAGAAGGATCGCCGTGGCGGCGTCGGAGTCGCCGGTCGGGATCCCGGCGGGGCCCGACCCTGCGGGCGCGGCGGCGGCCTCGGGACCCGAGGGTGCTCCCGGGCCGGCCGCGGGTACCGCGGGCGGCCGCGCGGCCGGGCGATCACCGATCGCGGGGCCGGCCGCCGCGGTCCGCCCCGAGTCGGTGTCACGCTTGAGGCGCTTCAGGTCCGCGAGCAGATCGGAGGCATTCTGGCAGCGTAGCCGCCGGTCCTTCTCGAGCGCCTTGTTGATGATCTCTTCCAGCCGCGGCGGCAGGTCGGGATTGAGGCGCGCGGGCGCCACGGGCGCCCGGTTCAGGATGGCGTCGAAGATCACCCCGGAGGTGGCGCCGGCGAACGCCCGGCGGCCGGTGGCCATCTCGTACAGCACCACCCCGAAGGAGAACAGGTCGGTCCGTCCGTCGAGGTCCTCCCCCCGCACCTGCTCGGGGGACATGTAGGCGACGGTCCCGACCGCCGTGCCCGGACTCGTGAGGTCTTCATCCATGGCCGTGGGCGCGGCGGAGGAGTCGGGGGCGCGCGCCGGCCCGGGCCGCTGCTTCGCGAGCCCGAAGTCCATGAGCTTGGCCCGGCCGCGCTCGGTGATGAAGAGGTTCACCGGCTTGAGGTCGCGGTGGGTGATCCCCTTCGCGTGCGCGGTGTCGAGGGCATCGGCCGCCTGGATGCCGATCTCGAGGATGCGCTCCGTGGGCAACGGCCTGCCCGAGATGAGGCGCGCGAGCGTCCGCCCCTCGAGCAGCTCCATCACGATGAACGGCCGGCCTGCGTGTTCCTCGATCGCGTGGATGGTGCAGATATTGGGGTGGTTGAGGGCCGAGGCCGCCCTGGCCTCGCGCCGGAACCGCTCCAGAGCCTGCGGGTCGCGGCTCACGTCTTCGGGGAGGAACTTCAGGGCGACGTGGCGGCCGAGGCGGGTGTCCTCCGCGCGGTACACGACGCCCATCCCGCCACCCCCGATCTTCCTGAGTATCCGGTAGTGAGAGATGGTCTGGCCGATCATGGATCGAGAGCCCGTCTCGGTCATTCATCCTACGCGCCGGCCGCCGCCCAGTCAACGCGTCTCCCGGGGGAGGGCGGGCCCGTCTCGCCCGTCATCGCCGCGCTTCCCCGGGGGGAACATCCCGGCGACGGATCGCGGACCGCGGCAGGCGCCTCCACCCGGGGGCCGGCCCGCGAGCCGTGCTCCGGTGCTGCGGCCCCATCAGCCGGTATCGGCCGCGGGAGGCCCTCTCGAAGAGCACCTCCCGCGCCGCGAGGTTCCCGCTGCAGTGGCGCAGGAGAAAGCTGTGCACCCTGCCGGTCGTCCAATCGCCCGACGCCAGCGCCGCGGCCGCCTCGGCCGCGCTGAACGGCTCCCGCAGCCTCCCTTCCAGAACTGCCTGGTGCAGGAGATTCTCGAGCCCCATGCGGACCTCCCTCGCGGCGAAACCATGGATGAGCGAACGGTTCGCGGCGAGAGTCGGATCTCGAGTGTCGTGCTCGGAGAACCAGGCGACGGGATCCGGTGCGGCGAGAGAACGAGTCGCGACGCCGGTTCGTGCACCGGCCGGCTTCCGGCGTCGCACGTGAAATGTACGGCCGGCGCGTCCCGGGGGCAACCTCGATCCGCGCCCCGGCGCCCTCGATGTCACCGGCCACAGGAGGAACGTCAGAGCGAACGGGGCCCTCCCGTTCGGGCGGGGATATGTCGTGCCCGGACTAACGCGAGCCGTTGCGCGCGATCTCGCCGGCCTCGCCGTGACGGGCGGCAGAGACGGCGGCGGTCATGAGGCCGACGATCGCGCCGAATGTCAGCAGGCCGGCGAGTTGGAGCCATTCGCCGACGGCGCTCGGTGCCAGGAGCCCGGCCAAGCCGGCGAGCGGATCGAGGCCGAGGCCCGGTCCGGACCGCGCCGCCTTCAGGGCGCCAATCAGCGCGACGCAGATCGCGCCCAGCGCGAGACCGGCCAGCCCGCCGGCCAGCCCTCTGCCGAGCAGCTGAACCCTTGACAGCCGGCGGCGATCCCGTGCCTCTTCAGCGGTGAAGACCGGATCCCGCACTCCGAGGGGCGCGAAGCGCTGGAGCAGGATCATCCCGGGCACGCCCGCCAGGATGGTGCACCAGAAGAAGGCCTCCCACCCGACGGCGTCCACGGTGAACCCGCTGATCGGGCCCGACACTATCCGGGGCAGGGCGAAGAGGCTGGAGAACAGGGCGTATTGGGTGGCGGAGAAGCGCTTCTGCGTCATCCTCAACAGCAGCACCATGAAGGCGCCCGTGCCCAGGCCCTTGGACACGTTCTCGAACGCCATGGCGCCGTACATGAGAAGGCGATCGACCTCCGAGCGCGCAACGAAGATGTACCCGATATTGGAGAAGATCTGCAGGAACCCGAACAGCCAGAGCGAGTGGCCGAGCCCCATCATGGTGGTCAGCACTCCGCCGAGAAAGACGCCGGCCAGCATCGCGATCATCCCGACGGTCGCGAGGCCGACGCCCCGATCCGCGGCCGAGTAGCCCATGTCGACCAGGAAGGGCCTCAGCAGCGCCTCCGCCAGGTTGTCGGCCAGCTTGTAGAAGAACACGAATGCCAGGATCTCCAAGGCCCGGTGACGTCCGAGGAATCCCAGGAAGGGATGCCAGACAGCCTCCCGGACGCTCTTCGGCGAGCGCGGGAGGTCGGCGGGCTCGGGCGCCCGCCAGGTGATCAGCATCATCGGCAGGTAGAGACACGCCAGGCCGACGGTCACCAGCGGCCAGGAATAGAAACTCGCCAGCGTGATGCTCGTCGCGCCCGCGACGTACATCGCCAGACGATAGATGGCGGTCTTGGCGCCGACGGCAACGCCTTGCTCCTCGGGCTTGAGCACGTCCACCGTGTAGGCGTCGTACGCGATGTCCTGGCTCGCCGAGGCGAAGGCGATCGCCAGCGCCAGCGCGAGCACGACCCACGGTGAGTCAGGTGAATCCCCCAATCCCGCGAGGCAGAGGCTCAGGGCGAAGAGCGTCACCTGCGCCAGCGCGATCCAGCCGCGGCGGCGCCCCATCCAGGGCGGGTTGAACCGGTCCATGAGGGGAGACCAGAGAAGCTTGAAGCTCCACGGGGCGTGCGCCAGCGTGATGAGCCCCACGATCCGGATGTCCATCCCGCTGCTGCGCATCCAGTCGGGGATGGCGATCCAGACGAGCCCGAGGGGCAGCCCGGAGGAGAAAGAGAGGAGGGACACCGAAGCCGTGCGCCAGGAGGTCATGGCCCGGCCCAGGCTCCGGAAGGTGCCCGGCCTGTCGGCGGCGGACTTCATTTCGCGCATGAGGCCGGATGATGGGGGTTGTGGGCCGGCGCGTCCAGCGGCAGCGCTCTTGAGCGTCATGGAGGTCGAGACCCGTCCTCGCGAAACCGGCCGCGCCCGAAAACGGCCCGCGCCCGCCCGGCCGCGATTTCAAGATGGTTATCGCAGGCGCGAAGTCAAGCCGGGCGGGCGAGGGGGCCGCGGGGCTCGGTTCCCGCCGCGGCGGCCGGCCCAGGAGATCAGTTGAGGTAGCCCCAGGTCTGCAGGAGGTCGCCCTCCCTGTACCAGCGCTCGCCGATGTCGGTGCGGTAGAACATGTTGGGGATGATGATGTTCCTCACGCGGTTGTACGCCTCCCGCCGGGCCTCCTCCATCGTCGAGGCCGAGCCGGTGACCACCAGCGCGTACCCCGAGTCCCCGGCCAAACGCCAGTCCCCATCCACCATCCTCACGTCGCACGGGTGCACCCCGACCGGCACCGGCTTCTTGAAGATGACGGCGGCGTCCTCGGAGAACTTGCGAAAGGTCTCGGGGTCGACGAACGGGAAGGGCGGCACGGCGATGACGACGCACACCTGGAAGCCTTTCTTCGTCCTCAGGTTGAACGGCTCGCCGCGGGCGAGGGCCGCCAGGAACTCCCCCCACTTCGAGAGCACGCCCTCGATCTGGAGGTTGATCGTCGGGTAGCCGAAGCGACAGGTCAGCTCCAGCGGATAGACGCCGCGCGAGTTCGCGATGCAGTTGACATCCACGTAGCCGGCGTAGCGGCAGGCCGCGAGCCGATCCTTCATCTTCGACAGCGTCTGCTGGAAGATGGCGGTGGTGCCGTACCAGAATCCGGCGGTCCCCATCTCCCCCGTCTGCGGTCCGATCTCGTCGTTGAACATCCGCTTGTGCTCGAAGTTGATGAACACGGGAGTGACGAAGTCGGATCCGTTGAAGAAGGCGCCGACGGCGATCTCCACGCCGGAGACGTACTTCTGCAGCTGGAAGGTCCTGATCTTCGAGGCCCAGCCTTTCTTGTAGTGCCTCAACATGGTCACGACGTCGAGGCCGTCCTCCTCCTGGCCGACGAAGGAGAGGACCTTCTCGTTCTGCGCCCGGCCGCTCGGCTTGACCACGTAACGGCCGGGGTTCTTCTGGATGAACTCGATGGCGGCGTCGAAGGAGTCGAAGTCCCATTTGGGGAGGGTGTTCATGCCGGCGGCCTTCATCTCCTCCTGGCCGAAATCGCGATCCAGCTCCAGCCGGTCGGTGTAGGCGGATCCGCCGAGGACCGCCCTCCCTTCCCTGCGCAGCCGGTCGGCGAGGGGGCCGAACTCGCAGTCATCGAACACGACCACGTGGGCCCAGTCCTTGTGCACGGACCAGTCGTCGACCTTGTCGATGAAGCCGTCGGCGATCGTCCTGTCGGCCTTCGACATGATGTGGTATCGGACCAGGTGACCCTCCTTGCTCACCTCCCACGCGAGGTCCTGAATGAGGCCCCACCGCGACACGAACAGGAACCTCAGAGGGGCCGATTCTCTCGGAGCGGGCCGCCTCGCGCCCCCGGCGTCCTTGAGGACCTCCCGGGTCGCGTCCCCCGCGGCGACGCCGCGGCCGTTGCCCTTGTCGCTCTGGGACATGACGCGGAAAACGTAGGTCCTGCACCGGGAGCAGGCAAGCCGGGGCCCGCCCCGGAAGGGGACGGGGGCGCCGGACGCGGATGCGGACGATGGGGCGATGCCGGTCCGCGAAGGGCTCAGGTACGGAGGCGGGCGCCGCCGGGCCGGATCGCCGCCACCGCCACGGCCGCGGCCAGGGTGATCGCCGCGAGCATCACGAACGCCATGCCGCGTCCGCCCAGCGTGACCACGAGGCCTCCGAGCGCCGGCCCCGTGAAGAAGCCGGCGGAGAACGCGAGGTTGTGGGAGGCGTTGGCGATGACGCGGCCGTCCCGATCCTGACCGCGGTTCAGGAGCGCGACCGCGGGAATGTAGACGACCACATCCATCAGCCCGAGCATCAGGAAGAGCAGCCACAGCGGCATCGCGGACCGGAACAGGGTCAGGAACCCGCCGGTCAGCACCGACGCGTACAGCAGGCCGAAGGTGATGATCCGCGCGTCGCCCGCCCGGTCGGCCAGGTAGCCGGTCAGCCGCGGCAGGACGATGCTCGGCAGGGTGGCGATCGCGAACAGCGTCCCGATCGTCAATCGTCCCGCTCCGGCCTCATCGCTCAGCAGCAGAGGGACGAACGCCTCGAACACCCCCCAATAGAAGGATAGCGTGAACGTCGCCACGCCCGAGGCGAGGACCGCCGGCAGGCGCAGGACCCGGACGATGCCCCGCATCGTCGTCCGGGCGCCGGCCCGGCCGGTCTCCGGCAGGCCGAGCGAGGCGGCCAGCAGGGCCACCAGGGAGAGGGCGGCGTAGATGAGGAAGGGCGTCCGGACCGCGCCGAGGCCGCCGATGAACGGGCCGAGGAAGAAGCCGAGCGACCACGAGCCGGTGATCCAGGACAGCGACCGCCCCATGGAGGCGTCGGGCGTCAGGTCGGCCGCGGCGCTCAGCGCTCCGACCCAGACGGCGCTGGCGGCGACCCCCTGGATCGCGCGGGCCAGGACCAGCCACGGGTAGGTCGGCGCCAGGACGAATCCGAGCGACGCGAGGCTCAGGCAGGCGAGCCCCAGGAGGATCAGGCAGCGCCGGCCGTACCGCGTGGCGAGGGCGCTGAGCGGGATGATCGCGACCAGCCCCGGGGCCGCGTACATCCCGACCAGCAGGGCGATCTGCCAGTCCGACGCCCCGAAGCTGCGAGCGAGGAACGGCAGGGTGGGCGCCACTACCCCGTACCCGAACGCCTCGACGAACATCGTCAGCGCCAGGGCGGTGGCCGACGCCGGGCCGCCGAGCTCCCGACTCGCCGCGGCCGGGTGTCCTCCCGGGATCGGCTGGCGTCGACACGGCGGCCTCGCCGAGGGCGGAGATGGATCCGGTCTCGAGACGGGTGATCTCATCCTGGCACACCGGTATCGCCCGTACGGGCGCCCCAGGCTTTACGGGAGTTCCGGCCTCTCGGCGCCGCGGACCTCTCCGGTGAGGGACTCGAGGAAGGCGACCAGATCGGCCTTGTCCTGCTCGGACAGGTTGAGGGGGCGGATCTCCTCCGACAGCCAGGGGTTCTTAACGCCGCCGCGGTCGTAGAACTCCACCACGTCGCGGAGGGTCGCCTCGCTGCCGTCGTGCATGTAAGGTGCCGAGCGCGCGACGTTTCTCAGGGTCGGCGTCTTGAACGCGCCCCTGTCGCCGTCGTCCTTGGTCACGACGTAGCGGCCTAGGTCGGGCGTCGGGCCGTCCATCCCGACGCCGAGGTTGTGGAACGACTCGTCGGTGAAATTGAAGCCGGCGTGGCAGGTGACGCAGTTGCCTCGCTGCGGGTCGTTGAAGATCCGCATCCCGCGCACCGCCGGCTGGCCCATCGCGTCCCGTGCCCCGGCCCGGTAGCGGTCGTACGGGGCGTTCCCGGCCAGGAGGCTCCGCTCGTAGGCGGCGATCGCCCGAGCCACCCGCTCGGCGGTGACCCCCGGGCTCCCGAAGGCCGCCTGGAACAGGTACGGGTACGCCTCGATCCTCGCGAGGGCGGAGACCATCCCCTGCAACGTGTTCCCCATCTCGATCGGGTTCTGGATCGGGCCGAGGGCCTGCTCCTCGAGATCGGCCGCGCGCCCGTCCCAGAACTGCTCCACGCTGAACAGCCGGTTGATGACCGTCGGCGCGTTGCGCCCGCCCATCTGGCCCCCGATGCCGGTCGAGACCCTGCTCCCGTCCGAAAAGCCCCTCTCGGGAGCGTGACAGGTCGCGCAGGAGATCGAGCCGTCCCGGCTGAGCCGCGGATCGAAGAACAGCCTGCGCCCCAGCTCGATCCTCGCCTCCGAGAGCTGGCCCCCTTCCGGGACGTAGGCCGCGCCCGCCTGAAGCCCCAACGGCAGGACCATGGAGAATCTGCCGGAGACGAGGACCTCGCCCGCCGGCGCCGCCGGCGCGGGCTCCCGCTCGGCTCCCCCCTGGCACGCCGCGAGCAACAGCGCAAGCACCGCCGACGCCGGGGCTCGCGAGGCCATCTGCGCCTCTCGCATCGGTTCATCCTCCTTACGGGGCCTCGGGACCGCAGAGGATAGCACACGGCCGCCGCTTGGTCGCGCGGGTCGATTCTGGTAGCATGCGCCGGCCCGCGCGAGCCTTCCCAGCCGCGGGCCGGCCCGGCGCGGCTCCGGGCCGGACGCATCCGAGTCCCGTCGCGGAGGTCGTGTGTTCATGGATGCCCTCGTCCGCTTGGCACCCGTCGTTGGGTCGCTGGGGCTGATCGCGGCCCTGGCCCTGTTCCTGTGGATCCGCCGCCTGCCGGCCGGCAGCGATCGAATGCGGGAGATCGCCGCCTCGATCCACCAGGGCGCGATGGCGTTCATGAGGCGGGAGTACTCGATCCTCGTCCTGTTCGTGGCGGGCGTGGCGCTGCTGCTGGCCTGGAAGGTCGGAGGACTGACGGCCCTGGCTTTCCTGAGCGGCGCCGTCTGCTCCTCCCTCGCGGGCCTTCTCGGGATGCAGGCGGCCACCCGCGCCAACGTTCGGACCGCGGAGGCGGCCCGCGGCTCGGGCCAGGACCGCGCGCTCCTGGTCGCCTTCAACGGCGGCGCCATCATGGGGCTGGCGGTGGCCAGCCTGGGGCTGATCGGCGTCGGGCTGTGGTTTCTGGCACAGGGCCGCCCGGAGACCGCCGCGGTGATCAACGGCTTCGCCATGGGCGCCTCGTCGATCGCCCTGTTCGCGCGCGTCGGCGGGGGCATCTACACCAAGGCCGCCGACGTGGGGTCGGACCTGGTCGGCAAGGTGGAGGCCGGGATCCCGGAGGACGATCCCCGCAACCCGGGCGTGATCGCCGACAACGTCGGCGACAACGTCGGGGATGTCGCCGGCATGGGCGCCGACATCTTCGAGTCGTACGTCGGGTCGATCATCGCCACCATCGCCATCGGCGCCACCCTGACCGCGGCCGACCTGGGGCGCCTGGGCCCTTCCGGCGCCCCGGGATCGTCCGTCCGCATGATCCTGATGGCGCTACCGCTCGCCCTGGCCACCCTGGGGCTTGTGGCGTCGCTGCTCGGGATCGGCACCATGCCGATCCTGTCGCGGCTCAGCCCGGCGGCGGCCCTGCGCTACTCGACCTTCATCTCGGCCGGGCTGTTCCTGCTCGGCGCGGCCCTCGTGGTGCGCCGCTTCGACGTCGGCAACGACGTCTTCTGGGCGGTGCTGGTCGGCACCGTTGGCGGGATCGTGATCGGCCTCATCACCGAGTACTACACCTCGGCGGGACCCGTACGCGCCATCGCTCTGGCGAGCAAGACGGGCGCCGCGACCAACATCATCCGCGGGCTCGCCGTCGGGCTGGAGAGCAGCGCGCTTCCGGTCCTGGCGATCTGCGCCACCATCTTCGTGAGCAACCGGGCGGCGGGCCTGTACGGGGTCGGGATCGCCGCGGTCGGCATGCTGGCGACGGTCGGGATCACCATGTCGGTCGACGCCTACGGCCCGATCGCCGACAACGCCGGCGGCATCTCGGAGATGAGCGGGCTCGGTCCCGAGGTCCGCAAGATCACCGACGGGCTGGACGCGCTCGGCAACACCACGGCCGCCATCGGCAAGGGCTTCGCGATCGGCTCGGCGGCGCTGACGGCCCTGGCCCTGTTCGCCGCCTACTCGCAGGCGATCAACGCGGTCCGGGGCGAGCCGCTCCGGATCGTCATCAACGAGCCGATGGTGGTGATCGGGCTGTTCATCGGCGGTGTCCTGCCCTTCTTCATCGCGGCCCTGACGATGACCGCCGTGGGGCGCGCCGCCGGCAAGATGGTCGACGAGATCCGCCGCCAGTTCCGCGAGATCCCGGGGCTGCTCTCCGGCGCTCCCGGGGCGAGGCCGGACGCGGCGCGCTGCGTCGACATCTCCACCCGCGCGGCGCTGCGCGAGATGGTGGTCCCCGGGCTGACGGCGGTGCTGGCCCCGGTCATCGTCGGCTTCTGGCTCGGCCCGGGGGCGCTCGGCGGAATGCTCGCCGGCGCCACCCTCACCGGCGTCCTCCTCGCCCTGATGATGGCGAACGGCGGCGGCGCCTGGGACAACGCCAAGAAGTCGATCGAGAAAGGCGAGGTCCCGGGCGAGGGGAAGGGAAGCGACGCACACAAGGCCGCGGTCGTCGGCGACACGGTCGGGGACCCGTTCAAGGACACCTCCGGTCCCTCCATGAACATCCTGATCAAGCTGATGTCGGTGGTCAGCCTGGTCATCGCTCCCCTCGTCGGCAAGCTCTAGAGGCCGGCGCCACCTCAACCCGAGCGTCATTGAAGCACGCGCCGCCCGAGACGGCCGTGACGGCGTCGGGGATCACCGCCGTCGAGGCCGACCCGTTGCCGGTGTGCCGGTTCCAGATGCCTTTCGGCAGGTAGACGACCCCGGGGCGGAGAGCGGAGTTGAGCCGCAGCGGCACGCGGACCTCGCCGAGGCGGTTGTGAACCCTCACCTCCTCCCCGTCGCGGAGATCGCGCTCCGCGGCGTCTTCCGGGTGCATCTGCAGGGTGGCGCGCCCGGCTACCAGCTCGCCGAGCGTCGAGCTGATGGTCCGGTCGGTGGCGGGGGAGATCAGCGCCAGCGAGGCGCCGCTCGGGTCGGGATCCTCTCGGACGACGTAAGGGTCGGGGCCGAGGCCGTCGGGCCAGAGCCGCACCCTGCGGCCAGGCGTCGCGGGGAAAACGGTCGCGAACTGCACCGGCCGGTCGCCGGGGAAATCGAAACGCAGGATCCTCTCGCGCCTCAGCCGGGCCAGCCGTCGTGAGCCGCGCCCGGGAGCACCCTCCCCCGCCCTGCCGCCGCAGGCGAGCGGGCCCCCGATCGCGTCCAGGACCTCCTCCAGGAGATCGTCCCCCTCGGGACCGGCATCCTCGATCCCGAGACGGCGGCAGAGCAGCCGAAACACCGCCTCGTTCGGCCGCGCCTCGCCGACCGGATCGATCACGGGCTCCGCCAGCATGACGGCGTAGGTGCCGTAGGAGGTGTCGAGATCGGTGTGCTCGAGGAAGGTCGTGGCCGGAAGGAGGACATCGGCGTAGCGCGCCGTGTCGGTCATCACCTGATCGAAGACCACGGTGAACAGGTCTTCGCGCGCCAGCCCGCGGAGGATCCGGTTCTGATCGGGCGTGGTGACGACCAGGTTGGAGTTGTAGACGAACAGGACCCGGATGGGGGGGTGTCTCTCCTCCAGCAGCGCCCGTCCGATGCGCACCATGTCGATCGCCCGAGTCGGCGGCTCGGGCGCGCCGGCGAGACGATCGTCGTCGATCGCGTAGCCCGCGCTGGTGGAGAGGGCGTAGCCTCCCCCACGCACGCCGAACTTGCCGGCCACAGCGGGCAGCGCCAGGACCGCAGCCACCGAGCTCTCGCCGTTGCGGTTTCGCTCTAAGCCCCAGCCGCAGCGGATGGCCGCCGGGTCGGCCGCGGCGTAAGCCTCGGCCACGGCGGCGATGTCGCGCGGCTCGACGCGCGCCCGGGCCGCCGCGCGCTCCAGTGGCCATTCGCGCGCCCGCCCCAGGAGCCTCTCCCACCCGACGGCATGGCACCCGAGGAAGGCGCGGTCGACCCGGCCGATCCTCTCCAGGTGGGCGATCATCGCCAGGGCCACGGCACCGTCGGAGCCCGGGTAGACCGGCAGGTGCATGTCGATCCAGGACTCGCTCATCACCCGCCGGGGATCGATCAGCGCGATCCTGGCCCCCGCCTCACGGGCCGCCTTGAGGTGCGGCATCAGGTGGATGTGGCTGTGCCGCGGGTTCGCCCCCCAGACGATGATGAACCGAGCCGCCGCGAAGTCGGGAAGATCGATCCCGGGCATCCGGCCGTACAGCGCCTCGGCGGCCGCCGCGCTCGGCGCGGCGCAGACGGTGCGCAGGAGCCGCGAGGTGCCGAGGGACCGGAACAGCCGCTCGTCGGCCGTCCCCTGCGAGATCATCCCGTTCGAGCCGCCGTAGGAGTAAGGGAGGATCGACTCGCCTCCGTGCTCCCGGCGCGCCTCTCGCATCTGCCGGGCGATCCGGTCGAGCGCCTCGTCCCAGGTGATCCTCTCGAAGCGGCCCTCCCCCTTCGCCCCGACGCGCCGCATCGGGTGGCGCAGCCGCTCCGGGCCATAGACGCGCCGCGCGAAGCGACGGACCTTGGCGCAGATGAACCCGTCGGTGAGCGGATGGACGCGGCTCCCGGCGATCGCGCTCACCCGCCCGTCCTCGACGCGGACCTCCAGGCTGCAGCGGTCGGGGCAGTCGAGGGGGCAGACGGAATGGACGGCCGGCATGCGCTCCATAGTAGCATCGTCCTTCGCCGTCACGGGTGACGGCGCCAGGAGTCACCCCGGGTGGGGCCCGATGAACCGGTTCCGGAGAGATGGAGAGCGGCCGTGGGACGGGCGCGGCCGGCGGCGCGGCGCGGCGCCGGCGGCCCGGGCCGCGGCGTGGATCTGCCTGATCGCCGCGGCCGGCCGTGCCGGCGCGGCCGGGACCGACCCGGAGAGGCAGGAGGCCGCGAATCCCCCCATCGTCTTCGCGGCCGCGAGCCTGACGGACGTGCTGGAGGAGGCGGCCGCCCGCTACCGCGCCGGGAGCGGGGGCGAGGTGCGGATCCACGTCGGCGCCTCGGAGGCGCTGGCTACGCAGATCCTGGCGGGCGCTCCCGCCGACCTCTTCCTGAGCGCCGGCCGGGGCCCGATGGATCGGCTCGAATCGGCCGGGCTCCTGGTCCCCAACACGCGCCGCGATCTGGCGCGCAACCGACTGGTCGTAGTCGCCCGAGCGGATCGCTTCCATCGGCTCGCGTCGCTGGCCGATCTGGCGGGCGGCGGCTTCGCGCGGATCGCCACCGCCGATCCCGAGGCGTCCCCGGCGGGTCGCTAGGCCCGGGAGGCGCGGCTCCGCGCGGGCGTCGGGTCCCGGGTCCGGGAGCGGCTCGTGTTCGCGCCCAACGTACGGGCGGCTGTGTCGTTCGTGGCCTCGGGAGAGGCCGAGGCCGGCATCGTGTACGCCACCGACGCGCAGGTCGAGCCGGAGGCGCGGGTCGTCCTCCGGGTACCCCCGTCGCTGCACTCGCCCATCCTCTACCCCGCAGCGTTGGTGCGCCGCGGCGGGGCCCCCGGGGCGTCCCGACGGTTCCTGGAGTTCCTGCGCCGCCCGGTGGTCGCCGGGGATGGGAGCCCTCCTGGCGCGGGCCGGGTTCTCTCCCCTCCGGCCTCCCGCCGGGCAGAGGCGAGCGACGGGCGCCCGCGCCGCTGCCCGCGGCGGGAGCCCACGCGGCGAGCCCGGGGGAGAGGCGGTGGCGGGAGCCGACACGGCCGGCGCCCGACACGCCTTCATCGGGCCGCTGTGGATATCCCTGCGGGTGGCCGGCCTCAGCGTGCTGGTCGGCCTCCCGTTCGCCCTGTTCTTCGCCCGGCTGCTGACGCGGCGGAAGTTCCCGGGGAAGGTCGCCCTCGAGACCCTGCTCAATCTCCCCCTGGTCCTGCCGCCCGTCGCCACCGGGTACGTCCTGCTGATCCTCCTGAGCCGCGAGGGCCCGCTCGGCCCCTGGTGGAGGGCCATCGGCGTCTCCTTCGTCTTCACCTGGCAGGGGGCGGCGATCGCGGCCGCGGCGATCTCCTTTCCTCTGATGCTGCGCGCCGCACAGGTGGCGTTCGAGGCGATCGACCCGCGCCTGGTGGCGATGGCGCGCACCCTCGGGGCGTCACGGCTGCGCGCCTTCGCCACCGTCACCCTGCCGCTCGCCTTTCCCGGGGTGTCCGCCGCGGTCCTGCTCGGATTCGCCCGCGGACTGGGCGAGTTCGGGGCGACCATGATGGTCGCGGGGAACATCCCGGGGGTGACCCGGACGCTCCCCCTGGCGATCTTCAATTCGGTCCAGATCGGCGCCGACCGTCTCGCCCTGGGCCTGTGCGCCCTGGCGGCGTTGATCGCCTTCGGGACGCTCGCCGCGACTCGGTTCATCGAGGGGCTGCGGGGCGCAAGGGGCCGGAAGTGAGGGCCGGCGCGGGCCCCGGCGGCCTGATCTTCGACCTAGAGCTTCGGCGGGGACCGTTCCGGCTCGCGGTCGGCCTGGCGGTGCCGCGTGGCGTGACCGTCCTGTTCGGCCCCTCGGGCAGCGGCAAGTCCACGCTCCTGCAGTGTCTCGCGGGATTGATCCGTCCGGGGTCAGGCCGGGTCGAGCTCGGCGAACGCGTCCTCTTCTCCTCCGTCGACCGGACCCACCTCCCGGCCGACCGCCGTCGGCTCGGATACGTCCCGCAGGAGGGGTTGCTCTTCCCCCACCTCAGCCTGCGGGAGAACATCTTCTACGGGACGGTTCGCGCGTCCCGCTCGCGGCCGCCGGACGACGGCCGCCGCCTGGACGAGCTCATCGACGCCTTGGGGCTGAGGGCCCTTCTCGACCGCCGCCCGGCCGAGGTCTCCAGGGGCGAGGCGCAGCGTGCCGCCCTGCTCCGCGCCCTCGCGAGCTACCCCGAGGCGCTTCTAATGGACGAGCCGTTAAGCGCCCTCGACCGCGACCTCAAGACGAGGGCGCTCGCCGACCTCAAGGCGATCAAGCGGTCGCTGGACATCCCGGTGCTCTACGTGACCCACGACCCCGCGGAGGTGCTGGCCCTTGCCGACCGGGTCGCCCTGATCCGCGGCGGGAGGATAGTGGCGGAGGGCGGCCCGGAGCTGGCGATCGACCCGCGCGCGGCGCCGGGCGCCGGCCCGATCGACAACCTGATCTCCGGTCGCCTCCGGCCGCCGCGGCCGGGACGCGGTGGGTACGACGTGTCCTGGGGCCGCTTCACCCTGCACGTGGCGGGGGAGGCGCCGCCGGCCGGCCCGGAGGGCGGCGTCGGCCTGGCCTTCGGGCCGAACGAGGCGATCGTCACGCTCGACCCGCCGGGGCTCACCTCGGCGCGCAACGTGCTGCAGGGGACCATCGCGGGGGTCTTCGTCTCCGAGGACCGCGTCCTGCTCCGCTTCGACGACCCGGAGCCGTTCTACGTGGCGGTCACGGGTGAGGCCCGGGAGCAGCTCCGGCTGGAGGCGGGCGCGAGGGTTTTCCTGCTGATCAAGAGCACCGCGCTGCGGCCGGTGTGGAGCGCGCCCGCCTGACGCGCGCTCACTCCATCCCGAGCTGCCAGAAGAGGAAGGTCGCCACGTCGGTGAGCTCGTCGACCACCTTGCTGACCGGCTTGCCGGCGCCGTGGCCGGCCCGGCTCTCGGTGCGCAGCAGGACCGGCCGGCCGGAGGCGGAGGCCGCCTGCAGGCGCGCGGCCATCTTCCAGGCGTGCGTCGGGTCGACGCGGCTGTCCCCCTGAGCCGTGGTCAGCAGCACCGCCGGATAATCGATCCCGTCCCGCACGTTGTGGTAGGGCGAGTAGGCGCGCAGCCAGCGGAACTGCTCCGGGGATTCCGCCGACCCGTACTCCGGTATCCACAGCCGCGCGATCTGGAACCGGTGGTAGCGGAGCATGTCGAGCAGCGGCACGGCGATGATCGCCGCCCGGAACAGGTCCGGCCGCTGGGTCGTGACGGCCCCGGCCAACAGACCGCCGTTGCTGCCCCCACGGATCGCCAGCCGATCCGCGCGCGTATATTTCTTCCGGATCAGCCACTCCGCCGCCGCGATGAAATCGTCGAAGACGTTCTGCTTCCTGTCGAGCATGCCGGCCCGGTGCCACTCCTCCCCGTACTCCCCGCCCCCCCGCAGGTTGGCCCGCGCGTACACTCCGCCCCGCTCGAGCCACAGGATCGCCGAGCGCACGAACCTCGGCGTCAGGCTGACGTTGAACCCGCCGTAGCCGTAAAGGAGAACGGGGTTGTCGCTGTCCAGCCGGATGCCCCTCCGGTGCACGAGGAACATCGGCACCCGGGTGCCGTCCTTGGACCGATAGAAGACCTGCTCGACATCGAGCCTCGACAGGTCGACGTCCGCACGCACCTTCTCCCAGACCGACAGCGTGCCGCTTCGAGGGTCGAGGCGGTAGACCGTCGGCGGCACCGTGAACGATTCGAAGCCGAGGAAGACGTGTCGGCCGTCCGGGCGGCCCGAGAGGCTCTCGACCGTTCCGAGCGTCGGCAGGGGGACGTCGCGGATCTTCCGTCCCGCGGCGTCATGGATGGCGAGGCGCGACGAGGCGTCCCGGAGGGAGCGGACGACGATCCGGTCTCCGACGACGACCGCCTGCTCGAGGACGCCGTCGGCCTCCGGGATCAGCAGGCGCCAGTCCTTCCGGTCAGGCCGGTCCGCGTCGACCGCGAACAGCCGGTACCGCGGCGCCTCCCAGTTGGTGCGCACGTAGATCGTCCCTCCGACCGCCTGCGCCTCGAAGATCGCGTCGATCCCTTTGGCGAGGGGCACGAACGGAGCCCCCTCGCGCGTCAGGTCCCGGATGAACAGATCGGACCGCGACCAGCCCTCGAACACCATCACGACCAGCGTCCGGCCGCCGGGCGAGGCGGTGATCTCGATCATGTCCTCGGGGCGCGTCTCGGGGCCGAAGACTTTCGGGTCCTTCGCGGGGTCGTCTCCCAGGCGGTGGAAGAACAGGTGCCGGTTGTAGTTCTCCTCCCCTTCGGGGACCTCTCCGGGCGCGGGGTAGCGGGTGTAGTAGAAGCCGGAGTTGTCGGCAAGCCAGGCGAGCGAGCAGTAGCGCGTGCGCGGGATGACGTCCGGACGATGCCGGCCCGTCCCGACCTCGATCACCCGGAGGGTGCTCCTCTCGTCGCCGCCGGTCGACACGCCGTACGCCACCAGGGAGCCGTCCTCGGAGGGGAACCACCAGTCGATCGCGGCGGTGTCGTCCGAACGCAGCGCGTTGGGGTCCACCAGGGGGCGGTCCTCCCCGTCGAGGCCGTCGCGGACGTACAGGATCGGCTGCTCCTGCCCGGCCTCCCGGCGGGTGTAGAAGATCCGGTCCCCCCGGTACTCGGGCGTGTCCAACGTGCCGATCGACAGCAACCGCTGCAGCCGCCGGCGCGTCTCCTTCCGGCCCGGGCGGGCACCGAGCGCCGACGCCGTGTAGGCGTTCTGGCGCTCGACCCAGCGCGCGACCTCCGGCTCACGGTCGTCCTCGAGCCAGCGGTACGGGTCGGCGACGCGCACGCCGTGGATCTCCTCCGTCACGTCCGAAATGCGGGCGGCCGGCGGCCCCGGTGTCTCGCGCGCCTCCCCCGCCTGCCGCACTTCGCCCCTCCCGTCCCCCGCCCCCGCCGCAGGCCCTCCGGCGCCGAACGGCCGCGGCACCCCCGCGAGTGCCAGGCCGAGCAGCAAGGCCGCGCCCGCGGTGGCGGCCCGTAACGCGCCGGTCGATCTCGCCCCGTTGGACATGGTGCTCGTGCAGCCGGAGGTGCGACTGAGCCGACCGCCGGGCCCGTCCCGGCGCCCCGTCCGGGCTTATTCGGCTCGCGCAGCCGTCGCGAGGATCTCGTCGTCGAGCCAGGCCTGCAGCATCCGCCCGACCCGCGCGGTAGCGCGCGTCAGCGAGCGGCCCGCGGCGAGCCGCTGGCAGATCCGTCCCAGCGGCTCCCCCGCCGCCAACAGCTCGAGGCTGCGCGCCTCCTCGTCGTCGATCCCCTTGTGCCAGACGATGTAGCCCTTCCTCCAGACGCGCGCCGCGGTGCGGCGCACGGGCACCCGGCCCGGACCCCGGGCCGGCGTGTGCGCGCCGTGTGCCTCGGCGGCGGCGTTCCCCTCGGTCCTCCCTCCCTCCTCGTCCGACCCGCCGGCCTCCCTCAGATCGCGCCACAGGCGCACGACGTCGTATCCGAAGCGCAGGATCTGCACCCCCGGCATCAGCGTGAATCGCGCCTCGCCCGCGTCGTCCTGAGGAAGCCGGGCGAGCCCCTCGCGCGTCAGCGGCCGGGCGTCGGGCGCGTCGAAGGCGTCCACGCGGGCCCACTCCAGCCGTGCCAGGTCGGCGAGGTAGGGGAACTCGTCGTTCAGCGGGTGCGAGTTCAGGAAGGCCGGGAGCGCTTCCCCCAGGTAGCGCAGCGACGGGCTCCGGGAGGGATGGCGGAGCAGATAATCGGTCGCCAGGTTGTGGAAACGGGCCGAGCCGACGGCCGCCTCGACACGCGGGTAGTCCTCCCGCAGGCAATCGAACAGGCGGTAGAAATACATGTTGGCGTAGACGTCGATCCGCTCGACCGCGGGCAGCTCCTCGTCGCCGGCGAAGATCGTCGCGACGGACTCCGCGTCCGGCCGCCCCCCGCGGGCCATCTCCTCCAGCGCCGGGCGCACCCCCTCCGGCGCGGTGATGAGGTCCCAGAAGATCTCCTGGGTCCGGCGCAGCTCGCGTGGGTGGCTCACCTCGCCGCCTCCGCGCGCCCGGTCGCCGGCACCCGACCCCGGTCCAGCCCCCCCCCCGCCTCCGGTGCCGCCAGGACCCGATGGTGGATCGCGCGCGCCCGCTCCGATTCCTCCTCGAGCTGCTCGAACGGCGGGATCCGATCGTCCCACTCGATCAGGGCGCTCACCGCTCCGAACCGCCGGACGGCGCGGGCGTACAGCTCCCAGACCGGCTCGGGCACCGCATGGTCATGGGTGTCGAGCAGGTAGGCCCCTTTGTCCGAGTGGCCGGCGAGATGGAACTGCCAGACCCGGTCGGCCGGCACGCCCTCGAGGTAGCGCAGGGGGTCGAAGCGGTGGTTGCGGGCGCTGACGTAGATGTTGTTGATGTCGAGCAGGATCCCGCACCCGGAGCGACGGGCTACCTCGGAGAGGAACTCCCATTCGGGCATCGTCGAGGCGTTGAAGGCCACGTAGCTCGACGGGTTCTCGAGTGCGATGGCGCGCCCCAGCCTCTCCTGGACCCTGTGCATGCGCGACACGACGTGGTCGAGCGCCTCCTCGATGTAGGGGATCGGCAGCAGGTCGTGGGCGTTGTGGCCCCCCACCCCGGTCCAGCACAGATGGTCCGAGATCCACTCCGGCTCGAACCGCTCGATCATCGCCGCGAGCCTATCCAGGTAGTCCTCGTTCAGCGGGTCGGTCGACCCGATCGACAGCGATACGCCGTGCAGCACGATCGGGTAGCGCTCGCGCACCCTGCCCAGGATCTCGAGCGCCCGGCCTCCCGGCACCATGTAGTTCTCGGTGATCGCCTCGAACCAGTCGACGCGGGTCGGCGCCCCCGTCAGGACCGCGCTGTAGTGGTCCCGCCGGAGCCCGACCCCGTGCCCGATGTATCGAGGCCGCTCGCCGGACATGCACTCCTCTCCGCGGTCCCCGCGGACCGCCGACGTCACGCGCGGCGTGGCGCTGTTACGGGGCGTTCGATCGCGTGCGGGTGAACTGCCGACCGGCAAGATCCCGCGCGGGACCGGAGGTCCCGGGCCGCGACGACGGCCCGAGTGTCCTCCGGCCCGCGCCGGAGGATTACTCCTCCTCTTCCTTCAGGACCTTCCCGCCCTTCTCCTTGCACTCCTTCTCGCTCTTGACCTTGACCCAGCCCTTGCCCTTGCACTGGTTCTTGCCGGCGCAGCTGTGGCTCCCGTCGGGGGCGCCGCACTCGCCATGGCCTTTGCAGGAGTTGATCCCGTAACACTTGACTGTCTTCTCGCCCTCGGCCTTGCCCCCGTACGCGAACTGGTGACCGGCGGCGAGCATCCCGACGACGGCCGTGGCGACGACGAAGCCGAGCGCCTTGTTTGCCTTCATTGACTGTTCCTCCACGATTGGGTGCTGCGAAAACTCTCCTCGGACCGGGTCCCCCGTGGCCCTTCCGGGAGCCGCGGGAGTATACCTAACCGCCGTCCGACAGACAAATGGAACGGTGCCCCGGGTGCGTTTATTCCGCGCAGGGCGTCCGAACGCCCGGAGACGCGGCGGCCGGCGTCCGCCCCGACCGCTGCCGGGGCTACTCTCCCGCGCCGCCGGATCCGCAGCGGCCCGCCACCCGCGCCAGGATGCGCCCGGTCCCCTCCGCGAAGACGCCCGGCTCGGGGAGCAGGCTGAGCACCAGGTAGGCTTCGCGGGGGAAGTCGAAGAAATAGCCCGGGTGGACCAGGACGTCGTCTTCGGCGAGCAGCTCCAGGACGAGCTCCTCCTCCGGAACCACCGCCGGCAGACGAAGGACGGCGTACCATCCGCCGTCCGCCTCGAGGACGGCGCAGAGCGATCCCGAGGCCAGCGAATCGGTCAACCGCGACCGATTCCCCACGATGCGCCGCTGGATCTGCCGCCGGACGTTCTCGCCGATGACGAACAGCTGCGCGGCGGCGAGCTGGATCGGTGTTCCCACCGACAGGTAGGTGTCGGCGATCAGGTCGAGCCGATCGAGCGCCTCCCGGACCCGCTCGCCCGGTCCGGCCGCCACCAGCCAGCCGAGCTTGAGCTGGGGCAGGCCGCACGACTTGGACATCCCTCCCAGCGCGAACGCGAGCGGACGCCTCCGGCCCCCTTCCCGAGTCGCCGCGAGGACCGACGCGATCCGTCCACCGCCGCGTCCCTTCCGGCCGGCGGGGTCGGTTGCCGGGGCCACCGCGGCCCCGCCCTCCGGCTCCGCTCTCCCGAAGGGATAATCGAGGAAGACCTCGTCCGAGATGATCGCGATGTCGCGCGGCGCGCAGATCCGCTCGAGCGCGGCCCGCTCATCCTCCCGCAGCGCCTGGCCCGTCGGGTTGTTGGGGTTGACCACGACGATCGCCCTCACCGGAGTCCGCCGCACCTCCACCGCCCTCTCGACGGCGCGGAGGTCGATGGCCCAGCGCCCGTCGTAGACCAGCGGATAGGAGTCCGCGCGCAGCGACTCGAGGGCCGCGAGGTACTCGAACAACGGATAGCTGGGGGCCGGAACGAGGATCCGCTCCCCCGGGTCGGCCAGCATCTTGAAGAGGAAGGAGTACGCCTCGCTCGTCGAGCTCGTCAGCCGGATCCGCTCCCCGCTGACCTGCAGCCCGCGGCGGGCGTAGTAGGCCGCGACCGCCCCGCGCGCGACCGGCAGGCCGCGGGGGTCGGGATCGTACCGGGCGGCTCCGGACGCGGCGAGCGCCGCGGCGATCCGGTCGGCGGGATAGCGCAGCCCGACGCGCGTCGGGTTCGACTCGGTCAGGTCGAGGATGTCCCGCCCCTCCGCCCGCTTCCGCGCGATGAGGCGCGCGAGATCGTTGCTCGGGCAGGGCCAGGGGAGACGGCTCGAGAACATGGATGTCCGAGTATAAGGGAACGGCCGACGACGGTGGTGAGGATGTCCGCCGGTGATCCGGAACTCCGTCCGCTGCCCGCCCACGGGCCGGCGCCCCGACCCGCCCGCCCGCTCGCCGGGCCTTCTCCCCCGGCAGCGGCGGAGTCTCTCAGAGCAGGTTGAGCTGCAGCCTGGCCGCCTCGGTCATCTTGTCCGGTCCCCAGGGCGGGTCCCAGACCAGGGTCACCCGCGCGTCGGCGACCCCCGGGATCGCCTTCAGCCGCAACTCGATGTCGCCGGGCAGGGTGCCGGCGACGGGGCACATGGGCGAGGTGAGGGTCATCGTCACCTCGACCTTGCCGTCGTCGCCGACCCGGATGTCGTAGATGAGCCCCAGCTCGTAGACGTTGACCGGGATCTCGGGATCGTAGCAGGACTGTAGCGCCTCGATCACCTGGGCCTCGAGGGCGCGGATCCCCGGATCGGGCGAGCACGCCCCGCGCGTGTGCGCGGGCCCGGCGAACGGCCTCGCTTCACTATCGCCCATCCCACTCACTCCGTCGTGGTCTCGTCCCGGTCCTCCAGCGCGGCGCGCAGGGTGTGCCAGGCCAGTGTGGCGCACTTGACGCGCACCGGGTACTCGCGTACCCCGCCCAGGACGACGAGCTTCCCCACCTCGGCCGGCGCGCCGTCCCCGCCCCCCGGCTCTCCCGTGACCAGGCCGTGGAAGGCTCGGAACAGTTCCTCGACCTCGGCGCGCCCGCGTCCCTTCACGGACTCGGTCATCAGCGACGCGGAGGCCTTGGAGATGGCGCAGCCCGACCCCTCGAAACTGATGTCCCGGATCCGATCGCCTTCCAGGTGGACATAGACGGCGATCTTGTCGCCGCACAGCGGGTTGTGTCCCACCGCACGGTGGCTGGCCGTCTCGATCTTCCGGAAGTTGCGCGGCCGGCGGTTGTGATCCAGGATGACCTCCTGATAGAGGTCACCCAGATCCGCCGTCATCCGAAAACCTCGAGCACCTTTCCTATCCCCTCGGCCAGGGCGTCGATGTCCCGGTGCGTATTGTAGAAGGTGAGGGAAGCTCGGGCGGTCGCCGGGATGCCCAGACGCTCCATCAACGGCTGCGTGCAGTGGTGTCCCGCCCGGATCGCGATCCCCTCGCTGTCGAGCACCGTGCCGATGTCGTGCGGGTGGATCCCGTCGAGGACGAACGAGACCACGCAGGTCTTCTCCTTCGCGCGGCCGATGATCCGCGCGGAGGGGATCGCCGAGATCGCCCGCGTGGCGTGCTCCAAGAGGTCACCCTCGTGGGCGAGGCGAGCCCGCTCGTCGAGGCCCTCCAGGTACTCGATCGCCGCGCCCAGCCCGATCGCGCCGACGACGTTCGGGGTGCCCGCCTCGAACTTGTGCGGCACCTTATTGTACGTCGTCCTCTCGAACGACACCGTGCTGATCATGTCCCCGCCCCCCTGGTAGGGCGGCATCGCCTCCAGGTGCTCCGCCTTGCCGTAGAGCACCCCGATCCCCATGGGGCCGTACACTTTGTGGCCGGAGAAGGCGTAGAAGTCGCACTCGAGGGCCCGCACGTCGACGCCGAAATGGGGCACCGCCTGCGCTCCGTCCAGGAGGACGGGGACGCCGCGCGCGTGCGCCATCTCGATCGCTCGGCGGACCGGGTTGACCGTCCCCAGCGTGTTGGAGACGTGCACCATCGAGACCATCTTGGTCCGCGGCCCCAGGAGCCTCTCGAACGCCTCCATGTCCAGGTCGCCCTCGTCGGTGACGGGGGCGATCCTCAGGCGGGCGCCGACCTGCGCGCACAGCATCTGCCAGGGCACTATGCCGGAGTGGTGCTCCATGTGGGTCAGCAGCACCTCGTCGCCGCCGCCGACCCGCGTCCGGCCGAAGGCCTGCGCCACCAGGTTGATCGCCTCGGTGGTGCCGCGCACGAAGACGATCTCCCGAGCCTCCCGCGCGTTGAGAAATCGCCTCGCCTTCTCGCGGGCCCCCTCGTAGGCCGCGGTCGCCCGCTCGCTGAGCTCGTGCAGGCCCCGGTGGACGTTGGAGTTGTCGGACGCGTAGAAGCGTCGGACCGCCTCCAGGACGCTCCGCGGCTTCTGGGCGGTGGCCGCGTTGTCGAGATAGACCAGCGGTCGCCCGTGAACCTCCTGCTGCAGGAGCGGGAAGTCGCGCCGGACGCGCTCCACGTCGAACGCCGGACGCGCCCTCGCGGGGACCTTCGCCGGGCGCAGGTCGGGAGCCGTGCTCACGGCGCCGTCACCAGCCCGCGCCCGTGGGTGTCGTGCAGCCTCGTGAACAGCAGGCACTCGAGGCCGGTCCGAACCCGATCGATCCGGATCCGGCCGACGATGTCGGCGACGAACGCCTGGATCAGCAGGTTGCGCGCGGCCTCCTCCCCGACGCCGCGGGATCGGATGTAGAAGAGCGCGTCCTCCTCCAGCTGGCCGATGGTCGCCGCGTGGGTGCACCTCACGTCGTCGGCGTGGATCCGGAGCGTCGGCTTGCTGTCGACGAGGGCATCCTCCGAGATGAGCAGGTTCTTGTTCACCTGCCGGGCGTCGGTCTTCTGCGCGTCGGGACGGACGATGATGGTGCCCTCGAACACTCCCCGCGATCGGCCGTCCAGGACTCCCTTGTAGAGCTCGCGGCTGCTGCCGTGGGACTTGGCGTGGTCGATCGTGGTGTGGTTGTCGACGTGCTGGCTGCCGTGCGTGATGTACAGGCCGTTCAGCGTGCAGTCGGCCCCCTCGGCGTCGAGGACCGCTCCGACCTCGTTGCGGATCAGGGCCCCGCCGAGCGACACCACGTGCGAGGAGAAGGTCGCGTCGCGCCCCAGCCGGCACTGCACCCGCCCCACGTGCGAGGCCGCCTCGCCCTCCCGCTGGAGCAGGTAGTGGTCGACGGCGGCGTTGCGCCCCACGGCGATCTCCGTCACCGCGTTGGTGAGGTAGGTCTCCCTCGCGAAGCCGGCGTAGCTCTCCAGCACAGTGGCCCGCCCGCCGTCCCCCACGACGATCAGGTTCCTCGGGTGCGACATCACGGCCCGGCCGTCGGCCACCGAGACGAACAGGACGTGGATCGGGTCCTCCACCGCCTTTCCACGCGGCACGTGCACGAAGGCCCCGTCCTTCAGGAGGGCGGTGTTGAGAGCGGTGAAGGCGTGCTCCCGGAAATCGGCGTACCGCGCCAGGTGCGGCTCCACCAGGTCGCGGTGCCTCGCGATCGCCTCCGCCAAGCTCCCCACCGTCACCCCGTCGGGCAGCGCGCGGATCCGCGACGCCTCCGGAGCGAACCTGCCGTTCACGAACACCAGGTGGGTGCAGTCCCACGGCTCGAAGGTCAGCCGCTCGAAGACCTCCGGCGTGAGCGCGTCGGCTCGCGCCCCGGGCGCCAGCGCGTAGTCGTGCCGCGTGATCGGGGCGACGCTGGTGCAGCGCCACGCCTCGTCGCGGGTGGTGGGAAAGCCGAGCGCAGCGAAGCGCGCGATCGCCTCCTGGCGGATCGGCGCGAGCCACGACCTCCCGTTCCCCGCGAGCCCCGTCTCGGCGCGCGCCAGGGTCGCCAGGAACCGATCCAGATCCGAACCCGCTTGCCTCACGAGGTCCGACTCCTCCGAGTCACACAGTGGCCGCGGGAGCGTCCCGCGCCCGGCCCTCGACCCAGGCGTACCCCTCCCGCTCCAGCTTCAGCGCCAGATCCCTGCCGCCCGACATGGCGATGCGGCCGCTCGAAAGCACGTGCACCCTGTCCGGAACGACGTAGGCGAGCAGCCGCTGGTAGTGGGTGATCAGCACGATGGCCCGTCCTGGCCCGCGCAGGGCGTTCACCCCGTGGGCGACCACCCTCAGCGCATCGATGTCCAGCCCCGAATCGGTCTCGTCGAGCACGGCCAGCCTGGGCTCGAGCACCGCCATCTGCAGGATCTCGTTGCGCTTCTTCTCGCCGCCGGAGAACCCCTCGTTCACGGATCGGCTCAGCAGGCTTTCGTCCATCTCCACCAGCTTCATCCTCTCCCGCACCAGGGCCAGGAACTCCATGGCGTCGAGCTCGGGCTCGCCCCGATGCTTCCGGATGGCGTTGAGCGCCGCCTTGAGGAAGTACATGTTGGTCACGCCCGGGATCTCGACCGGATACTGGAAGGCCAGGAACAACCCCTCGCGCGCCCGGGCCTCGGGCGGCATGTCGAGAAGATTCCTCCCCAGGTACAGGACCTCCCCGCGGGTGACCTCGAAGGTCTCGCGACCGGCGAGCACGTGCGCCAGGGTGCTCTTCCCCGACGCGTTGGGGCCCATGATCGCGTGGACCTCGCCCGCGCTCACCTTGAGGTCGATGCCCCTGAGGATCTCCTTGCCGTTCGCCTTCGCATGTAGGTACCTGATCTCGAGCATTCCGTACTCCCCGTCTCTCGGTCCGTGCCCGCCGGAAGGCCGCCCGTCAGCCGACGCTCCCCTCGAGGCTGACGCCGAGCAGCTTCTGGGCCTCCACGGCGAACTCCATCGGAAGCTCCCGGAAGACCTCCTTGCAGAACCCGTTGACGATCATCGACACCGCGTCCTCCGCCGAGATGCCGCGCTGCCGGAAATAGAACACCTGGTCTTCCCCGATCTTCGAGGTCGAGGCCTCGTGCTCGAGGCGGGCGGTGCTGTTCCTGACCTCCACGTACGGGAAGGTGTGGGCTCCGCACCGGTCGCCGAGCAGGAGCGAGTCGCACTGCGAGTAGTTCCGGGCGTTGGCGGCCCCCTTCATCATCTTCACCGCCCCGCGGTAGGTGTTCTGGCCGTGGCCGGCCGAGATCCCCTTGGTGATGATGGTGCTCCGCGTGTTCCTGCCGATGTGGATCATCTTGGTTCCGGTGTCGGCCTGCTGGCGGTTGTTGGTCACAGCCACCGAGTAGAACTCCCCGACCGAGTCGTCCCCCTGCAGGATGCAGGAGGGGTACTTCCAGGTGATCGCCGAGCCGGTCTCCACCTGGGTCCAGGAGATCTTCGACCTGCGCCCCAGGCACTTGCCGCGCTTGGTGACGAAGTTGTAGATGCCGCCCCGCCCCTCCCGATCGCCCGGGTACCAGTTCTGCACGGTGGAGTACTTGATCTGCGCGTCGTCGAGCGCGATCAGCTCGACCACCGCCGCGTGCAGCTGGTTGGTGTCCCGCTGCGGCGCCGTGCAGCCCTCTAGGTAGCTGACGCGGGCGCCCTCCTCGGCCACGATCAGGGTACGCTCGAACTGCCCCGTGTCGGCCGCGTTGATCCGGAAGTAGGTGGACAGCTCCATCGGGCAGTGGACGCCCTTCGGGATGTACGCGAAGGAGCCGTCCGTGAACACCGCCGAGTTCAGCGCGGCGAAGAAGTTGTCGGAGTACGGCACCACCGATCCCAGGTACTTGCGCACCAGCTCGGGGTGTTCCTGCACCGCCTCGCTGAAGGAGCAGAAGATGATCCCGAGCTCGGCCAGCTTCTCGCGGTAGGTCGTCCCGACCGAGACGCTGTCGAAGACGGCGTCCACCGCCACGCCCGCGAGCACCTTCTGCTCCTCGAGCGGGATGCCGAGCTTCTCATAGGTCCGGAGGATCTCCGGGTCCACCTCGTCGAGGCTCTTCGGGCCGCCCGCCCCCGACTTGGGCGCGGAATAGTAGCTGATCGCCTGGTAATCGATCGGCGGGTAGCGGACCGTCGACCACCCCGGCTCCGTCATCGTCAGCCAGTGGCGGTACGCCTTCAGCCGCCACTCGAGCAGGAACTCGGGCTCGTTCTTCTTGGCCGAGATGTGGCGGATCACCCCCTCGTCCAGGCCGGGGGGGACGGTATCGGCCTCGATCTCGGTAACGAAGCCGTACTTGTACTCCTGCTCCGTGACCTTCCTGATGGTCCTCTCGGAGGTCGACATGCGCTCTCCTCGCGCCCCGGGGGCCGCCCCGGGACTCTTCCGGTCAGCGGCCCGCGCGCGCGACGGCCCTGGGGGCGACGCCGTCGAGCACGGCGCACATCCCCTGCTCGCTGCTCACGAGATCCGCGAGCTTGGTCCGGTTCAGAACTCCATCGAGCAGCGTCTCCAGGACGCCCCAGAGCGACCGGATGGAGCAGTCGCCCATGTGGGCACAGGTCGTCTGGTCGCCCGAGTAGCGGTTGCAGTAGTCCGGGTCGTACAGCCTCCCGCCCAGGGCGTCCAGGATCTCGCCCACGCTGATCTCGTCCGCCTCGCGGGACAGGCTGTACCCACCGCTGCGGCCGAGGGCGCTGCGGACCAGTCCCGCCCTGCGCATCCTGCGGATCAGCTTGGCGACGTACGGGACGGTCAGCCCCTCCCCGCGGGCGATCTCGCCCAGCGTCAGGGGCAGGCCGGTCCCGGCCTTCTGCCGCCTCGCCAGCTGCAGCATGCAGCGCAACCCGTATTCCTCCTGGGCGGAGACTTTCATCCTGGCCACCCCTCCCATCCGCTGTCGACGGGACCATTCTAGTAAACGTGTACTAAACTGTCAATGAAAAATATGCTCCCTCGGCCCCGCCGGCGCAAGCGGATCGCGCCCCGGCGCGGCGACGCCGGCCATGCGGCCGGAGGGCGGCGGTTCCCTGACATCAGGGGCGCTGGGCGGCGCTTGATCGGCCTTCCGCGAGGCGGTACGATGACATTTCTCCCGGGAGCCCGATGCCAAACACCGGCAGGAACAGGGGCGGTCTGGACGGTCTCGTGGTGGCCTCCTTCGAGAGCCGCATGGCCGGCGAGATGGCCCGCCTGGTCCGCTACCACGGGGGGCGTCCACTGATCGCCCCCTCGATGCGCGAGATCCCGCTCGAGGAGAACCACGACGCCCTGGCCTTCGGGGACGGGCTCCTCAAAGGAGCATACGACATCCTTATCCTCCTGACCGGCGTCGGCACGAGGACCCTGGTCCGGGTGCTGGAGACGTGTCACCCACGGGACAGGATCCTGGCCGCGCTGCGGCGAATCGTCAGGGTCTGCCGCGGCCCCAAGCCGGTCGCGGCGCTGCGCGATCTCGGGGTCGACCCCGGGATCACCGTTCCGGAGCCCAACACATGGCAGGAGCTGCTCACGACGCTCGACGCGAGAGCCCCGGTGCGCGCTCGCAGGGTCGCCGTGCAGGAGTACGGCATCAGCAACCTGGAGCTGATCCGCGGATTGCAGGAGCGCGGAGCGGAGGTGACCCGCGTCCCGATCTACCGCTGGGCGCTGCCACAGGACCTCGAGCCCCTCGAGCGGGCTCTCCGGGAGATCGTCGCCGGCCGGGTCGAGGTGGCGCTGTTCACCAACGCCAACCAGGTCGACAACGTCATGCGCGTGGCGCGCGACGGCGGCCTGGCGGAGAAGGTCCGGGCCTCGCTGGCGCGCGCCGTCGTCGGGTCCGTCGGGCCGATCTCCACCCAGAGCCTCCGAGAGCACGGCATCGAGGTGGACCTCGAGCCGCCGCACCCGAAGATGGGCCCGCTGGTCAGGGAGGCGGCCCTCCGCTTCCGGGAGATCCTGGGGCGCAAGCGGGGCGGGCCGTGCTCGCCCGGGACGGACCGCGACGGCCCGCGCCCCGGCGGATCCGGGCCCCCGAGCGGGGCGGCGGGCGGCGGACGCCGGGGGCACGCGACCGCCGCGGCGGCGCAGGCGCCGGCCGCGGTCCGTGCTGCCGACCCGCTGCGGGCGCTCGAGGCGCCCGCCGATCCCTTGGTCGGGAGCCCCTTCATGCTCGCCTGCCGGCGCCGGCCGACCTCGGTGACCCCGATCTGGCTGATGCGGCAGGCCGGCCGCTACATGCGGGAGTATCGCCAGCTGCGATCGCGACACTCCTTTCTGGAACTGTGCCGTGACCCTGACCTGGTCGCGCAGGTGACCGTCTACGCCGTGGAGCGGCTGAAGGTCGACGCGGCGATCATATTCGCCGACCTGCTCCTGCCGCTCCAGGGCATGGGCCCTACCCTCACTTACGCCAGGGGCGCCGGACCGGTGATCGACCCGCCGCTGCGCACCCGGGAGGATGTCGACCGGCTGCGCGTGCCCGACCTGGACGAGACGGTGTGGTACGTCTTCGAGGCGATCCGGCGCACCCGCCGGGCGCTGCCGCCCGCGGTCCCGCTGCTCGGCTTCGCCGGTGCCCCGTTCACGATCGCCTCCTACATGATCGAAGGAGGTTCCTCGGCGCACTATATCCAGACCAAGTCGTTCTTCCACCGCGACCCGGTCGCCTGGCACGCGCTGCTCGGCCGGATCGCCGAGGTGACCATCCCGTACGTCAACCGGCAGATCGCCGCGGGGGCGCAGGCGGTGCAGATCTTCGACACCTGGGTCGGGTGCCTGTCCGAGGCCGACTATCGCGAGTTCGCCATGCCGCACACGCGCCGGCTGATGCGGGGGATCACGCCGGGCGTGCCGGTGATCCACTTCGGCACGCAGACGGCGCACCTCCTCCCGTCGATTCGTGACGCGGGCGGCGGCGTCATCGGGCTCGACTGGCGGGTCGATCTGGTGCAGACGTGGGAGCGCCTCGGCCACGTGGCCGTGCAGGGGAACCTCGATCCGACCGTTCTGTTCGCGCCCCGCCCGCGGATCCGCGCGGAGGCGCGCGCCCTGCTGGGACGGGTCGACGGCCGCCCCGGGCACATCTTCAACCTCGGACACGGCATCCTCCCTCACACCCCTCTCGACAGCGTGCGGGCGCTGGTCGACGCGGTCCACGAGTGGGGGGGCGCGTAGGTGGCCGCGAGGCCGCTGCCCCACGATTCCGTGCTGCTCATCGCCTATGGAGGGCCGACCCGTGCGTCCGAGATCCGACCCTTCCTGGACAACGTCCTCCGCGGGCGGCGCGTGCCGGCGAGCCGCTACGAGGAAGTGGTCGGGCAGTACGAGGCCGTGGGCGGCTCCTCCCCGATCAACGATCTCACCTTCCGCCAGGCCGCGGCCCTGAGGGACGTGCTGGAGCGCGAGGGGCCGGCGCTGCCGGTCTACGTCGGGATGCGGCTGTGGCATCCGTTGCTCGAGGAGACGCTGGCCGCGATGTCGAGCGAGGGCCGCCGCCACGCGGTCGGGATCATCCTGGCGCCGCACCCCTCGCAGGCCTCCCGCGAGGCCTACCTCGAAGCGATCGCCCGGGCGCGGGAGAGGCTCGGGCCCGCCTCCCCCACCGTCGACTGCGCCCCTCCCTTCTTCGAGCGGCCCTCGTTCATCGGGGCGCTGGAGGCGCGGGCGCGGCGGGCGCTGGAGGAGGTCCCGGAAGGCCGGCGGCGGGAGGCGGCGGTGATCTACACGGCCCACAGCATCCCCGTGGCGATGTCGGAGTCCTCCGGCTACTCGGACGCGGTGGCCCGCACGGCGGAGCTCGTGAGCGCGGCCCTGGGAGTCGAGGATTGGACCGTGGCCTACCAGAGCCGCAGCGGCGGTCCCCGGGAGAGGTGGCTGGAGCCGGACATCGGCGACGCCCTGCGAGCCCTGCGCGATCGGGGACGGCGCGACGCGGTGGTGGTCCCGATCGGCTTCATCTGCGACCACGTCGAGGTCCTGTACGACCTCGACATCCGGGCCCGGGCGGTCGCGGAGAGGCTCGGGCTCGGCTTTCGCCGCGCCGCCACCGTCGGCGACCACCCGGCCTTCGCGAGGATGCTGGCCGGCCGGGTGCGCGACGTGGCGGCGCTCCCCGCCACATGAAGGTGGACCCTGCGAACGGGCCGGAGGATCGCGGCGCGGGGGCGTCGCGCCGGGTGGTCGTGGTCGGGGGCGGCATCGCCGGGCTGTCCTGCGCCCACCGCCTCGCCGGGCGGATCGACGCCGCCGGCCGGCCGATCGAGATCACCCTGCTCGAGGCAGGTGAGCGCACCGGCGGCGTGATCCAGACGGAGCGGCTCGACGGGTTCCTGATCGAGCGTGGCCCCGACTGCTTCATCACGGAAAAACCCTCGGCGCTGGACCTCTGCCGCCGCGTCGGACTTCAGGACCAGGTGATCGGGACCAACCCCGACTGCCGGCGGTCGTTCGTCCTGCGGCGCGGCCGGCTGCTGCGCGTGCCGGAGGGGTACCAGCTGATGGCCCCCGGGAGGCTCCTGCCCTTCGCCGCCTCGTCGATCCTGAGCCCCCTGGGAAAGCTGCGTGCCGCCTGCGACCTGATCCTGCCGCGCGGCCCCGACCGGGCGGACGAGAGCCTCGCCTCCTTCGTGAGGCGCCGCTTCGGGGAGCAGGTCCTCGAGAGGCTCGCGCAGCCGCTGGTCGCCGGCATCTACAACGCCGACCCGGAGACGTTGAGCCTGCGCGCCACCATGCCGCGATTTCTGGAGATGGAGCGGAGCCGCCGCAGCCTGATCCTGGCCCTGAGGCTGGCGGACCGCCGCCGGGGGGCGGGCGGCGGCGTCAGCGGCGCCCGCTACTCGCTGTTCGCCACCCTGCGCGACGGGCTGCAGACGCTGACCGACCGCCTGGCGGGCCGGCTCCCCGCGGGATCGATCCGCCTCGGCGCCCGCGCGCTCGAGCTGGCGCGCTCGGGTCGCGGGTGGGCGGTGGCGACGGCCTCCGGCGAGACGCTCGCGGCCGACGCGGTCGTCCTGGCCGTGCCGGCGAACGCCTCGGCGCCGCTGCTGCGCACCGTCGATCCCGAGCTGTCGTCCGCCCTCGCCTCGATCCCCTACGGCACCTCGGCGACGGTCAACCTCGGCTACCGGGAGGCGGACGTGCCGACCCCGATGCGAGGCTTCGGGTTCGTCGTGCCGCGGTCCGAAGGGCTCTCGCTCATCGCCTGCTCCTTCTCGAGCCTCAAGTTCCCCGGACGGGCCCGCGACGGTACGACCCTGCTGCGCGTCTTCCTCGGCGGCCCCTGGACCGAGCGCTCCGACCCGGAAAGGCTCGAGCGCGCGGCGCGCGACGACCTGCGGCGAGCGCTCGGGATCACAGCGGAGCCGATCGTGGCCCGCACCGCCGTCTGGTACCGGGCGATGGCCCAGTACCCGGTCGGCCATCTCGACCGGGTCGCGCGGATCGACGCCCGCCTCGACGGCCTCCCGGGCCTGGCTCTGGCCGGCAACGGCCTGCGGGGCGTCGGGATCCCGGACTGCATCCGCAGCGGCGAGGAGGCGGCCGAGCGGATCGTCGCCGGGACGGGGTGAGGCCCCCACGGGCGGCGCGGTCCGCAGGGGGCCGCCCCGGCGCTCGGGTCAGGAACTGTGATACCTTGAGTGCTCCCTGGCGGAGGCAGCCGTGACGTCGCGCGGTCCCCGATCAACCCGGAGGCGCCGGGCAGTCTGGCCGGCGGTCCTGGCCGCGGCGTGGGTCTGCCCGGCGGCGGCGCACGATTTCTTCCTGCTGCCGGAAAGATCCTCGCTCGAGCCGGGCGCGTCGGTCGAGATCCGGATGCACGTCTCCGACAGTTTCCCCGGCGACCCGGTCCCCTGGCGGAGGAAGCGGACGCGGGAGTTCTTCCTGGTGGACGCCCGCGGGCGGCTGTCGCTGCTCGACGCCCCCATCGGGGGCGACCCCGGGAGGGCGCGCGTCACGCCGCGCTCGGGGGGCAGCTCGGTCGTCGTGCTGGTGACCCACCCGTCGTTCATCGAGCTGAAGCCGGAGGAATTCGAGCGATACCTGGAGCACGAGGGGCATCGGGCGATCCTCGAGGGCGTGCGGGCCGCGGCGCCGCGGCCCGCCGTCCACCGCGAGCGCTACACCCGCTTCGTCAAGACGATGGTGCACGCGGGAGGACCCTCGGACGTGGCGCTGGCGGAGATCGGGCTGCCGATCGAGATCGTGCCGGAGAGCCAGCCGGCCACCGTCCGCCCGGGCGAGCGCCTGCCGGTGCGGGTCCTGTCCGAGGGGCGGCCCTACCGGGGAGGCCAGCTCTGCGCCACGCACGCGGGCTATACGGAGGAGCACGACGCCTACGCCTGGTGCGGTCGCCTCGACGACGACGGCCGCGCTGCGGTGCCGATCCGCTCCTCCGGCTGGCAGCTGTTGAGGATCACCCGGATGCGCCCCGTGGAGGACGGCGAGGAGGCGGTCTGGGAATCGTTCTGGGCCGCGCTGACCTTCGAGGTGCCGACGCCGTGAGAATGAAGATCGCACTCGGCTGCGACCACGCCGGGTTCGAGCTCAAGAAGACGATCGCCGCGCTGCTCGACGGCGACGGCCACATCGTCCTGGACGTCGGGGCGAGCGGGTACGAGCCCGACGACGATTACCCCGACGCGGCGGCGGGCGTCGCCCGGGCCGTCGCGGGCGGCGAGGCCGAGCGGGGGATCCTCCTCTGCGGCAGCGGCGTGGGCGCCTCGGTGGCGGCGAACAAGATCCGGGGCGTCCGCGCCGGGCTGTGCCACGACACCTACAGCGCCCGCCAGGGCGTGGAGCACGACGACATCAACGTCCTCTGCCTCGGCGCGCGGGTGATCGGCGAGGAGGTGGCGAAG
>JBHIBC010000018.1:0-41550 GCA_046758905.1 Acidobacteriota bacterium | reverse complement strand
CGTCGACCGGCGCCACGACCCCGCCGCCCGCCGAGCAGAAGGTCTCCCTCACCGTGCAGGGCAAGGTGCTGATGATCTCTCCGGCCGGGTACGGCCGGGAGGTGTGGTCGGGCCAGCAGGAGGCGATCCTCAGCCTGGCCCCCTGGGGAGAGGGCCGCGTGCTGATGGGGTCGAGCGCGCAAGGTCGGATCTACGCCCTCGAGAGTGATGGCAGGGTGAGCGAGGTGGCGCGGGCGCCCTCAAGCCAGGTGACCGCCTTGCTGGCGGCCGGTCTCGGCGGGAGGGGTGCGCACCGACAGGGCGCCGCGCCGCGTCCGGGAGACGTCCTCGTCGCCGGCAGCAACCTGGGGACCCTATCGGTCCTCCGTCCGGAGTACTCCTCCTCGGGCACGTTCGAGTCGCGCGTGCTGGACGCCCGGGCCTTCTCGACCTGGGGGCGCGCCGCGTGGCGCGCCGATCTCCCCCGAGGAACCGAGGTCGCCATCAGCGTGCGCAGCGGCAACACCGAGAACCCCGACCGGACGTGGTCCGGCTGGAGCGAGGAACTGCGGGATCCGCTCGGCTCCCTCATCGACCGCCCGTCGGCGCGCTTCCTGCAGTGGCGCGCGGTCCTCGGGACCCGCGACCCCGCCGTCACGCCGGTGCTGCGCGAGGTCGCCATCACCTACCTGCAGCGCAATCTCCCGCCGCGAATCGAGAAGATCGAGGTGCAGGCTCCCGGTGTCGCCTTCCGAAAAGTTCCCACCACCCCGGCGGGCCCGCCGCAGGAGTCGAAGCCGGGCGGTTCCTCGCAGCCCGATGTCGAGAGCGCGGTCCGCAGGACGTCGCGCCCCCAGATGCGACGCGGCTTCGACCCCGGCGCCAGATCGGTGACCTGGCAGGCGAGCGACCCCAACGACGACGAGCTGGTTTACGACGTCTACTTCCGCGCCGTCGATGAGAAGACCTGGAAGCCGATCCGGACGCGGATCGGGGAGCAGTTCGCGAGCGTCGACAGCACCGCGATGCCGGACGGGATCTACCAGTTCCGCGTGGTGGCGAGCGACGCGGCCTCCAACCCGGGCGATCAGGCACTGAGCGCGGAGACGGTCTCGGCCCAGTTCGACGTCGACAACACGCCACCCAGGGTCGAGGCGATGCGGGCCTCGATCGGTGATGCGGCCATCCGTCTCGAGTTCACCGTCGCCGATACGTTCAGCCTCGTGCGCGAGGCGGCCTACTCGATCGACGCCGGCGAGTGGAACATGGCGCGGCCCCTGGACGGCCTGCACGATGCCCTGGAGGAGCGTTACGAGATCGAGATCGCTCCTCTGCCGCCGGGCGAGCACACGGTTGCGGTGCGGGCCACGGACGCCGCCGGAAACGTCGGCGCCGGGAGGGTGGTCATCGAGGTCCCCTGAGCCGATCGGGCCGTTCGGCTCGCTCGCGGCGGAACCAGTTCAGCAGGCGCCTGGCCCACGATTCCGCGCGACGCTGATGGCCGCACACCTCCGTCGGGCGGCTCTCTCTGATGAAGATCTCGCGCCGCGAAATCGGGCAGCTCCAGCCCGCCAGCAGGCCGGTCTCCGGATCGATCACCTCCTCCACCACCCCCTCGGGCCGCTCCCATCGCCGGCGGCGGTCGAGGCCGGCCCGAGCGGCCAGCCGGGCCCAGATAGGCAGGGCCAGCGTCGATCCCCCCAGCTTGAGCGGTCGATTGTTGTCGAAGCCGATCCAGACGAGCGCGAGGTAGTCGGGCTGGAAGCCGACGAACCAGGCGTCGCGCCCCTCGTCCGTGGTGCCGGTCTTGCCGGCGAACTCCCCCTTCACGCCGTACGACCAGATCCCGGCGCCGGTGCCGTAGCGCACCACGTCCCGCATGAGATCGAGGGTCAGGTAGGCCGACCCGGGCGAGATCACGGCGGCGCGTACCGGACCGGGCACAAAGCGCCGTCGGCCCCGCTCGTCGACGATGTGGGTGATGACGCGGGGCGAGGTTCTGGTCCCCAAGTTGGCGATCGGGGTGAAGGCCGCTGCGATCTCGAGGGGGGTCACCTCCATGGTCCCGAGGGCGATCGAGGGCACCGGCTCGAGGCGGCTGGAGATTCCGCACAGCCTGGCGGTCCGGACCACCTCGCGCAGCCCGATCGCTCCGGCGGCGCGGATGGTCGGCACGTTCATCGATCCGGCCAGGGCCTGGCGCGCGCTCACGCTCCCGCGGAACTCGCCGTCGAAATTGCGCGGCCTCCAGGGCCTCCCGTTCACCATCATCTCCAGCGGGGAGTCGTCCAGAATGGTGGCGGGCGTGAAGCTGTCGTCCCCGGTGACCTCCGCCTCGCGGAATCCCGCGAGGTATACGAACGGCTTGAAGAGCGACCCGGGCTGGCGTCGCGCCTGGGTCGCGCGATTGAACTGGCTGCGGCCGTAATCCCTCCCGCCCACCATCGCCAGGATCGATCCGTCCGACGGCCGCAACGCGACCAGGGCGCCCTGCAGCACGCCTCCCGGCATGGGACGCAGGCGGTGGTGCCGCCTCTCGAACCTCCCCAGGCTTGATCTCAGGATCGATTCGGCGCGCGCCTGCAGGAGGGGGTCGAGCGTCGTGAACACGCGCAGGCCCGTCGTCGAGGCCGGATCCCGCAGGCCGAGGCTCTTGAGGGTCGCCGCCACGTAGTCGACGAAGTAGGGCGCCTGCCGGAGCCGGGGCGCCGGCTCCGGGCCGAGCTTGAGCGGAGACGCGGCGGCCTCCCGAAACTGCGCCTCCGTGATCGATCCCGCGTCGCGCATCAGGCGGAGCACGAGGTTGCGGCGTTCGATGGCCGCCTCCGGGTGCCGGAAGGGGTGGTAGCGTCCCGGGGACTGGATGAGCCCGGCGAGCAGGGCCGATTCGGCGAGGTCGAGGGCCCGGACGTCCTTGCCGAAGTAATGCCGGGCCGCCGCGCCGACGCCGATGACCGAGGTTGGCCCGCGCTGCGCGAGATAGATCTGATTCAGGTAGGCCTCCAGGATGTCGCGCTTGCTCCGGAAGGCCTCGAGGCTAAGAGCCGCCAGCGTCTCCCAGACCTTGCGCACCAGGGTCCGGCGACCGCTGTTGGAGTAAAGGTTCTTGGCCAGCTGCTGGGTGATGGTGCTGCCGCCCTGCACGACCTCGCCGCTGCGGATATTGGCGAACAGCGCACGGGCCACCGCCTTGGGGTCGACGCCGGGGTGACGATAGAAGCGCCGATCCTCGACCGCGACAACCGCGCTCAGGAGGACGTCCGGCAGAGCGTCGATGGCGGTCGGCGCCCGCTCCTCGTGCGTCTCTCCCGACAGCACCCCGAGCGGCTCCGGCTCCAGGCGGAGGCCCGGGAGCGCCGCGCCGCTGTCGATGTGGTGCGGCCTGCCGATCCGGTCGAAGCGTATCGGCACGCGCACGCGGGTCGCCGGGAAGCGTCCGTCGGGGTAATCGAAGGCCCGGAGGTAGATCTCGAACGAGCGGAACCGGCTCCGGAACTCTCCCGGCGTCGTGGGCGCGCGGTCCACCTGCCGGTAGCCGAGACGGGTCAGGCGTTCGGCCAGATCCGAGCGCAACGCCTTCGCCCCGGCCTCGAGGGGGAAGGGGGCGCAGTAGAGGCGGGTCGGCGCGGCCGCCTCCTGGTGGGAGAATCGCCAGTTGGCGTCGACGAATGCGACGCTGAGGAGTCCCGCCATGATCGCGGCCAGGCCCAGCGTCCCGTTCAGGGCGAGCCTGAGGAGCGACCGCCGGCCTGCGCGCCGGCGCCGCTTCCGTGAAGGGCGATGTCGACGAGCGGCCATGGCTCTCCTGCCCCGAACTCCACGGCCGGGGGCGGGGTTCGCGGACCACTAGGGTAGCACGCCGGGCCGGGTCCGAACCCGTGATCGAGGCCTTCGGTCCGGTCCGGGTCCGAATCAGTGATCGAGGTCTTCGCTCCGGGCCGGCAGGTCGCCCTCGTAGGAGGCCTTGAAGATGGAGGACAGATCGCCGTCGATGATGTCGGTGGGCATGGAGGCCCGGTCGATGATCACCTTGTTCCGGGAGGCCGTCTTGGCCCGGTACATCGCCGCGTCCGCCGCCCTGAGCAGGTCGGCCGCGTTGCGCACGTCCCGGTTGGCCGGGTAGGAAGCCACCCCGGCGCTCGTGGTGACCCGGACCAGGAACTCCTTGAACTTGTACACCTGCTCCTCGGCCACCTTGCGCACCCGCTCGGCGACGATGGCGGCACGGATGCCGTCGGTGTTGGGAAGGATCATCAGGAACTCCTCGCCCCCGAACCGTCCCACGATATCGATCTCTCTCGCGCTCTCGGTCACGACCTGACCGAATCTCTTGAGCACCTGGTCGCCGCAGTCGTGGCCGTACTTGTCGTTTACGCGCTTGAAGCGATCGAGGTCGAGCAGGACCACCGACAGCGGCATGCCGTAACGGCGGGCGCGCTTGAACTCCTCCACCAGGCGCCGGTTCAGGTAGCGGTCGTTGAGCAGGTTGGTCCGGTCGTCGGTCACCGAGAGCTTCAGCAGCTTCTCGTTCGCCTCGCGGAGCTGGCGGTTGGTACGCTCGAGCGACGCGTACAGGTACCGCTTCTTGAGGGAGGACCGCAGGACGGCGTCCATCTCGTCGAAGTGGAACGGCTTGACGATAAAATCGTCGGCGCCGGCGCGCAGGGCCTCGACCTTGGTCTGCACGTCGCGCTTCACCGTCATCACCACCAGAGGGATCGTGGACATGACCCGGTCTCTCTTGACGGCGCGGATCACCTGGATCCCGTCGGGAGGGGGGATCATCAGGTCGAGGAGCACCAGGTCGGGGCGGGCCGAGGGGATCCGCCGCAGCGCCTCGGCTCCGCTCTCGGCGGTGGAGACCTCGTAGCCCTCCATCACGAGCCAGTCGCGCAGGAGGTGCACGATGTCGCGGTCGTCGTCGACGACGAGGATGCGGAACTTGCGGGAGGGGGCCCCCGGAGACCTGGGTGGGAGACCCTCGAGTCTGGCGTACATAGGATCCCTGGGATATGGGGAGGCCACGGTCTCCCCGATAGGATGTCTATTGTATACGCTCGACGGCCGCACCGATCAACGGCGAATTCAAGCCTGTCGCGGGTTTCCGGCCGAGCTGGGCGGAGCCGCGCGGGCGCTCGTCAAGGATCCGGCGCCGGTCCCGCGGCGGTGACGAGGTCGCGGGTCCACGACCCGAAATAGTCGGCGTGGGCCCGGTAGGCCTCGTAGACCGCTCGGTTGTCGAGCTGGGTGACGTTGAGCTGGCTGAGGGCCGGGACCCAATCCGGCTTCTTGATCCCGGGAAGGAGCGTGATCAGGGCGCAGTCGATCTCTCCAACCTGCCATGCCGCGCTGTAACCGAAGAGGTACGCGACCAGCCCCTTCGCCTGGGGGGGGTTGGGGGCGTTCTCGACGAGGACGGCGACGTGCGGCACCACCACCGCTCCGACACGGCGCATCAGATCCGGATACACGATGTGCACCGGCTCCGCCATCCGCTTGGCGCAGATCGCCTCGTCGAGGCCGAGGAGGCCCCAGCGCGCCTCTCCCGATCCGACCGACCGGCGCACGGCGGTGTCGTCCTCCACGATCCTCACTCCGGCGGCGCGCATCTCATCGAAGAACGCCCGCGCCCTCTGTTCCCCCCACAGGGAGAAGAGCGCCGCGGCGTGGAAGGCGGGCGCCCCGCTCACGATCCGGGGGACGGCCCCGGTGGAGGCGAACCGGGGCAGGGCGATCTGCTCGATCGACCTCGGGGCCTCCTCCTCGTCGAGCTCGAAGTAGTTGTAGATGAAGACCCTCGGGTTGGCGGCGAATCCGACCCAGCGGAACTCGGGGTCGCGGTACTGGATCGGGACGGGGCGCGCGCCGATGGGGCGGAACGGCCGCGCGAGGCCCTCGCGCGCCAGATCCTCCGCGGTCAGCGGGGAGACGGCCCACACGACGTCCACCCGGCCGGCCCTCGCCTCCGCCCAGAGCTGCGGCAGAAACGCGTCCTGCAGGACCTCGAGGTATTCCGCCCGCACCGCGACGCCCGTCTCCTGGGTGAACAGCGCCAGCACGGGGCCGGCCACCCGGCGCGGAGCCTCGACGTAGACCACCACTTCCCCGTCCGCCGGCACGGTCACGCTCTCCTCCGGAGGCAGGGAGGTCTCGTCGCCGCCGCACCCGACGGCCGCCAGGGCCCAGAGGGCCCCGAGCCATCGCACGCGGTACCACCCGCCCCGAGAGCCGCTCACGTCACGCTCCCCCTCCGCTCCGGCCGGAGCGCCGAATCTACCAGCCGCCCGCCGAGGCTTCAAGTCGCGCGGCGCCGCCGGCCGCCGCCTCATCGAAGGCTCGGGGCCCGTCGGAGGCCTCCCCCGAACCCCACGCGGCGGCGCGTTTTCGATTAGAATACGGGGCCATGCGCGCCACCGACCCTCTCAAGGCGTGTCTCGCCGCCCGGCGGTTCCGGGCCGTCGGGCCGGGCGGGCTGTGCGCCTCCGGCGGGAACGGCCACCGTCCCCCGACGGGCTCGGCCGTCCTGAAGTGCTCCTACCGCCCTCCGGACGCCGACTTCTATTGCTGGAAGTACGGCGTCTGGTACAACACCTTGGACTGCTGCTACCGCCACGTCTATCGCACCTATTCCGGCTGCGCGGGCTGCGGCCAGGGCGCCGGCAACGTCCGGACCCGCGGCTACCGCGGCCCCGCCGGGAGCGCCGTCCGGTGGCGGGCGCGGATTCGCTGATCTCCGGCTCCCGAAAAACCGGCGTGTATAATCAAGCGCCCGGCAGCACCCCGGCTGCGGGCCCCGCGGAGGTCGTCGCTGGATCTGGTCATCTCCAACGGAGAGGTCGTCGACGGGTCGGGCGCCCCTCCCGTACGCGCCGATGTGGGGATCGCGGCTGATCGCATCGTCGCGATCGCTCCGACCCTCAGGGTGGAATCGGCGAGCCGCTTCGACGCCGGCGGCCGGATCGTCGCCCCGGGGTTCGTCGACCTGCACTCCCACTCCGACCTCTGTGTGAGCTTGCCCCCGGACCGCCAGGCCGCGCTCCTCGAGGGACGCATCCGGCAGGGGATCACCACCGAGCTGATGGGCAACTGCGGGATCGGCTGCGCGCCGGTCTCGGCACGCACGCTCTTCGAGGTGGGCCGCGTCTGCGGGTTCATCACTCCCGAGGGCGTGCCGTGGGACTGGGATTCGGTCGGATCCTATCTCGATCGGCTGTCGTCCCGGGGTGTGCTGCTGAACGTAGCGACGCTCGTGGCGCACGGGCCGGTGCGGATCGCGGCGATGGGAGCCCGCGCCGGGCGGCCGTCGCCGGAGGAGCAGGCAGCGATGGATCGCGCGGTCCGATCGGCGGTCGAGGAGGGGGCGTTCGGGATCTCCTTCGGGCTGATCTACCCGCCCGGACAGTTCGCCGACACCGCCGAGCTGATCTCCCTGGCGCGCGCGGCCGCGGGCGCGGGCGGGTTCGCGGCGTTCCACCAGAGGGGCAGCAGCCGCGAGACCCTCGCGCCTGCCGTGAGGGAGATCCTGGAGGTCGGCCGGGTCGCGGGGGCTCCGGTGCATCACTCGCACGTGGAGACCGTCGGTCCGCGCGCCTGGCCCGGGACGGAGGAGGTGCTGCGCGCCCATGAGACGGCCCGGCGTGAGGGATGCGAGCTGACGGCCGACGTGATCCCCTACACCGCGGTCTGCACGACCATGCTCGCCCTTTACCCGCCGTGGTCGCTCCACGGCGGAATCGCGGCGTTCCTCGAGCGCCTGCGCGATCCCGCGTCGCGCGCCCGTATGAAGGAGGAGGTCGCATCGGCGGCGCCGGTCTGGCCGCCGTGGGAGGGGAGGGGACGCTGGACGATGAACATCTCGCGCGAGTGCGGCTGGGACCGGATCCGACTGGCCCACGTCGAGGGCTCCGCCAACAAGAAGTACGAGCATCTGACGATCGCCGCGATCGGCCGGGCCACGGGCAAGGATCCCTTCGAGGCGCTCTCCGACCTCATGCTCGAGGAGAACGGGGTCGCCACCCAGCTCATCTTCGGGATCTCGGGCGACGAGCGCGGCGATGCCGACCTGCTGCCGCTGCTCCGGAGCCGGGACCTGTCACTGGTGACCGACGCCTGGGAGATCGGCAGCGGCTTCCCTCACCCCGGTGCCTACGGTGCCTTCCCCAGGGTGCTCGGACACTACGTCAGGGAGCGGCAGCTCCTGCCCCTCCCGGAGGCGATCCGCAAGATGACGTCGCTGCCGGCCGGCAGGTTGGGCCTGCGCGACCGGGGCCTGCTCCGCGAGGGCTTCAAGGCCGACCTGGTGGTCTTCGACCCCGCGCGGATCGCGGACCGTTCCGATTTCGCCGATCCGCGCCGGAGCGCGGCCGGGATCGACGCAGTGATCATCAACGGGGTGCGCGTGGTGGAGGACGGCATCTTCCGCCCCGTCGCGGCGGGGCGCGTCCTCAGACGGGGAGACTGACCGGCGCGCCGCGAGCGGCGGCGGGCGCGCCCGGCCCCGGGGGGCCGCGCGCTGTGACGGAGGTCGAGGATGGCGACGGGGTTGAGGCGGTTCCGAGGCGGGGCTCCGGCCGTGCTGGTGGGCAGCACGGTGGCCGCCGCCGGGCTGTTCTTCGTCTGGGCGGCGGGCCGCAATGGGCCGCGGACGGGGGCCGACCCCGAGGCGGTGATCCGCGCGAACAACCGGGGCGCCGCGCTCATGGAGCAGTTCAAGCACGCGCGGGCGATCGAGGAGTTCGGCAAGGTGACCGCGGCCGCGCCGCGGTGGGCTCCCGGGTTCGTGAACCTCGGGCTCGCCGCGCTCTACGTGCGCGATGCAGAGCGCGCCGAGAAGGCCTTCCGGGAAGCCATCCGCCTCGATCCGAACCTGATCCAGGGTCACTACGGTCTGGGGATCCTGCTCAAGGACGAGGGGCGGACCGAGGAGGCGATCGCCTCCATGGAGAAGGCGCGGGCGCTCGACCCGCGCGACGCGCACATCCTCTACTATCTGGGGCTGCTCCACGTGCGGACGCGGAATTTCGACAAGGCCGTCGGCCTGCTGCAGGAGGCGCGGGCGCTCGACCCGAACAGCCTGTCGATCCGCTATCAGCTGGCGCGGGCGTTGCTGCAGCTCGGCAGGCGCGCGGCGGGCGAGAGGGAGATGGCCGTCTATCAGGAGCTCGCCTCCGACCCGAGGTTCGCGGTCCCGACCGGGAGCCAGTACGGTGAGGCGGGGCACTATGCCCTGGTGGTCACTGATTACTCGGCGTTCGGGGGCCCGCCGCCGCGTCCCGAGCCGATCGCGGTGCGCTTCGTGGAGGTCACCCGGGAGTCGGGCATCCGCTTCGTGCACGCGGGGCCGGGAGGGGAGGCGGGAGCCGCGGAGGAGGGGGACGGGCCGAAGGCGCTCGCGGCCCGGTACGGTTCGGGGGTCGCCGTCGGTGATTTCGACGGCGACGGCCTCCCCGACCTGGTGTTCGCCAACGCCTCGGCGGACGGCCGGGCCCGCCCCGCCCTCTACCGCAACCGGGGCGACTGGACCTTCGAAGACGTCACGGCGAAGTCAGGGGTCTCCTTCCGCGGCGTGGGGATGGCGGCGACGCTCGCCGACTACGACAGCGACGGCGACCTGGATCTGTTCCTGACGCGTCTCGGGGGGGGCGCGCTCTACCGCAACCGGGGCGGCGGGTCCTTCAGCGACGTCACCGCCGCTTCGGGCCTGTCCCTGTCTGGCTTCTGCCTGGGGGCGTCCTGGGCCGACGTCGATCACGACGGGGACCTCGACCTGTACGTCTCGCGCCTGCCCCTGCCCGGCCCGGTCCGCTCGGTCCGCTCCGTGCTCCTGCTGAACCGGGGCGACGGGACCTTCCGGGAGGCCACCGCCGAATTGGGGATGGCGGGGCCGCTGGAGGGCTCGGTGGGGGCGGTGTTCAGCGATCTCGACCTGGACCGCGACATCGACGTGGTCCTGTCGACCGCCTCGGGCCGAAACGTGCTGCTGGACAACCGGCGCGAGAAAGGGTTCGCCGACCGCACGCGGCCGGCCGGGCTCGCAGGCGCGGCCGGCGCGCGCGGCGTCTCCGCGGGCGATCTGGACGGCGACGGCTTCCAGGATCTGGTGTTCGCGGCCCCGGCCGCGGGGGGGCTGCGCCTCTATCTGAACGGCGGGGACGGCAGGTTCAAGGAGCGCGCGCTCGGGAGGCCCGAGGGATCGTCCACTTACGGCACGGTGCTCTTCGACGCCGACAACGACGGCGACCTCGACCTGTTCGCGACCGGCAGCGCGCACCTGCTCTACCTCAACGACGGCTCCGGCCGGTTTCAGGACGTCACGCGGTCGTTCGGCCTGTCGGCCCTGAGGGTCCGGGACGGACGCGGCGCCGCCACTGGCGATCTGGACGCCGACGGCGATCTGGACCTGGTGGTGACGCGGAACGGCGGTCCGCCCGCGCTCCTGCGCAACGACGGGGGGAACCGGAACTACTGGCTCGAGGTGCGCCCGCGCGGCCTCAACAGCAACCGGGACGGCGTGGGGACGAGGGTCGAGCTGCAGGCGGGCGCCTTCTGGCAGCGGCGCGAGGTGCGGGCCGGGTCAGGCTACCTCTCGCAATCCCCGGCGTGGGTGCACTTCGGGATGCGCAGGCGAGGCGTGGCCGACGTGCTCAGGCTCCTGTGGCCGGGTGGGGTGCTGCAGGCCGAGCTCGACGTGTCGCGCGGGCAGGCCCTGGAGATCGAGGAGATCGACCGCAAGGGATCCTCCTGTCCCGTGCTGTTCGCCTGGGACGGCGGGAGGTATCGCTTCGTGGCCGATTTCCTGGGAGTCGGAGGCCTGGGCCTGTGGCTCGGCCCCGGCGTCTACGGCAAGCCCGATCCCGACGAGTACGTCAAGATCGAGCCGCACCAGCTTCTGCCGCGGGACGGAGGCTACTACCTCCAGGTCGTGGAGAACCTGGAGGAGGTCACCTACCTGGACCAGACGAGGCTGATCGCCATCGATCACCCGAGAGGGATCGACGTCTATCCGAACGAACGATTCCCGACGGCCGAGGAGCCGCCCCACCGCCTCTACGCGATCGACCGGGGCGCCCGCCTCTTCCCCGTTCGGGCGACCGCCCACAACGGCCGGGACGTCACCGGGAGAGTGCTCGAGATCGATCGTCGGTATCCCGACGAGTTCCGACTGCGCCGCCTGGCGGGCTACGCCGAGATGCACCACCTGGACCTGCTGTTCCCCGAGAGCGTCGTCGGGCAGGACGGACTGGTGCTCTTCCTCTACGGATGGGTTGATTTCGAGTACTCCTCGAGCAACTTCGCAGCGGCCCAGTCGGGACTCGTCCTGACCCCTCCGATCCTGGAGTTCGAGGGCGCGGATCGGCTGTTCGAGCCGGCCCTCGACCCCATGGGGTTTCCACCGGGTCTGCCGCGCATGATGACGGTCGATCTGTCGGAGACCGGACCGCTGCCGACCCCGCGCATCCGGATCCGCACCAACATGCGCGTCTACTGGGACCAGGTCTTCCTGGCCCGTCCCATGGGCGGGCAGGAGTTGAGCGATAAGGTGAGGGTGCAGGAGGTGCGCCTGAGCGGGGCCCACCTCCACCGCAGGGGTTACCCGCGCGAGCACAGCCCCGACGGCCGCGAGCCGAAGATCTACGACTACGGGATCATCGACAACACCCAGCCGTTCAAGGTCATGACCGGCGACTACACGAGGTTCGGGCGGGTGACCGAGCTGCTCCGGCGCACGGACGACAGGTTCGTCATCTTCGGAAAGGGGGAGGAGGTGACGCTCGAGTTCCCGGTCAAAGGGCTCGAGGCGACGCCCCGGGGGTGGCAACGCAGCTTCTTCCTGTACGCGAGCGGGTTCTGCAAGGATATGGACCCGCACACCGCCTTCCCGGACACGGTGGAGCCGCTGCCGTTCCGGGCCATGTCCGCGTACCCTTATCCGGCGGGCGAATCGTACCCGGACGACCGGGAGCACCGCGAGTACCGCCGGAGGTACAACACCCGCCACCTCGAGGGACGCTGAAGGGACGGCATATGCCGGCCGCCATCCGGACGGACAGCCTAAGCAAGATCTACGTGAAGCGCCGCTCGCTGCGCGAGATCGTCACGCGGCCGTTCGGGCGGGCGGCGCGGGTGACCGGGCTGCGCGCCGTGAGCCTCGAGATCCCACCCGGGCAGGTGTTCGGGATTCTGGGTCCGAACGGGGCCGGGAAGACGACCCTCCTGAAGATCCTGGCCTGTCTCATCCTGCCGACCGGCGGCCGTGCCTTCGTCGACGGCGTCGACGTCTCGGAGGACGATCGACGCGTCAAGCGGCAGATCGGCTTCGTCACCGCCGACGAGCGGTCCTTCTACTGGCGCCTGACCGGGCGCGAGAACCTGCACTTCTTCTCGCGCCTGTACGGGCTCGAGGCCGGGCGGGTGCGCGAGCGGACCCGCGAGGTGCTGGAGTGCATGGGCCTGGAGCCGGTCGCCGACCAGCAGTTCATGGCCTACTCCTCGGGGATGAAGCAACGGATGGCGATCGCCCGCGCGCTGCTGCACGATCCCCCGATCCTCTGCCTCGACGAGCCGACCCGCAGCCTCGACCCAATCGCGGCCAAGCACCTGCGCCGCTTCGTGACGGGACGGCTCAATCGGGATCAGGGGAAGACCATCCTGCTCGCGACCCACAACCTCCAGGAGGCCGAGGAGATGTGCGACCGGCTGGCGGTCCTGGACCGGGGCCGCGTCCTCCGCCAGGGAAGCGTCGGCGAGATCACGTCGGGGCTGCCCGGACGGGACCATTACCTGTTGAGCGTCTCCGGATACCGTGAGGTCCGGCCCGACCCGAGGTGGGCCGTTGAGGTGGAGGACGGCGCGGGCCGTCTGGCACGGGTCCGGGCCTCCGTCGACCGCGGAGGCGCCGCGCTGTCGGACCTGCTCCGCGCGATCCTGGACGCGGGCGCGACCATCGTCTCCTGCACGCGGCGCGAGCCCAGCCTGCAGGAGGTCTTCGACCTGATGGACGCGCGCCTCGGGGAGGAGGAGCGGTGAACGACCTGCGCACGCTGGGCGCCTTCATCAAGCGCGACTTCCTGATCGAGGTCTCCTACCGTACGGCGTTCGTGCTGCAGGCCCTCGGCATCGTGTCGTCCGTCCTTATCTTCTACTTCATCGCCCACGTGGTCGACGCGCCGCCCGCCACCCCGGGCCTGGACGGCGTCGACTACTTCGCGTACATCCTGGTCAACCTCGCCTTCTATCACTATCTCTCCTCGGCGATGATGTCGTTCGCCAACAAGATCCGCACCGAGCAGACGAGCGGCACGCTGGAGGCGATGCTGGTCACGCCGACGCGCACCGGCACAATCGTGCTCGGGTCGTCTCTCTGGGAGTTCCTCCTGACCTCGGTCAAGGCGGCCGCGTACCTCGCCGTCGGGAAGTTCTTCTTCGATATCGGCATCCGGGCGGACGGGTTGTTGTCCGGTCTGCTGGTGCTGGCCCTCACCGTCGCCGCCTTCTCCGGGATCGGCATCCTGGCCGCGGCGTTCGTGCTCTACATGAAACGCGGCGACCCGATCACCTATCTGGTGGCGAGCGGCTCGGCTCTTCTGGGCGGGGTCTTCTACCCACCCGAGGCGATGCCGGCCCTCCTCGAATGGGGATCGCGTCTCCTGCCGGTCACCTACGGCCTGCGGGCGCTGCGCCGGGCGCTGCTGCTGGGCGCTCCCCTGCGCGATCTGCTCCCCGACATCCAAGCGCTGATCCTGTTCACCGCCATCCTGCTGCCGCTTGGCCTGGTGGCGTTCCGCTTCGCCGTCGGCCGGGCGCGCCGCGAAGGCTCTCTGGTGCAGTACTGATGAGCCGGGAGCACGGCCGCGGTTCGTTGACACCTCCCGGGGCGTGTGCTAGATTGCGGGCGCTCTCCGCAGAGATCGCGTCCGACGGTTCGCTCCGCCGCGGACGGCGCGACCAGGGTCCGACCCGCATCGGGCCCCGGGAGGAACGCCTCCTTGAAATTCGAGAAGCTGAACCTCCCTCTCGAGGGCCAGACGATCGAGTTCGAGGGCGGGGAGATCAGGGTCCCGCCCGACCCGATCATCCCCTTCATCGAGGGTGACGGCATCGGCCCCGAAATCTGGGCTGCGGCGCGGCGGGTGTTCGGCGCGGCGGTCGCCAGGGCCTACGGCGGCAAGCGGCAGGTCCACTGGTTCGAGATCTACGCGGGCGGCAAGGCCCGCGACCGGTACGGCGAGTGGCTGCCGCACGACACCCTCGAGGCCATCCGCCATTACAAGGTGGCGATCAAGGGTCCGCTGACGACGCCGATCGGCGGCGGGTACCGGAGCCTGAACGTCACCCTGCGCCAGGAGCTGAACCTCTACGCGTGCATCCGCCCGGTGCGTTACTTCCAGGGGGTCCCCTCGCCGCTGAAGAGACCGGACCTCGTCGACCTGGTCATCTTCCGCGAGAACACGGAGGACGTGTACGCCGGGATTGAGTGGCGCGAGGGGAGCGAGAAGTGCCGCAGGGTGATCGAGTTCCTGAACGAGGAGATGGCGTGCCGCTTGCCTCCGGACGCCGCGGTGGGGGTCAAGCCGATGAGCGTCAGGGCCAGCAAGCAGCTCGTGCGCAAGGCGATCCGGCACGCGATCGAGCGCAAGAAGCCGAGCGTCACCCTGGTGCACAAGGGCAACATCATGAAGTACACGGAGGGCGGGTTCAAGGAATGGGGGTACCAGGTGGCCAGGGAGGAGTTCCCCGAGTTCACCCTGACCGAGGCCGAGGCTCTGAAGCAGGGCGGGACCGCCCCCAGGAGCAAGGTGATCGTCCGCGACCGGATCGCCGACTCGATGTTCCAGCAGATCCTGACGCGTCCCGCCGATTACTCGGTCATCGCCGCCCCGAACCTCAACGGCGACTACCTCTCGGACGCCGCGGCCGCGCAGGTGGGCGGACTGGGGATCGCTCCGGGCGCCAACGTGGGGGACACGACGGCGCTGTTCGAGGCCACCCACGGCACCGCCCCGGCGTACGCCGGGCAGGACAAGGTGAACCCGGGCTCCCTGATCCTGTCCGGGGCGATGATGTTCGAGTACATGGGATGGCAGGAGACGTCCGACCTGATCGTGGACGGCATGCAGAAGGCCATCTCGGATCGCAGGGTCACCTACGATCTGGCCCGGCAGATGGAGGGCGCCGTGACCGTGAAGTGCTCCGAGTTCGCGGACACCATCGTCGCCAAGATGGAGGCGGGCGCCTGACCGGCGCGGGTCGAGACGAGGGGAGTGAGGAGGGTTCCTGATGCGCAAGAAGGTCTCGATCGTCGGAGCCGGGCACGTCGGCGCCTCGACGGCGGAGCGGATCGCGCTGCGGCGTCTCGCCGACGTCGTGCTCGTGGACATCGTCGAAGGACTGCCCCAGGGGAAGGCGCTCGACCTGAACGAGGCGGGCCCGGTCGACGGGTACGACGTCCGTCTCACCGGGACGAACGGTTACGCGGAAACCGAGGGCTCGGACATCGTCGTCATCACCTCGGGGCTGCCGCGCAAGCCCGGGATGAGCCGAGACGACCTTCTGAAGGCGAACTTCGAGATCGTGAAGTCGGTGACCGAACAGGTGGCCCGCCGGTCACCGAGCGCCGTCCTGATCATCGTCAGCAATCCGCTCGACGCGATGGCGTACACCGCGCTCAAGGTCAGCGGCTTTCCTCGCGAGCGGGTGCTCGGCATGGCCGGGATCCTGGACTCGGCCCGCATGCGCTTCTTCATCGCGGAGGCGCTCGAGGTCGCGGTCGAGAACACGCACGCGTTCGTCCTGGGAGGACACGGCGACTCCATGGTGCCGCTCCCCCGCTACTCGACGGTCGCCGGCGTCCCCATCACCGAGCTGCTCCCGAAGGAGACGATCGACCGGATCGTCCGGCGGACGCGCGACGGCGGCATCGAGGTCGTCAACCTCCTCAAGAGCGGCAGCGCCTACTACGCCCCGGCCAGCTCCATCGCTCAGATGGTGGAGGCGATCCTCAGGGACAGCCACATGGTTCTCCCCTGCGCCGTCTACCTGCAGGGGGAGTATGGATACAGCGACCTGTTCATCGGCGTGCCGGCCCGTCTGGGCGCAGCCGGCCTGGAGAAGGTCGTAGAGATCAGGCTGAGCGCGGAGGAGAAGGCGGCGCTCGACCGCTCGGCCGACGCCGTCCGCGCGCTTGTGTCCAAGCTCGAGCTCTAGCGCGGCGCGCGCCCCGCCTTCAAGCCCCCGGGCGCGGTCCTGCCCCTCGGACGGCCCCGGATCGCGGCAGGGCCCCGAAAGGCCGTCAAAACAACGGTTTGACACGATCCGGCCGCGATGCTATATAGGGCCCCTTGCCGGAGACCGCGTGAAAATCCACGAGTATCAGGCGAAGCAGATCCTGCGCCGTTTCGGCGTCGACGTGCCGCGCGGCGACGTCGCCTTCAGCCACCGAGAGGTCGCGAACATCGCCAGCCGCCTGGGGGGGCGCTGCGTCATCAAGGCGCAGATCCACGCCGGGGGCCGTGGCAAGGGGGGCGGAGTCCGGATCGCCACCGACACCGAGGAGGCGGAAAGGCTGGCGCGTCAGATGATCGGCATGACCCTGGTGACCCCGCAGACGGGTCCCCAGGGACGCAGGGTCCGGCGGCTCCTGGTGGAGGAAGCGCTCGAGATCGTCCGCGAGATCTACGTGGGAGTGACCCTCGACAGGGCGCGCGGATGTCCCGTGATCATGGGATGCGCCGAGGGCGGCGTCGAGATCGAGGAGATCGCCCGCGGCTCCCCGGAGGCGATCCGGATGGCGCCGATCGACCCCCTGCTGGGGCTGCGCGCGTACCAGGCGCGGGAGATCGCGCTGGCCATCGGCCTGAGGGGCGCGGAGGTCAAGCAGGCCACCCGGATTCTGCTCGCGCTCGCGACGGCGTACGAGGGGACCGACGCCTCACTGATCGAGATCAACCCGCTGGTCGTCACCCGCGCAGGGGCCCTGGTGGCGCTGGATGCCAAGATGACTTTCGACGATAACGCCCTCTTCCGTCACACGGAGATCCGCGAGCTGCGGGACAAGGACGAGGAGGACCCGCTGGAGGTCGAGGCCTCCGCTCACGCGCTCAATTACGTCAAGCTGCAGGGCAACGTCGGCTGCATGGTGAACGGCGCCGGGCTGGCGATGGCGACCATGGACCTGATCAAGCACGTCGGCGGCGAGCCCGCCAACTTCCTCGACGTCGGCGGGGGCGCCAGCTCCGCGCAGGTCGCGTCGGCCTTTCGCATTCTGCTCTCGGACCAGAGCGTGAAGGCGGTGCTGATCAACATCTTCGGGGGGATACTCCGGTGCGACGTGCTGGCGCGTGGTCTGGTGGAGGCCGCGCGGGCGGCCGACGTGAAGGTCCCGATGGTGGTCCGCCTCGACGGGACGAACGTCGAGGAGGGGAAGGCGATCCTCGGGGACTCCGGGCTCGACCTCACTCTGGCCGACGGCATGCGCGAGGCGGCGCGGAAGGTGGTCGCCTTGGCGGAGGGGCGGTGAGCATCCTGGTGGACGAATCGAGCCGGGTGGTGGTCCAGGGCCTGACCGGCCGAGAGGGGAGCTTCCACGCCCGCCGATGCGCCGAGTACGGGACCCGGATCGTCGCCGGGGTCACCCCGGGGCGCGGCGGGGTCGAGCACCGGGGAATCCCGGTCTACGATACGGTGAGGGAAGCGGTGAGCAAGCAGGGCGCCGACGTGTCGCTGATCTTCGTGCCCCCGGCCGCCGCCGCCGACGCTGTCCTCGAGGCGGCCGACGCCGGCATCCGCCTGATCGTCTGCATCACCGAGGGGATACCGGTCGCCGACATGATCCGGGTGAGGGCGGCGCTCGGCAGTCGGGGCAGCAGGCTGATCGGGCCGAACTGCCCCGGGATCATCTCGCCCGGGAAGTCGAAGGTGGGGATCATGCCGGGCTCGATCCACCGTCCGGGACCCGTGGGCGTGATCTCCCGCAGCGGCACACTGACTTACGAAGCGGTCGCCCAGCTGAGCCGCCGCGGGATCGGGCAGACGACGTGCATCGGCATCGGGGGCGACCCGATCATCGGCACCACCTTCGTCGATGCCCTGGCGTTGTTCCGGGAGGATCCCGAGACGCGGGCCATCGTCCTGATCGGGGAGATCGGCGGGGGGACCGAGGAGGAGGCGGCGCGGTTCGCGCGCGAGGAGCTGAAGGTGCCGCTGGTGGCGTTCATCGCCGGACGGACGGCCCCGCCCGGTCGGCGCATGGGCCACGCGGGGGCGATCATCGCGGGAGGGCGCGGCACCGCGGCGGAGAAGATGGCGGCCCTCAAGGATGCGGGCGCGATGGTCCTGGACGACCCCGCCGGCATCGGAGAGGCGGTCGGCCGCCTGCTCTCCTGACGCCCCACGATCCCCTGGACGGAATCGGAGACGGCGATGGAACGGACGCTGGCGATCGTGAAACCCGACGGCACGGAGAGGAACCTCATCGGCGAGGTCATCCGTCGCTTCGAGGAGGCCGGGCTGGAGGTCGTGGCACTGAAGATGGTCCGGCTCGACCCCGGCGAGGCGGGCCGCTTCTATCACGTGCACCGGGGGAAGCCCTTCTTCGACTCTCTCGTCTCCTTCATGACGTCTGGGCGGATCGTCCCGATGGTCCTGCAGGGGGAGGGCGCGATCGAGCGGGTGCGGCGCATCATGGGCGCGACCGATCCCGGCAGGGCGGATGAGGGAACGATCCGGCGCGCCTTCGGCTCGTCGATCGAGAGGAACATCGTGCACGGGTCCGACGGGCCGCGGACCGCGGCGTTCGAGATCGGGTATTTCTTCGGCGCCCTCGAGATCCATTCCGCCTGAGGCCCATGAACGACCTGCTCCGTCTGCTGCGCTACGTGCGGCCCTATCTGGGGCGCCTGGTGGCGGCGGCGCTCAGCTCGATCCTCATCTCGCTCAGCTACCTGGGCCTGCTGAGCCTCATTCAGCCCTTCTTCGACGAGGTCCTGGCGCGCGGCGCCTTCGGTCCGAGCGCCACCGCGGGCAAGTTCCGGCTTCTCGATCAGGCGCGCGGGCTCATCGAGTCCGGCGGGCGGTTCTTCGCGCCGCTGGCGGCCTTCTCGGAGAGGGTCGGAGAGGGAGCGACGGGCACGGCGGTCCTGGTGGCCGTGCTGATCGTCGCCCTGTTCATCTTCAAGGGACTGTTCACCTACCTCACCTCGTACCTGACGCGCTGGGTCGGCCTTCAGACGGTCCGCGACCTCCGTGCCCATCTCTACGCCCGCATTCAGAGGCAGTCCCTCGCCTTCTTCTCGACCCATCCCTCGGGACAGTTGATCTCGCGGATCGCGGGCGACACGGCGCGCCTGCAGCGCACGGTCTCGGGGGATCTTGCCGAGGTCTTCCGCCTCGGGGCCATCCTGGCGGGCCAGGCGGCGTGGCTGTTCTACCTCAACTGGCGCATGGCCGGGTTCTGCCTCGTCCTCCTGCCGCTGGTGGTGTACCCGGTCGTCCGTCTCGGGCATCGGCTGAAGCGGACGAGCCGGCACAGCATGGAGAGGATGGGCGAGGCCGTGGGCGTCATGAAGGAGGGGATCGCCGGAACCCGGATCGTGCAGGCGTTCGGGATGGAGGGATTCGAGATCGGCCGGTTCGACCAGGCGCTGAATCGGGTCCAGCGCGCCGAGAAGAGGGCGGCCAGGGTGGTGTCGCTGACGCCGCCCATCATGGAGATCCTCGCCGCCGTGGGCGGGGCGGTGCTGCTCGCCTACGCCAGCTACCGCATCCACGCCGGCAAGCTCTCCCCGGGGGAGTTCACCACCTTCCTGGCGGCCCTGTTCATGATCTACCAGTCGCTCAAGAACCTGGCCAAGATCAACAACCAGGTGCAGCAGGCCGCCGCCGCGTCCCGGCGGGTCTTCGAGATCCTGGACGCCGAGAATCTGGTCCGCGAGCGTCCGGGTGCGATCGATCTCCCGCCTTTCCGCGATGCGGTCGAGTTCCGCGACGTCGGGTTCAGCTACGGCGGGGCGCCGGTCCTGCGCGACGTCAACCTCGAGGTGCGGCGCGGCCAGGTGGTGGCCCTTGTCGGCGGCAGTGGGTCCGGCAAGTCGACGCTCGTGAACCTCCTCACCCGGTTCTACGACGTGACCGCGGGGGCGGTGCTGATCGACGGGCGGGACGTGCGCGACGTGACGCTGCGGTCACTGAGGGAGCAGATCGGATTCGTCACTCAGGAGATCATCCTGTTCGATGGGACGGTGCGCGACAACATCGCCTACGGGCGCCGCGACATCCCTCTCGAGCGTGTCCGGGCGGCCGCCGTCGCGGCGCACGCGGATGGGTTCATCTCCCGGCTGCCTCGGGGCTACGACACGCCACTCGGCGAGGCGGGCCACCGGCTGTCCCAGGGCCAGCGCCAGAGGCTTTCGATCGCCCGCGCCATCCTCAAGGATGCGCCGATCCTCGTGCTGGACGAGGCCACCTCCTCGCTCGACGCGGAATCCGAGGCGGAGGTCCAGGGGGCGCTCCGAAACCTGATGGCGGGCCGGACGGCCTTCGTGATCGCGCACCGTCTGGCCACGGTGCGCAGCGCCGATACGATCGTCGTCCTGGACGCGGGGCGGATCGTGGAGCGCGGAAGCCATGCCGGGCTGCTGGCGCGCGGGGGCACCTACGCACGCCTGTACGCCCTGCAGTTCCGTGATGAGGGACCGGGGACGCGGGCCTCATCGATCTGACCGTCCGCCGGCCGGACCCGGGAACGCGCGGCGCGGGCGTGGGGGTGACGGGTGTCCCTGACGGCGCGCATCTTCGGCACCGACCGCAACTGCCTCCTGCTCGTTCTGCCGCTGGCGGCCCTGCTCTTCGCGCTCAACCTTGGCGGACGCGACCTGTGGGCGCCCGACGAGCCCCGATCGGGGGAGATCGTCCGCGAGATGCTCGAGGACGGCTCGTGGGCGATCCTGCACAACAACGGGGAGCCGTACCTCGAGAAGCCGCCGCTCTACTTCTGGCTGGCGGCCGCGTTCTCCCTCCCGGCGGGGCGGGTGACCGAGTTCAGCGTCCGCCTCCCCTCCAGCCTCGCGGCGCTGCTGACGGTTCTGAGCGTCTTCTACCTGGGGCGCGCCCTGTTCGGCCGGCGCACCGGCGCTCTCGCCGCAGTCGTCCTCGCGACCGCGCAGGAGTTCTTCATGGAGGCGCGGTGGGCTCACACGGACATGCTCTGGACGCTCCTCCTGACGCTGGCGTGCCTGGCGTTCTATCGGGCGCACGAGTCCGGGGGAGATCGTCGGTGGCTGACGGCCTTCTACCTCAGCATGGGGCTGGCGACCCTCACCAAGGGTCCCCTGGGGCTGCTCCTGCCGATCCTCGCGGCAGCCGTCTTCCTGGCAGCGTGTCGCGAGCTCGGCTTCCTGCGCCGGGCGGGGCTCCTCTGGGGGCTGCCTGTCGCGCTGGCGCCCGGTCTGGCGTGGCTCGCCTCCTATTACCTGGCGGCGGGGGAGCCCTTCCCGCTCGGGTTCGCGTTCGGCCGCATGGCCGAACGCTATGCGCGGGGGGTACACCACGCCAAGCCCTTTTTTCACACCTTCACGAGCCTGGCGGTCGGATTCATGCCGTGGGCGGTGCTGCTGCCGGTGGCCATCGGTCACACGTTCCCGAGGAGACGGTCGAGGGGCCACCGCAGCGGCGTCTACCTCTACACCTGGATCACGGTAATGCTCTCGGTGTTCGCCTTCTCCGTCGAGAAGCGAGGCGTCTACCTCCTCCCGCTCGCCCCGTGCCTGGCCCTGGTCGTCGGGCGGTTCTGGGACGCGGCCCTGTTCGAATGGGAGCCGCCGCCGTTCTTGCGCTCGTCGCGCTGGTCGCTCGGCGCGGCCCTTCTCGTCGTGGTTCTGGCGTCCGCCCACTACCTGCCGTTGGTGCGGCAGCGCTCGCCCGGCCTGCTCGCGCCGGCCGTCCTGCTCGCATCGATCCTCGGGGCGGCCACCCTCGTCTCGATCCTCCTGCTGCGCCGCGCGGGCGCAGCCGCCCTCGCGCTCTACGCATTCGGCGCCGTGGCGTGCTACCTGGTGGTCACCCTCGGTGTCTTCCCGGTCCTGAATCTATACAAGTCGGCCCGTCCGTTCTGCCGGAGGGTCTCCGCCATCGTCGGGAGCGCGCCGCTCGGCATCTATCCGGACTATCGGGAGGCGTATGCCTTCTACACGGGACGCTTCCTGGACGTTCTCAGGGCCCCCGGGGAGCTGCGGACGTTTTTCGGATCCAACCTCGACGCCTTCTGCCTGATCGAGGATCGGCACCTCGAGGCGGCGCGCACAGCGATCGATCGCGATCCGCTCATCCTCGATCGGCAGGAGGTCGGGCACCGGCTCATGTTGCTGGTGACATCCGCACCCGAGGGGAGTGCGCCGGCCCGGCGGGCGCGGCCGCCGGGGACCGGCCGGTGACGGGCGCCCCGCCCGCCCCCCGCGCTCCGGCCGCGCCCCGGGGAAGACCCGTCGGCGGCCGGGGACGCGTCCTCGTCCGGTCGGCGGTGCTGGCCGCCGGGGCCCTGGTCCTCCCCTGGCCCTGGGAGGCCCGACCGCCCCGGGCGCAGGTCGACCGGCCCGCTCGTCCTGCCGAGGCTCCTCTCGGCTGGCGGCAGATCGGGCGCGACGCGCGCTACGTGTTCGGCCGCCCCTTCCACCTCGACCGCTCGGGGTGGACCAGGGTCGGCTGGGTGATGGGCGGCGGCGCGGCGCTCTACGTCGCGCGGCAGGATGTGCGCGAATTCGCGCAGGATCATCGCGGCGGCTTCGATTCGGTCCTGGACGGCGCCCGGGATGTCCTGGGCAAGGGCCTGACGGTTCCCCTGGTGGCGCTGGGCTACTACCTCGCCGGGCGGGCGCGCCGCTCGGGATATGACACCGAGACCGCTCACATCCTGCTCCAGAGCGTGACCTATTCGGTGGTCGTCGCCACGGCGGGCAACGTCGTGCTCGCGGCCGAGCGGCCGAGGGATGGGGACGCCTTGAGGTTCTTCGCCTCCGGCGGGCACGGGGTCTCGGGTGACGTCTCGATCGCGTCGTCGCTGATCGCCCCGATCGCGGACCGCCACCTCCGCCTCCGGTCCGGCGACGGGCGCGCGCTTCGGTTCTGGAAGCGGCTCGGGACCTGGGGGCTGTACGGGGGCGCCGCCCTCGTCGCGTACCAGAGGCTCAGCGAGGACGCGCACTGGGTCCCGGACGTCTTCCTCGGGTATGCGAACGGCCTCACGATCGGGCGTCTGCTCGTCGACTCGCACCGCGGGGGTCGAGCCTGGCGGGCCGCGCCGCGCCGCGCCGAGGTGACGTGGACCCCGGGCGGCGTCCGTATCGTCTGGGGGACGCCGCGCTGAGGGTGGAAGGACGGCCGCTATGCGCCTGCTGTGCGTCCTGAGCGCCGGCGAGGATCATCCCAGCTCGCGGCTGCGGGTCCTGCAGCATGTCGGGGCTCTCCGGTCGCGCGGGCTTTCCGTGGAGATCTACTCGGCCAAGAGGCGGGGGCCGGGCGATCAGTTGCGCCTGGCTCGGCTGGCCCGCTCCGTCGACGGCATCCTCGTCCAGAGGAAGCTGTTCGCGACCTGGAAGCTCGGGCCGCTCCTCGGCTCGGCGACGGTCCTCTTCGACATCGACGACGCGCTGTATGCGGTCAGCCCGGACGAGAAGGAGCGGTTCGGTCCGCGCCGGGCGGAACGCCGGGCCCGGTCTCGCCGCCGCCGTCTCGACCGGATCCTCGCCCGCAGCCGGCGGGTGATCGCGGGGAACCGGGTGCTGGCCGAGTACGCGTCGCGGCTCACGCCGGAGGTGTCGATCCTGCCGACCGGCGTGGACATCGCCCCTTTCCCCGACGCGGCCGTGGCCGAGGCGAGGAAGCGGAGGCGGGCGCGCCGCGACGGCGGGCGCGTCGGCTGGATCGGGAGCCGCCCCGCCTTGCGCTACCTCCGGGACCTCGCCGGGCCGCTCAGATCGCTCTGCACGCGGCTGCCCGGGACGCGCCTCGTCCAGATCTGCAGCGACTTCGTCGACCTGCCCGGGGTGCCGACCGAGAAGCGCAGGTGGAGCGCCGAGGGAGAGGCCGCCGACCTGCTCGATCTGGACGTCGGCCTGATGCCGCTCGACGACAGCGCTTTCTCGCGCGGCAAGTGCGGCCTCAAGATCCTGCAGTATCAGGCGGCCGGCCTGCCCGTCGTCTGCTCGCCGATCGGCGTGAACGCCGATCTGGTGCGCGACGGCGTTTGCGGCTTCCACGCGCGCCGGGAGGCGGAGTGGGTGGAGCGTCTCGAACGGCTGCTGCGCGACCCCGACCTAGCGGGGGCGATGGGCGACCGCGGGCGCGAGGCGGTGCGGAAAGGCTTCGACGCCGCCGCGATCGGCGCCCGGCTCGCCGACCTAGTGCGGGAGACGATCGCCCGAAGCGGTCCGGGATCGGGGGCGCGGCCCGCGGGGCCGCTCAGGCCCGGAGCATGCGCCAGCACAGGAAGGCGAGCGCGGCCAGAAGCCCCACGATCACCAGCGGCTCCTGGTTGCGCACCATCCGGCCGAGCGACCAGGGGCTCGTCTCCCCGGCGAAGCGCTTGAATGTCGGGATGAGCACCGGTACGCTGCGGCGGTAGATATCGAAGGCCGCGCCGTGCAGCCGGCTCAGCCGATCTCCCTCGACCCGGATCTTGCGCGGCAGGTAGTAGAGGAAGAAGATGAGGTATCCCGCAGCGAGCGCCGCGAGGTTGAGGTGGGCTTCGTTGTGCGCCGCGATGGCCAGCCCGGTCAGGATGAGCAGTCGGCCCAGGTAGAGCGGGTTCTGGGTGTAGGCGTAGGGGCCCGAGGTGACCAGCCGGACAGACTTGACCAGATGGCCCGCCGCCCAGAGGCGCACCGCCTCGCCCAGGAGGATCAGGCCGGCCCCTGCGGCGAGCAGGGTCGGCGTCGGGCGGGCGGTGGCGACCAAGCCCGCGACGAACAGATAGAGCAGGCCCAGTCGGATGCGTGCGAGGGCTCGGCTGCGCTGCGACACGATCGCTCCTCAGGAAAGGCGGGCATCGTAATGAACACGCCGAACCGTGTCAACGCGCCCGGACGGCCGCGGAGAGCCGGGCCGTGAGGCTGATCAGACTGAGCCTGGGCGCGCTCGTGGCGTTGATCCTGCTGCCGACGGCCTGGTTCTTCGGGATCCTGACGCCGCCCGAGCCGATCGTGCGCTGGGCCGTCGCCTTCGCGTCGATCTATCCCGGGGACCGCTCCGCGGCGGAGATGGAGGAGGTCCCGTGTCCGCCCCTGCGGCACCTGCGCCTGTATGTGCTGTGTACCGCCGGGTGCGACGACGTCTGGAAGATCGTCGGGGTTCGCGGCCTGCGGGTGAGGACGCTGGCGAATCTGGGGCGCCTGCCCCCCGAGCCGCGGGGCGAGGTGCGGGCCCGGATCAACGCCGCCGTCGCCCGGGAGGACCTGCGCCTGGACGCGGACGCCGCGCGGCAGATGGTGGGCTGCTATATGCGCCTGGACGGGCTTCATCCGGCGCTCATCCTCGAGGAGCCGGACCTCCGGAGGGTGGCCCGCGCGCGGCGGAGCGAGGAGGCGATGCGAGCGCTGGCGGAAAGCCTGGACGTCGCCGGGGCCATCGAGCGGATCGATGTGAGGCAGACGGCGGACGGCTTCGAGGCCTCGCTGCTCTATTGGGACACGTCCCGGGAGGAGCGCCCCGTGGCGCGGCTTCGCTACCGGCTGGCGCGGGACGGGCGGATCGAGGAGGTGACCGTCTCCGACCTCCCGGTCACAGACGGTACTGTTTCCGGTAGTACTCCAGGTAGGCTCCCGTCTTGATCGGCTCCCACCACTCGCGGTTCTGCACGTACCAGCCGATGGTGGTGTCGATCCCTTCCTCGAACCGGATCCGGGGCGACCAGCCGAGAGATCGGAGCCGACTGCAGTCCATCGAGTACCGGCGATCGTGACCCGGCCGGTCCGCGACCGGGCGCACGAGATCCCGGGTCTTGCCCAGCCGGGTCAGGATCATCTCGGTGATCTCGATGTTCCGCTTCTCGTTGCCCGCGCCGATGTTGTAAACCTCGCCGGGCGTGCCTCTCTCCAGGATCAGATCGAGGGCCGCGCAGTGGTCGGCCACGTGAATCCAGTCGCGCACGTTCCGGCCGTCTCCGTACAGCGGCAGCGGCTGGTCGTCGATCGCGTTGGTGATGAACAGCGGGATCAGTTTTTCGGGGTACTGACGGGGTCCGTAATTGTTCGACGCCCGGGTGATCAGGACCGGGAGCCCGTAGGTCGCGTAGTACGAGTACGCCAGGCGGTCGGCGGCGGCTTTGCTGGCGGAGTATGGGTTGGACGGCATGAGCGGCGAGTCCTCGCGGCTGGAGCCCTCCGGCACGCTGCCGTAGACTTCGTCCGTGGAGATCTGGACGAACCGGTGCAGGCCCCGGGCGCGCGCCGCCTCGAGCAGCGTGTAGGCCCCGAAGACGTCCGTCCGGATGAAGCCCTCGGGATCGCCGATCGAGCGGTCGACGTGCGTCTCGGCCGCGAAGTTGAGGATGCAGTCGACGCCCTCGCGCAGCGCCGCCTCGACGTCCGAGCGCGAGGCGATGTCGCCCCGGACGAACCGGAAGCGTCCGGTGCGCTCCAGCCCGGCCAGGTTCGCCGGGTTGCCGGCGTAGGTCAGCTTGTCGAGCACGGTCACCCGCCGGTCGGAGTGGGCCGCCAGGGTGTGGTGGACGTAGTGGGAGCCGATGAACCCGGCCCCACCGGTGATGAGAAGGTGCATGGCGGCGTGCGGGATGATCCTCAGCCGAGACGCGCGGTCAACTTCTCGATGGCGCTCTCGCGGACCAGGTGGCTGGCGCGGAACAGGGACTCGAAGGTGCCGGCGTCGGTCCACCAGCCCTCCAGGACGTCGTACTCCAGCTCCCCCCGCGCGAGATAGGCGTTGTTGACATCGGTGATCTCCAGCTCGTTGCGGTCCGACGGCACCAGCGTGTCGATGATGTCGAAGACCCGGGCGTCATACATGTAGATACCGGTCACCGCGTATTCGGACTTGGGGGACTTCGGCTTCTCCTCGATCGTCATGATCCGGCCGTCACGGATCTCCGGGACCCCGAACCGCTGGGGGTCGGGCACCTTCTTGAGCAGGATGCGCGCCCCGCGCTCCTGCCGGCGGAACGCCTCGACCGGCCGGCGGATGTCCTCCTGGAGGATGTTGTCCCCCAGGATCACCACGCTCTTGTCGCCGTCGACGAAATGCCGTGCCAGCGACAATGCGTCGGCGATTCCCCCCTCTCCCTCCTGGTACGTGTAGGCGATGTCCTCGAGGCCGAACTCGCGTCCGTTCCCGAGAAGCCGCAGGAACTCGCCGGCATGGGTGCCCCCCGTGACGATCAGGATGTCGCGGAGGCCGGCGTCGACCAGGGTCCTCAGCGGGTAGTGGATCATCGGGCGGTTGTAGACGGGCAAGAGGTGCTTGTTTGTGATCTTGGTGAGCGGGTGCAGGCGCTTGCCCAGTCCGCCGGCCAGGATGACGCCCTTCATCCCGCTACCTCTCCTTCAGGCCCCAGTCGTACGGGATCTCCGGGCTGTGCGGGTCGACGCGGTACTCGTCCGGAGACTCTTGGCGGTACGGCTCCGTCGGGATGTTCAGCATGATGGCCTCCTCCGTGCCGATCGCCTTGAAGCCGTGCAGGACGTGAGTCGGGATCTGGAGGAGCATCGGGTTGTGCTGTCCCATGAAGAACTCGTTGACCTCGCCCCGCGTGGGCGAGTCGGGGCGATCGTCGTACAGGACGACCTTGAACATACCCTTGACGGCGATGAAATGGTCGACCTGGACCTTGTGGTAGTGCCAGCCCTTGACGACGCCGGGGTAGGCCGTGGTGATGTAGGCCTGCCCGAACTTGACGAACAGCTCGTCGTCGCAGCGCAGAGTCTCCATCAGCCGGCCCCGCTCGTCCGGGATCACCCTGAGCGTCTTGGTCCGAACTCCGTGGATCACGGCAATCTCCAGGTGGCCCGAGGCCGAAGGCTAGCAGAGAGCCGGGCCGGGCGCAAACGGGGGACTTCAGCGCCCGCCACGGCTGCGGCGCAGAAGGTCGACGATCCGGCGAAGGGCCCTGCCGATGCGGTAGAGCGGCGGCCGCTCCGGCACGGCGGCACCGCCGCCCAGGAACCGGCGGCGCAACTTGGCCACCGACCGCCTGTCGGCCCGGCGGGCCTGGTCGAACAGGCGCGCGCGCACCCGCCCGGGCCGAGCCGCGGCGAGGATCGCGGTCGAGAAGTCGATCACGTACGGCTCGCCTCCCGGGCCGACCAGCACGTCCTGGCCGTGCAGGTCCCCGTGGGCCACGCCCCGCGCGTGGACCGCCTCCACGATGCCCTCGAGCCGGTCGAAGAAGAGCGCCGGCAGGTCGCCGGGGCGGAGGTGGCTGAGATCGCGGCCGGCCACGTATTCGATCGCGATCGCCTGTCGGTCGACGCGGCCCAGGAACCGGGGCACTCCCTCAAGCCCCTCCAGCCGGCGATAAGCGCGGGCCTCGCGGTCCAGCTGCCACGGTCCGAGCAGCTCGCGGACGGGCCAGGCCCGCGACGAGAGGTCCTTGAGCACGATCGGGCCGCCCTCGAACTCGACGAGATCCACCACAGCCTTGGACGGGTTGCGTCCGTCGTGAAGCCTGCGCCGGGGCCGGGAGGCCAGACGTCGTCTCGACAGATCCATAAGGGCCGCACCCGCTCCGGGTCCGGCGCCGGCGGCTGTGGTAGAATCGAGCGCGCTCGCGCCGGGCGAAGGATAGCACAGAGGGTTGCGGTGATCGCGTCACAGGAGGTGCCCGCGGGCGCCCGGAGCGGGGAGACCCTTGTCCGGCGTGGGGGCTGGAGCAAGGCCGATATCAGAAGCGTCGCGCGCGGTGACGGCCGGGCCATCCTGAAGGACTTCGGCGACAAGACGTGGCCGATCCGCCTCTTGGGGCGGCTGCAGATCCGGCGCGAGGCCCGGGCCCTCGATCGCCTGCGCGGCGTCCCCGGGGTCCCGAGATGCTACGGCAGGGTGGGGCGTTTCGGCCTCCTCATGGAGGGGGTCGACGGGGAGCGCATCACCCGCTGGTGCCGGTTCCGTGCCGGTCGGACCGCCAGGATGTTCGAGGATCTGACCCGCCTCGTTGCCGAGATCCACGCCCGGGGCGTGGCCCACATCGACCTGCGCAAGCGGGACAACATCCTGATCACGGCGGATGGGCGGCCCTACGTCATCGACTTCAACGCCTCCGTGTGCCTGGACGGGCGCACCAGGGTCGGCCGCATCCTGTCCCGCCTCCTGAGGGCCGTCGACGAGTCGGCCGTCCTGAAATGGAAAGCCCGCCTGTCTCCCGATCTCCTGACGCCGGCCGAGTGTCGCCGCCACCGGCGCATGAGTCGGTTGCGGCGTCTGTGGATCTTCAACTGAAGTGAACGGCTCCCGAACGACGATCGACCTGTCCCTGGTGATCCCCGTGTACAACGAGCGGGAGAACATCCTCCCGCTGGCGGATGAGATCCGCCGGGTGCTGCGCGGATCGGGCCTCTCGTACGAGGTGATTTTCGTGGACGACGGGAGCACCGACGGCAGCGCCGGGGTCCTGGGCCGGCTGCGCTGCATGGACCCTAGCGTCCGCGTCGTGAGCTTCGTGCGCAACGCCGGCCAGACGGCCGCGATGGACGCGGGGTTCCGGCGGGCGCGCGGAGACGTCGTGGTGACGCTGGACGCCGATCTCCAGAACGACCCGGGCGACATCCCGAAGCTGATCGCGGAGCTCGACGGTTGGGACGCGGTGGTCGGCATCCGCCGGACGCGGCGCGACAACCTGGTGCGGAGGATCTCCTCCCGGATCGCCAACTACGTGCGCAACCGGCTCAGCGACGAGCAGATCGTCGACACGGGTTGCTCGCTGAAGGCGTACCGCCGACAGGCCCTGTCACGCCTGAAGCTCTATCAGGGGATGCACCGGTTCCTCCCCACGCTGCTCAAGATGGAGGGATTCCGCGTGCACGAGTGTCCTGTCGGCCACCGGTCCCGGCGGCACGGGCGGTCCAAGTACGGGATCGCGAATCGTCTGGTCCCGTCGTTTCTCGACCTGCTGGCGGTGCGCTGGATGAAGAAGCGAAGGCTGCGTTACGAGGTGAAGGATGAGTCTTGAGAGGCTCCTGCACGTCGACGGCTGGGTCCTGTTCGGCCTGCTCGGTCAGCTCTTCTTCACGCTGCGGTTCCTGGTGCAGTGGCTGGTGTCGGAGAGGCGGGGACGGAGCACCATTCCGGTCGCGTTCTGGTACCTGAGCCTGGTGGGAGGCGGGATCCTCTTCGTCTACGCCCTCTGGCACCGGCAGGACCCGGTCTTCACTCTGGGCCAGTCGGCCGGGATCTTCGTGTACACGCGCAACCTCGTCCTGATCCGCCGCGACCGAGCGCGGGCCGTGCGCGCCGCGCCTCACGGCGCGCCGGGCCCCGGGGCGTAGTAGCCGGCACGTGCCTGCACCGTCAGGTCCGGATCCTTCACCTCCACGGAGATCGACCGCCAGCGCCCGTCGCGGGCCCGGTTCGCCGAGGTGTACGCGAGGCTGTACTGTGCCTTCAGGTCCGCGGCGATCTGACGGTAGATCCGCGACAGCCTTCCCGGCCGAGAGGGGAAGTAGGCCCGGCCGCCCGTCTGACGGGCGAAGGTCTCGAGGATCTCCTTGAGGCTGCGCAGGCGCGGCACGTCCATCTCCGCGTCCAGATGACGGCCGAGGCCCACCGAGTAGATAGCGACCTCGGCCCTGTGGGCCTTCTCCAGCGCCTCCTCGAACAGGTGGAGACTCCCCGGCTCGTCCTCGGCCAGCGCCTGATCCCTCCCGTCCGAGAGTAACACGATGGCGCGCCGGCCCTCGGCGGCCGCCATGCGGTCCGCGATCCTGTAGATCGCGTCGTACAGGGCGGTCCCGCCCTCCGCGCGGATGCTCGCGATGGCCTCCTTCAGCCGCGGTGCTTCGCTGGTCGCCCCCACCAGCTCACGGACCTCGTCGTTGAACGCGACCACCATCAGCCGATCGTCCGGGCCCGCGCTCTCGACGAACGCCTCCGCCGCCTTGCGTGCGAAAGCGATCTTCCCCCCGAGGTTCATGCTGTTGCTCGCGTCGATCAGCAGGGCCACGGTCAGCGGGACGCGCGCCGAGCTGAAATGTGTGATGGTCTGGGGGACCCCGTCCTCGACCAGCCTGAAATCTTCCTCCTTCAGGTCGAGGACGACGCGGCCCCTACGATCCCGCACGGTCGCGAACACGTTCACCAAGCGAACCTCCTCGTACTGTCCGATGTACAACGGCCGCGCCACCAGGACCGCCTCGCCGGTGCGGCCCTCAGAGTCGGTGGCCACGGCGCGCAGGACCCGGCGGCGGAAGCGGGTCCCCGCGTCCCAGACGAGCGTGTAGGGCGGCCTCTCCAGGATGGTGAGGAGTGCGCCGTCGACGTAGATGCGGACGTTCACGATGCGGCGAGGGGGGGAGGTCGTCGCCTCCACGGTCAGGCGGGTGTCTCCCAGGATCAGGGCGGGCGGAGACGGCTCGAGGAAGCGGACCTCGACCGCGCGGCGGGCCTCGACGGGGCCCTCCGCCGGGGGGGCGGGCCGGCCGGCGGCCGCCGCCGTCCCCGGCCCAGCGGGTGGACCGGCCGTCCCCAGCGCGATCAGCGCCGCAGCCCCGACCCGGAGGGTCAGTAGGCGCGCGCGAAGTAGACCCATCGGTCGGACCTGGCCCCGCACCGCAGGCAGGTGCCGGCCGTCCGGTTCCCCTCCAGAGGGACGCAGCGGATCGTGGCCTTGGTCTCGTCCTTGATCTGTCGCTCGCAGTCGGCGGAGCCGCACCAGTGGGCGCGGTAGAAGCCGCCCACCTCCTCGATCGCCCTCCTGAACGAATCGTACGGGCCGGCGTCACGGGTGTTCTCGGCCAGAAACGCCCGGCCCCGGACCAGCATGTCCCGCTGGATCTCCTCGAGCATCCGGCCCACCTCGTCGCGGATCCGCGCCCGCGGCACGGCGCTCTTCCTGCGGTCGATCCGTCGCACCGCGGTGAACTGGTCCGCGTCGAGGTCCCGGGGGCCGATCTCAAGCCTCAGCGGAACTCCCTTCAGCTCCCACTCGTTGAACTTCCGTCCCGGCGACAGCTCGTCGCGCAGGTCGGCCCGGACGCGGTACGCGGCCTCCAGCTCCCTCATCGCCCGCGATGCGGCCTCCGCGATGCGGCTCTTCTCCTCGTCGCTCCTCCAGATGGGGACGATGACCACCTGGATCGGTGCCAGGCGCGGCGGGAAGACGGGCCCGTTGTCGTCGCCGTGCGCCATGACGAGGGCGCCCACGAGGCGGGTGGAGACGCCCCACGATGTGTTCCACACGTGCTCCCACCCGCCGTCCCTCGTCTGGTATTTCACGTCGAAGGCCTTGGCGAAGTTCTGGCCGAGATTGTGCGAGGTTCCGGCCTGCAGGGCTTTCCTGTCCTGCATTAGCGCCTCGACGCAGTAGGTGCGCAGCGCCCCTGCGAACTTCTCACTCTCGGTCTTGCGCCCGGTGTAGACCGGGATCGCCATGCGGTCCTCCGCGAAGGACCGGTAAACGTGAAGGATCTTCAGGGTCTCGTCCTCCGCTTCCGCCTCGCTTGCATGGGCCGTGTGTCCCTCCTGCCACAGGAACTCCGTGGTGCGCAGGAACAGCCGGGTGCGCATCTCCCAGCGCACCACGTTGGCCCACTGGTTGATCAGGACCGGGAGGTCACGGTAGGAGCGGATCCACTTGGAGTACATCGCGTAGATGATCGTCTCCGACGTGGGACGGATGACCAGCGGCTCCTCGAGCTTCTTCCCGCCGCCGTGGGTCACCACGGCGCACTCCGGCGCGAACCCCTCGACGTGCTCCGCCTCGCGGCGCAGGTAGGACTCGGGGATGAACAGGGGGAAGTAGGCGTTCTCGTGACCCGTCGCCTTGAAGCGCGCGTCCAGGTCCTTCTGCATCGCCTCCCACACGGCGTAGCCGAGCGGACGGATCACCATGCACCCCTTGACCGGAGAGTAGTCCGCCATCCCGGATTGGGTGACGACGTCCGTGTACCAGCGGGCGTAGTCCTCGCTCCGGGGGGTGATGAGCTTGGCCATGCCTTCTCCTGAAGCGTGAGCCCCTGATGGCGGGCCCGGGGTCGCGGGTCAGTCCGGGCGCGATCCTCCTCCGGTCAGCGGCACGAACCGGACCGGCAGGAGGGTCTCGCGTTCGACACCCTCGGCGGTACGGGTCAAGCGGATGAGATGCTGCTCGCGCCGGCCCACCGGGATCACCAGCCGTCCGCCCGTCACCAGCTGATCGATCAGGGCCGGCGGCACCTCCTCCGGGGCCGCGGTCACGATGATCGCGTCGAACGGGGCGTGTTCCGGCCACCCCGCGTGGCCGTCGCCGATCCGCACCTCCACGTTATCGTAGTTCAGCTCGTGCAGCAGCCGGCGCGCTTGCTCGCCCAGGCCCGGGAGGATCTCGACAGTGAAGACGCGCGCGACGATCGACGCCAGCACCGCGGCCTGGTACCCGGACCCGGTGCCGACCTCGAGAATCCGATCGGTGGACCGGGGCCGGAGCGCTTCCGTCATGAAGGCGACGATGTAGGGCTGGGAGATCGTCTGTCCCTCACCGATCGGCAGCGGGCCGTCCTCGTAGGCCCGGCTCCTCCACGGCTCCGGCACGAACAGGTGCCGCGGGACCCGTCGCATCGCCTCGAGGACCCGGGGATCCCGGATGCCGCGCGCCTCGATCTGCTCGCGGACCATCCGTTGACGGGCGCGGACGAAAGGGTCGTCCATGACCTCCGCCGGGTCCCGCTCCATGGAGTCGCCGACCAGGCACCCGGTCCCGAGGACCCCGGCCGCAAGCACGGCGCATGCGAGTCGCCGCGGCGCCTCACGTCGCGCTCCGCGCGATCCCTTCATGGCCGGCACCCCGGCCGGATTCTACCATAGCGTCCGAGGGGCCGGCGGGGCGCGGGCGCCGGCGCGCGGCTGCGGCCGGAGGATCGGCGCGCTTGAGGCGCCCCACCAGGATGTCGGCCTGACGCACGGGTTCCGGGATCCGGAACCCCCGGCAGCAGGCGAGGACGTAACGCACCGCGTCCGCCACTCCGATGTGGTCGCCGGGCGACACGTACAGCGGCCTCACCCCCCTCCGGCTCCTGACGACCGCGCCGACGGTGCGCCCCCGGTAGAGGAGGGGCGTCAGGCACCCAGCGGCCCGCCCGACCGGCCCGTGGCTCCCGATCAGGCGGCTCTTGGCGCAGCCGATCGTCGGCAGGCCGAGGATCAGCCCCAGATGCGATGCCAGCCCGATGCCGCGCGGGTGAGCTATCCCCTGGCCGTCGCAGATCAGCAGGTCGGGATGTGTCCGCAGGCGACGGAAGGCCCGCACCAGCGCCGGCGCCTCGCGGAAGCTGAGGAGGCCGGGGATGTAGGGGAACCGGATCCGCCCGCGCGCCCACTTCGCCTCGACCGGGTCCAGATCGGGAAAGGTGAAGACCAAGACCGCGGCGAACGACAGGTTGCGGGCCGCATCGTAGGCGATGTCCGCGCCGGCCACGAGCCGGACACCTCCGAGCCTCCCCGTCGGACGGAGCCTTCGGCGGAGCTTCTCCTGCAGGGCCTTCGCCGCCCGCGGGCTGCGCGGCCAGCGTTGAAGCGGAACGCGATCGTCGGCGGTCCTCATCGATGATCTCCCGACCGGACGCCGGGCGGGTTAGGGACCGGCCCGGGGCAAGGCGCATCGTCGCAGAGGCGGACCCGTCTGTCCAGGGGCGGGCGGCACCGGCCCCGGTCGCCCGAGCGGGAGGATGCGCGGCCCGCCGCTCGTAATACAATCCCCGGGCGCGAGCCGGGCGGCATGGAGGAGGTGATGATGAGCACCCGTTATCCGGCGAGGGCCGGGGCGAGGCGATGCGCGACACATCGGCGAGACGACGCCGCGGGCCGGCGCCGGCCCGCGCCCGCGGTCGCTGTGTTGCTGTTCGGCCTGCTGGCCGCCTGTGGGAAGGCGGGGGAGGAGTACTCGCGGGAGGTCCTCCACGCTCTCGAGCAGGGACGACTCGTCGGGACCAGGGGGACGATGGAGACCGTCGCGCGGGCTCTGGAGGCCTACCGCCTCGAGAGGGGCGCCTATCCCCGCGGGGCCACCATGCGGGAAGCTGTCTCCGCCCTCTCGCCGGCCTACCTGAGATCGCCGTCGGCGGTCGACGCCTGGGGCCGGACGCTCGACTACCGGTCGGACGGAGACACCTACACCCTGACCTCTCCGGGGCCCGACGGTCGGTCCGGGTCCGGCGACGACTTGGTGATGGTGGACGGCGCGTTCACGAACTCGCCCCCGCCGGGGGCGCGGTAGGGGGCGGCTTGACCGGCCGCGTCACCCGCGCTGGGGTCGTCGAAGGGCTCGCCCGGCTGGAGCGCTCCTTCGGCCGGCCGCGACTCGGGACGAGGCATCGGCCCCTCGACGAGCTGATCCTGACCGTCCTGTCGCAGAACACCACGGACCGGAACAGCGACCGGGCCTACGACGCGCTGCGGCGGAGGTTCCGGTCCTGGAAGCGGGTGATGTCGGCGCCGCCCGGGGAAGTCGAGGCCTCGATCCGGGTCGGCGGGCTGGCGCGAACCAAGACGCGCGTCATTCAATCCTTGCTGCGGCAGATCCGCCGCGAGCGAGGGTCGCTGAGCCTGGATTTCCTGAGGCGCTTGCCGGTCGACGAGGCGCGCCGGTACCTGTCGCGGTTCAAGGGGGTGGGGGCGAAGACGGTCCACTGCGTGCTGCTCTTCTCCTGCGGTCGGCCCGTCTTCCCCGTCGACACCCACATCCACAGGGTCGCGACGCGGCTGGGTTGGGTCCCGGCGAGCCCGACGCGAGACAGGAGCCACGAGATCCTCGGCCGGCTGGTCCCGCCGCGCTACTCGCTCTCGGGGCACATCAACCTCATCCGGCTGGGGAGACGGCTCTGTCGGCCCCGCAACCCCGCATGCCGCGACTGTCCCCTCAGCGGCCGCTGCCGCTATGCCCGCGCCCGCGTCCGTCCCCGGCGCCCCGCGGCCACCCTTTGAATGGCCGCCGGCGAATCGTCACATATACTGATCGGCCGGGCGCTGCTGGAGCATTTTCGGAGCCCACCGGATGTTTGAGGGGATGAGGGTCGGGTTGGCGCTAGGGGGCGGGGCGGCCCGCGGGCTGGCCCACATCGGCGTCCTCAAGGTGCTGGAGGATGCGGCGATCCCGATCGACCTCATCACCGGGACCAGCGTGGGTGCGCTCGTCGGCGGCGTCTACGCCACGACGCGCAGCGCTCAGGCCACGGAGGAGCGGTTCCGGGACTTCATCTTCAGCAGGGAGTTCAAGCGGTCGAAGTTCGACTTCCTGAGAGAGAGCCGTGAGGCGCGCCCCGGTCCCCTCTACAGCTTCCTGACGCTGGTCAAGAAGGGCATATTCTATTCGTACTCGATGGCCAAGACCTCGTGGATCTCGGCTGAGCACTTCGAGCACAATATCAACGGGGTCCTCGACGACGTGCCGATCGAGCGAGCCGCCATTCCGTTCGCGGCGGTGGCCGCGGACATCGCCACGGGAAGGGAGGTCCTGTTGACGGATGGCCCGTTGCGGTTGGCCGTCAGCGCCAGCAGCGCCGTGCCGGGACTGCTCCCGCCGGTGGAGATCGGCGGACGGAGGTTGATCGACGGCGGTTGGATCAACAAGGTGCCGGTCCTCCCGGCGATCCGATTGGGGGCCGACCTGGTCATCGCGGTCGACGTGTCGAGGGAGATCGAGGACACATCCGGGTTTAAGAACGGCCTCAACATCATGTTTCGGGCCAACGCCATCCGCTCCGACGCGCTGGGCAAGATGCAGTGCCGCTTCGCGGACGTCGTCGTGGAGCCGCGCGTCGACCACGTCCACTGGGCCGATTTCTCCGCGATCCTCGAGTGCGTGAGACTGGGGGAGGAGGCGACGCGGGAGAAGATCGACATTATCCGCAAGCGGATCAGGAGGGCCCGGCTCCCGTCGCTGTTCGGCCTGTCGCGCGCCCGGCGTCTGGCGCGCTCCTATATCGAGGCAGCCGGAGACCGTCCCGCGCCGTAACCCCTCCCGGCGTCGCGAGGTGTTCATGGGCGTGCCACGACGCAAGCGCTGGACGGCGGCGGCGATCGTCGCCGCGGGTCTGGCGATCGCCGCGGCCGGAGTGGCCCTGCCGGCGCTGCTCGACGTCGACCGCTATCGGCCGCTGATCGTCCGGGAGCTCGGAGAGGCCACGGGCCGGTCGATCGACCTCGGCGCCCTCTCCCTCAGGCTCCTCCCCGTGCCCGCGATCCGGGCGGAGAGGCTGGCCGTCTCGGAGGGGCCGCGCTATCCGGACAGGGAGGCGCTGCGCGCCCGGTCGGTCTCTATCCGCGTGGCGCTGCTCCCGCTCCTGAAGCGCCGCCTGGTGATCCGCTCGATCGTGTTGGACCGCCCCATTGTGAACCTGATCCGGGACGCCGAGGGACGCTGGAGCTTCGACGACCTGCTCGATCGGGCCGACGCCTCCGGGCGGCCCGGGCCCCCGCGGCCCTCCGGGGGGGAGAGAGGGCTGAGGGTGGCCGTCCACCGGGCCGTGGTGCGCTCCGGCAGGCTTCGGATCTACGACGACGCCGTCGTGCCCGGCACGCGGTCCAGCGCGCAGATCGGCCCGATCGGGGCCGCAGTGAGGGGGTGGGGCGCCGGGGGCGCGACCGAAGTGGATCTGTCGGTGAGGCTGGGGTCCGGCCGTCTGAAGGCGGAGGCCCGGCTGGAGGTCGACGGGTCGGCCCTGCGTCTCAGGGCGGCCGTCGCTGGCCGCGGCCTGCGAGCTTCCGATCTGGCGGGGCTCTCGCCCTGGCTCGGGGTGGCGCAGCCGGACGGGCTCGAGGTCGCGGGAGAGATCGACCTGGAAGGCGAGCTGACGCTCCCCCTCGACCGCCCGGAGGCGGCGGAATTCGAGGGCGAGGTGCGGCTGCGCGACCTGTCGTATCGCGATGCCTCGATGTCCCTGCCGGTGCAGGGGATCCGGGGCACCCTAGCGGTGGACGGGAACCGGGCGGTCTGGAGGAACTTCGGCCTGCGGATCGGGTCGTCGTCGATCGGAGGGAGACTGCGGCTCGAGGACTTCGAGCGGCCCAGGGTCGCCTTCGATCTCGCATCGCCGAATCTCGACTTCAACGAGATCCTGGACGGCCTCGCCGGGCCCGCGTCGGCCACCGACCGCGTCGAGCGGGGAGGGTCGCTCGCGGCGCCGGCGGCGGCCGGAGAGGGGCCGGGCCTCCTGCAGCGAATCACGGCTCGCGGGACGCTGTCGGCCGACAGGGTGCGCTTCCAGACATTCGAGCTCACGGACGTGAAGGCCTCGGGGGGGCTGGCGCGCGGGGCGCTGACGGTGGACGAGATGCGCACATCGTTTTACGGCGGCACGCTCGGCGGGCGGGCTCGGGTCGATCTGGGCGGGGGCGAACCGGCCTACGGCCTCGACGCGCGGCTGGACGGGGTCGAGGTCGAGCCGCTGCTCGCAGCCTATGACCCGGCCCTGAGCGGTCTGCTGCGCGGCAACCTGAGCGGGAGCCTCGAGGTGGAGGCTTCGGGCTCGAGCCTGCGGGTCATGCTGGCGAATGCGCGGGGGACCGGTTCCCTGGAGCTGTCGGGCGGGTCGCTGACCTCATTCAGCGTCCTCAAGCGCGCCGCGGCCCTGCTCGAGGCGGCGGGCGGCCGGGGGATCGGCCGGGACGAGACCGCTTTCGAGTATCTGCGCGGTACGTTGTCGATAGCCGAGGGCGTCGCCAGCACCCGCGACCTCGTCCTGCACTCCCCGGATCTGGACCTTTTCGGCAGGGGCGGGCTCGGGCTGGACGGGACGCTGGACCTCCGCGTTGCGGCGACCTTCTCGGAGGGCTCGAGCCGTGGCATGGTCGAGCGCAGCGCGAAGCTCGACGCGCTGACCGATGAGCAGGGACGGGTCACGCTCCACCTCCTGGTGAGGGGCCCCCTGGCCTCCCCGCGGATCTCCCTCGACACCTCCGCCCAGGCGCGGCAGTTCCGGGACAGGAAGAAGAAGGAGTTCGGGCCGAGAGCCCGGAAGCGTCTCATGGACCTGCTCCTCGAGAGCCTGGGAGAGCGGGGCGAAGAGGAGTGAGGGAGGCTACTGCACCCTGAGGACGCGAACCCGCGCGTAGCCCGACTCGATCGCCTTCCCATCCTTGCCCTCGATGCGGGCCTTGAAGAGGTGGGAGCCGGGCTGGCGCAGGGTGAAGGTCTTGGTGTAGAACATCGGCACGCGTGAGTCCTCCTCGGCGTGCAGGCAGACCGGATCGCGCCGGATCCTGGAGGCATGCTCCGCGGTGCGACCCGGGTCGATCCTGATCCAGGTCACGGCGGCATGGCAGAAATTGGGATCGCGCGGGTCCACACCGGACAGATGCGCGGTCAGCAGGGCCGTCACCGGCGTGAAGCCGACGGCCGGCTCGACGCTCAGCTTGAGGCGGGGCTTCTCCTTCTTCTCCGTGCCGGCCGCGATCTCGCTCCGGCCGCCGGCCCGCGCCGGCAGAGGGAGGCACGGCACCACAGAGGCGCCGACCAGAAGGACGACGAATGCGTGCGGGAGGGGACGCTTCATCGATGCCAGTATAGGACCGGGCTCGGGGCGACGGCAAATGGCCTGTCCGCGGCGCAGGACGGCGCTGGCTGTCTTCGGGGACAGTTCTCGGGCCCGCTCCTCCCGGGAAACTATCGAGGAGGGCGCGGGACCCGGCCGTCCGGCTCCGGGAGGGCTTTCGCGTCGGTGGCACGGATCTGGCTAGAACCGACTGCCGACACGGGCTCTGCGGGAGCCCGGTCCGGAAAGGCAGGTTCGTGATCATGCCAGCGATCCCGAGAACTCAGATGCACCGGGAACTCCTGATAAGTGGTCTCATCGCCCTGTTCTGGCTGGTCCCGGGGGGCGGCCGGGCGCGCGCCGCCGGGCAGGAATCCGGCTCCTCGTACGCCAGGGTGCGGTACGCGGAGGGCGAGGCGACCATCCGGAAGACCCTGGACGGGGAGATCGTCGAGGCCGGGATCAACGTCCCCCTGGCCCCCGGAGATCGCGCCTGGACCGAGGGGGGGCGCCTCGAGGTCGAGCTCGTGGACGGAGTGATCGTATGGCTGGACGAGGGCACGCACCTGATATTCCGCAGCCTCTCGGATTTCGCGAACGAGTACCAGAGCACGAATCTGCTCGCCCTCGAGGAGGGGAGCCTGAGGATCGAGCTGCCCCACCCGGTCGACGACGAGGAGTCGGTCTTCCAGATCGACACCGAGGGCGGCTCGATCTACCCCGTCTCCAGCGGCTCCTACCGGATCGATTCCGAGCGCGGGGTGACCACGCTCTCGTCGTTTCGCGGCGTGGCGGAGCTGTCGGGCGACCGCGGTTCGGTCCTGGTGCGAAGCGGTGAACGGAGCAGCGTGCGGGCCGGCCGGACTCCCTCCGGCCCGCAGCCGTTCAACACCCAGCGGCTCGATGACTTCGATCGATTTTGCGGGGGGAGGCTGGACGCCTACCTGCGGCGCGGCGACGGCGCGCCGCTCGACGAGGTCGAGGCGGACGTCCCTCCGGCCGTCCGTCCTTACCTCGGCGAGCTCGCGGTTTACGGGGTCTGGCGCCACGCGCCGACCTACGGCTGGGTGTGGCTGCCGACCTACTCCGGCTCGTGGGGCCCCTATGTGCACGGGTACTGGTCCTGGTACCCGTCCGGCTGGGTGTGGATCTCGTACGACCCCTGGGGCTGGGCCCCATACCATTACGGTCGCTGGGACTACACGGTGAACCTCGGCTGGTTCTGGATCCCGGGCGGAGCCTGGAGCGGGGCCTGGGTCAGCTTTGCGGTCGGGCCCGCCTACATCGGATGGTGTCCGCTCAACTATTACAACTACCCCGTGTTCCACGACGTGCATTTCGTCAGCGCGATCGACGTCCGGGTGACGCACCTGCACCGGAGGGGCTGGCGGTTCGCGCCGGTCGGCCGGTTCGGCGTACGTGACGGCCGTCACCTGGTGAAGGTCGGGCTCGTCCCGCGGGACGCGAAGTTCGTGGTGACCGGCCGACTGCCGCGATTCGACCCGAAGGCCGTCGCCGCTCGTCCTGAGAAGGCCCGGAGCTTCGTCGAGAGGGTTCGGGCCGCCCGCAAGCCGCTGAAGGTGATGAGAGGACGATCGGGCCGGCTGGTGTCGTTCCGGGCCCTCGAGCCGCACAGCGCTCGCGCGGCCGACCGACGCGTCGGCGCCCCGGCAGCAGGGGCCACGCACCGCCCGGCCGCGGGGATCGACCGGGGAGGTCGCCGGGCTCCGGGCGTCCGGCCCGGGCCGCGCCGGGGCGAGAGTGGGAAGGAGCCGACGACCGCCGCGCGTCCGAAGCTGCGCCGACATGACGGCGCGGCCCCGCGAGGAGCGGTCCGCGCTCCGTCGCGCAGGCCGTCGAGCCCGAGGCGCACCCGCCCCGGGCCCGCCGCGAGGTCGGGGACGGAGAAGCTGGCGCC
>JBHIBC010000017.1:0-42201 GCA_046758905.1 Acidobacteriota bacterium | reverse complement strand
GACGGTCAGCGTCCCTCCGGACGGCATCGCCTGCAGGGCGTTCTCGATCAGGTTGACCAGCACTCGGGTGATGACGGCGCGGTCGGCCAGAAGGTCGGGCAGGTCGGCCGGCGCCTCCCGGCGGAGGCGCACGCCTGGAGGCGGGGCGGCGGCATACGGCGCGAGCGCCTCGTCGAGCAGCGCCGCCACCGGGGTACGCTCCGGCCTGAGCTTCGGGAGCCGGGCGTAGGCGAGGAACTCGGCGGCGATGGTCCGCAGATTGTGCACCTGGGCCTGGATGTTCTCGAGGCACTCCGCCAGCACTTCTCCGAACCTCGAGTCCCGGGCGTTCCACACGCGTCGCAGGTGCTCGACGTTGAGCTGGATCGGCGTCAGCGGATTCTTGATATCGTGGGCGATCCGGCGCGCCATGTCGGCCCACGCCGCCAGCCTTCCGGAGCGGACCACGTCGGTCACGTCCTCGAGCAGGATGATCCGGCCGGGCGGCTCTCCGGGCACCGGCGCGAACGGCAGGAACACGGCGCGGAGGCGGCGCTCCTCGTCCCCCCGGACGATGGCGACGTCCACCCCCGCTTCTCCCTGGCCTCCGGGGCCGCCGGCGAGCGCCGCGCGCAAGGGCTCGAGGGAGCGGTCCCGGCCGAGACGCTCGACGAGGTCCTCGCCGGCCCGCGGAGGGCCGGTGCGCCCGCTGAGCAGCTGCTGGGCCGCCGGATTGATGGTGATGATCGATCCCCGAGCGTCGGTGGACACGACGCCGGTGGTGGCGCTCCTCAGGATCATCTCGATGTAGTCCTTGCGACGCTGCAGGTCGTCCCTTTGGGCCTTGAGCGCGGACGCCATCCGGTTGAAGGAGCCGATGAGAGCGGCGATCTCGTCGCGGCCGGTCGCCGGCACCCGCACCTCGAGGTCTCCGGCCGCGACGCGCCGGGCGGCGCGGGACAGCCGCGCGATCGGCCTCGATACGCGCCGGGCCACGAGCCAGCCGACCGCGGCGAGAAGCAGCACCGTGAGACAGGTGCTGATCAGGATGGCGTCGCGCAGCTCGTCGATCCTGCGCGCCGCCGCCCGGCGCTGCGCCGCTAGCGGGACCGCGATCACTCCCGGTGTCCCCTCCGGATCGACCCTCATCGGCGCATAGAGGGTGAGCGAGGCGCGTCCCTCCCGGGGAGTCTCGCTGACCAGGAAGGGCTCCCGGTCCAGATAGATCGCGCGGTACACCTCCCCCCGCAGACGCGTGTTCAGCAGCCCCGAGCTGTACAGCTCCCGGGTGCTGGTCGCGAGCAGCGTGTCGCCGCGATAGACGCTGAGGTTTTGACCCACCACCCGCCCGAGCCAGAAGATCACGTCATCGTCGAGGCGAGGGTTCTCCTGAGGGGCGGTGACCGTCAGGTAATCCTCGGCGATCCGGCGTGCGACCTGCAGCGCGCCCAGGCCGGCGGTGGTGGAGTGGCTTGCGAACTCCCGCGCGCTGAAACGGGTGAAGAACAAGGCCAGCGCCAGCAGGGGGATGAGGGCCGACAGGACGAAGACGGCCAGAAGCCGCGCGTAGAAGGTCGTCTCGGGCCGCTCCTTCCGGCGCGGGGGCTCGGCGACCCGGGCCACAGCCCGCCCCACGACCACCAGGGCGCCCGCCATCAGGCCGTTCAGGAGAAAGAGGCGCAGGAAGACCGCCAGCAGCTCCACCGGTCCGGGGTGCGGCCGCGCCAGGGCGTAGGTGGCGCCGTCTGCGCGCGCGTACAGCACGCTGGCGGGACCCTCTCCCACGTCGCGCGTCAGCCAGACGCGCCGGCCCTCCGCCAGGGCGACGGCCGAGACGGGATCGGGCGGCGGGATCTCCCCGCCGGACTCGTACAGCCGCTCCATCCCCGGCCCGAACACGGCGATCAGGGGGGGGAAGCGGGCCAGCTCAGGGTTGGTCCGGGGGAGGCCGCGGTCGCCGAGGGTCCGCGGATCGATCGAGCCGGACGCCAGGACGGGGAGGTTGTCGTAGTCGTCGACGACCGACAGGACCACGAGGAGCGGGGGTCGCCGCGGGGGACGCACCCACCTAGAGCCGAACAGCACGTCCTTGCGGACCGTCACGTGCGGGCCCGGCGGCATGACCCTCGGCCCCCGTCCGACGGCCGCGGCCGCTACGTCGAACCGGACCTCGAGCATGGGGGCCAAGTTGGAAGCGAACCTGCCCAGGAGGCGCCCGTCGGCGTCGAAGATCCGCAGCGACGACGCGAGCCCCCGCTCGGCCATCGCCGTCATCGTCCACAGCCGGTAGGCCAGGCCGGTCGATCGCGACGCGTCCACCTCGAGCGCGAACGCCGCCGCCACCGCGAAATCGGGATCGGACGCGGTCCTCAGCGACTCCTGCAGGATGCGCGCGCGGGCGTCCTCCTGGTGGAGGAGGGCCGGCATCAGGGCGTCCTCGAAGAATTCGCGGCGCAGGCGGTCGTATGCATGGAGGAGGAACGGCACGTACAGGACCGTCAGCGCCAGGAGGCCGGAGACGAACCGCAGTGGGAAGGGCAGCGCGTCCGCCGAGCCGCTCCGGAACCACCGGAGCAGCGCCGGGACCCGTCCGCCCGTCCGGCAGCGCGCCGCCAGGTCGAACAGGACGAGGATCACCAGGGCCGGCGCGACGGCGAGCGAGAACAGCGACGCCTGCAGCGCCAGGCGCGGCGCGAGAAGCGCGTCGAGCTCGATGTGGGTGATGTCCAGCCGGGCGGCCAGGACGATCCGATCGAGGAGATGATGCAGCCCCGTGCCGGTCGCGACGACTAGGCCGAGCAGGGTGCCGACGGCGGACCGCATGAGAGCGGCTCGCCGCCGGGGCCGGACGGGGATCGGGACGGCCGCGATCTCCCGCCGGACCAGCCACGCCTGCACCAGGACGGCCAGGGCCGTCAGCAGAAGATCGGCCGGGGAGCGCAGGAGCCCGCCCAGGGAGGCGGATGCGTACAGGGTGATGTCGCAGACCGCGAGGTCCGGCAGCCCCGAGACGTCGGCCGCCAGGAGCAGGAACCAGCGTACCGCCCAGAGGGCGGTGCTGAGGACCAGGAGGCGCCGCGGGCCCGCGCCGAGCCGCCCGGCCGGCATCAACAGGAGCAACGCGGCGAGCGTCGCGGCCCCCGCCAGGAGCGCCCCCACGGGGCGAGCCCGCCGCCGCAGGCCTCTGACCGCCGCGCTCGCGGGCCTGTCGCTGAGCGTGACGAGGGCCAGGTCCGTGCCGTCGGGAGAGCGCAGCGGAAACGACAGGCTCGTCACACCCTTGCGCCCCAGCCGGCTCCAGTACCGGTCCCCCTCGCGCGCGAAGAGCCGCGCGAGCTCGTCCGCCCCCGGGCGATCCTCGCTGAAGTGGACGTGCGCCGGACCGGCGCGGCGCCAGCGCGGGAGGGAATCCAGCGAGAACTCGCCCTCCGTCCCTTCCCGGCCGAGACGGGGCGGAGATCGAAGCGCGAACTCGGAGACCCAGGTCGCGCCGTCGTCCGCACCGTCGAGCCGGGCGTAGATCCTCGGGATCAGGTCGCCCGCCACGGCGAACCTCGGCTCCGGTGCGGGGCCTTCCAGGAGCGGACGCGGCACCGGCGTGCTGTTGCCGGCCCAGGCGAGCGGAGAGCCGTCGCGAGCGAGGATCGAGAGGCCGGTCCGACCGGCCGGCAGGCGGGCGAGGCGGCGGGCCCGCTCGAGCGCGTCGAACGCCCCGGTTCGTCCCGGGACGCTCACGCGCGCCATTTCGAGCGGGCGCGCGATCTCATCCAGAAGCCAGGCGAAATCCTCCTCCAGGATCCGCGCCCGCTCCTCGAGCCGATCCCGGACCCCGGCATCCCACTCCGCCCGCAGCCGGCGCGCCCCGATCTCCTGAGCCAGGCCGCTCCCGGCGAGGAACAAGACGGCGCAGCACAGGCACAGGATCGGGGTGCGCCACACGCGGCCGACACGTTCGCGCGCCCGCGGCCACGCGAACAGGAGCGCGACCCCCCCTCCGATCACGACCAGCACGATCCTGTCCCGAAGCGACAGGCCCTGGAAGCCGCGCCCGAGGTCGGCCCCCAGGGTGAGGAGGATCAGGCCCTCGAGCAGCAGGAGGGCGGAGGTCACGACGTCACTTCATCTCCCGGATCTCGCGGATCGAGCAGCCCGATCGGCCGCAGGCGAGGCCGAACGCGAGGCGGGCCTGCGAGTGCGGCGATCCGTCCTCGCTGTAGATCCACTCGACCGGGTAGACGGACCGTCCCTCCCGGGGCGAGACCGCCGCGGAGGAGATCGCCGAGAGGCGGATCGTCGTCTTTCCCTCGAACAGGCGGTGGAAGAGGACCAGCAGCTGGTCGGCGCCGTAGTAGCCGGCAGGGGCTCCGAGCAGCGCGGCGCTCACGTAGATCTTGCCGCGTCCGGCGAGCGCCGGACGCAGCGCGTCGGCGTCGCAGCGCAGGAACGCCCCCTCGATCCGGGCCCGGATCGCCGCGCCGGGCCCGTCCGCGGGCTCGCCTGCGGCGGGGTCCAGGCCCGCCAGCGTCCCGGGGGCACCCGCGCCGTCGGCGACGATCGCCAGGAGGGTGGAGAGGGCGACGGCGAGAACGGCCCGGTGCGGGCCGCGGTGCAGGAAGGTCATCGGGCGATCCCGGCCCCCGCGAAGCGAGCGATATGCTAATCTACGCGCCTTTTTCGAGTCAAGGAAACGAGAATCCCCATGCGCTTCCGGCCGGGGGTCCGTGGCCCGTCATCCCGCCTCGTGGCAGCCGTCCTGACGGTTGCCGCCGCGTCGGGCGCCGCGCTCGCGTCGCCCGAGGGGGAGCGCGCCTTCCGGCACGTGGCGGCGCTGGCCGGGGGGATCGGCCCCCGCAAGACCAGCACCGAGGCGGACCGGCTCGCGGTGGAGTACGTCCGGCTGGAGATGGAGTCGGCCGGCCTGGACGTGGTCCTCCAGGAGGTTCCGGTCGTCCCGGGGAAGGACGGCGAGCGCGCCGTGCGCTCGTGGAACGTCATCGGCAGCCTCGACGGCGACGGTCCCGACACGATCATCGTCGCGGCGCATCACGACACGCGCAACTTCGAGGTCCCCGGGGCGAACGACGACGCCTCCGGGCTCGGCGTCCTCCTGGAGGCGGCCCGGCACGCCGCGTCCCGGAGGCGCGGGGTCCGTTACCGGTTCATCTCCTTCTGCGCCGAGGAGGAGGGGCTGCTCGGCTCGAGGTACTACGTCGCGCACGCCGAATTGAGCCGGGTGCGCGCGATGATCGCTCTCGAGCTGCTCGGCAGGGGGGAGATCCTGGTCGGGCCGGTCCCGGGTCCGCCGAGCCAATGGGCGCAGGAGCTGTTCCTGCGCTCCGCCCGGCGCGCCGGGGTGCGCGAGGTCGCGGCGCGCCCCCTCTGGGCTCTCGTCCCGCGCTTCATCCACCTGCCGTTCAGCGCCGACCACGAGCCGTTCCTCGAGAGCGGCGTGCCCGCGTTCCTTCTGCTCGGGACCTTCCCCGCCTGGGCCTACCACACGGCGGAGGACCGCGTCTCCGCGGTCCGCGCCGACTCGCTCGGACGGGCCGTGGCGGTGCTGGAGCGGCTGCTCCGGGAGCTGGAGGAGCAGCCGCCCAGCCGCGTCGACGACCCGCACTATCTGCCGCTGACGTTGTTCGGCGTCGGGATCATCGCCCCGACGATCATCCTGGTGGGGATCGCCGTCGCGGCCCTCGTCGCCGTCGGGCTGCTGGCGATCGCGAGGCGCCGCTCGCTGCTCTCGCCCTCCGCGATATCCGAGCTGGCCCGCGTCCTCATCGTCACGGGCGCCTGCGCCGCGCTGGGGCTGTCCGGTCCCTTCGCCTCGGAGGCGCTCATGGAGCGGGTGCACGGCGTGCGGTTTCCCTGGACGGCTCACCAGGGACTGCACGTGGGGCTGGCGGCCGTGTGCGCCCTGCTCACGGGCTGGGTGGCCCTCAACATCTTCCGGCGGATCAAGCCGACCATCGAGCCGGGCCCGTACCTGGCCGGATCGCTGCTCCTCCCGGTGGCCGGGGTCGCCACCGGATTGCTGCTCGGCCGGCCGGAGCTGGCGGCGATCCCCGCGGCGGCGAGCTTGGGGTTCGTGCTGTCGCTGCTCACCGAGAACACCGGGCGCAAGCTGGCCTGCGGCCTCCTCGGGGCGCTCCCGCTCCTCCTGCTGGGGACGCTCGAGGACTACCGCGCCGCGGTGCAGCTCGGGAAGATCGTCATCCCGGGCTGGATCCTGTTCGGGGCGCTCTTGACGGCCGTCCTGCCGTTCGTCCTGTTTCTGGCGCACGTCGCGTCGTTCCGGGATTGCCTGCACAGCCGTTACTGGTGGTGGCTGTCGGGCCCATGGATCGGCGGGCCGGCGCTTCTCGCCGCCATCGTCCTGGGCGTCGTCTGCGCCCTGCTGCCCGCCTACGACAGCGGCCACCGCCAGCTGGTGCAAGTGCGGCAGCGGGTGAACGTCGACGACAGGACGGCGGCGGTCACGGTCCATTCTCTGGACAGCCTGGAGGGCGTCCGCCTGGACGGCGCCGAGGGCCGCGGCTTCGGGAGGGGCGTCCGGACCGAGCGTCTCGATCGGCCGTTTCCGGCGGATGAGTTCGTGTTCCACGCCTCGGTCAGCGCCGCCCCCCTGGACGGGGAACGGGCCGTCGCCTGCACGCTGCGCTTCGCCGCCCCGCTGCGGGCCGACCGCCTGAGCTACGTGTTCACCTCGAGGTCGGGCCTGCGCGTGCCTGGACGCGGCCCCGGGCTGCGCGACAGGTACACGATCACCGAGATCGCGCCGCGCCGCGAGATCGCGCACCGGGTCCGCCTGGTCGTCCCCGGAGGCGGCGATCTGTCGGTCACTCTTCGGGCTGATTTCGAGACCGACCTGCTCGGGCTGCGCCCCGACGGACCGAGCCACGTCTTCGTCCACCGGGCGGCCGTCACCGCCTCCCGCCGCCTTCTGGATCCGGAGGAGGGGGGGAGGACTTCCGGCGCCGCACACCCGGGATCCTCACGGGCGGGCGGCTCGGCCGATCCCCTGCCCGGCGTGAATTGAAGGACGATGGACCGGTTTGCTAGAATCCCAGCGGGGCGCGGGCCGCGCGCGCCGATCGCGCGCGGCCGCTCCCGGAGCGACCGGGGGGGCCGGGATGAGTGCGGCGGCGGATGCGGAGTTCGATCCAGGCGAAGCGCGGCCCGACGCCGTCCTCGACGCGGTCGGGCTGTTCTGCCCCGTGCCGATCATCAGGACGGCGGAGGCGATGAAGAAGATGAGGCCGGACGGAGTCCTGGAGGTCCTGTCGGACGATCGGGTGATCCTGATCGACATGCCGGCGTGGTGCCGGTCGACCGGGAACACCTACCTCGGATCCTTCCGCGACGGGCCCGAGTACCACCTCTTCGTGAGGAAAGGCGGAGGCCGGCGGGAGACCCCTCCCCCACCCGGCGGGCGCCGGGAGCAGAGTCGGTGAGCGGGCCCGCGGGGGTGCGGCCCGGGAAGATCCGCGCGATCGGTCTGCTCTCCGGCGGGCTCGACAGCACGCTGGCGGCGCGTGTCCTGCTCGAGCAGGGCATCGAGGTGATCGGCATCAACTACTCGACCGGCTTCTGCATGAACGATCATCGCCGGGCCATGGCCCGCCCCGGCGAGGACCCGAAGCGGATGCGCAACGAGGCGCTGCGGGCCGGCGCCGACCTCCGGATCCCGGTCGAGGTCCTCGACGCCGGCGAGGCCTACCTCAAGATGGTCCTCGACCCGAAGCACGGCTACGGCCGGTTCGCCAACCCGTGCATCGACTGCCGCATCTTCATGATCCACGGGGCGGCCGAGTACATGCGCGAGCACGGCGCGCACTTCGTCTTCACCGGTGAGGTGCTCAACCAGCGGCCGATGTCGCAGCACGTCCGGGCGCTCAACCAGATCGAGAAGGAGTGCGGCATCCCCGGCTACCTGCTGCGGCCGCTGTCGGCCGGGCACCTGCCGCCGACCATGCCCGAGAAGCTCGGGTGGGTCGACCGCGGGCGGCTGCTGGCGATCGCCGGCCGCTCGCGCAAGGAGCAGATGGCCTGGAGCGACCGCTGGGGGATCCGCGACTACCCGCAGCCCGCGGGCGGCTGCTGTTTCCTGGCGGACGAGAACTTCGCCCGGCGCTTCCACGACAAGCGGGAGCACTCCCGCCCGGAGAGCATTCGCAAGGACGAGATCATCCTGCTCAAGGTGGGGCGCCACTTCCGCCTGTCCCCGGGAGTGAAGATCGTGGTGGCGCGCGACGAGAGCGAGAACAACTTCCTGTCGCGGCTCGACCTCCCGGGCTGGCGGTTCGAGGCGCTCGATTGCGGCAGCCCCATCACCTTGGTGGAGGGCGAGCCGGACGAGGGGCTGAAGCACCTCATCGCCTCGATCACAGCGCGCTATAGCAGCCGCAGGGCGGAGCCGCTGGTCGAGGTGGCGGCGCGCCACGACGGCCGCGAGGAGCGGCTGCTGGTGCCCCCCGCGGCCGACGGATCCCTGTCGGCGTACCGGATCTGACGTGCGACCGGGCTATTCCGCCCGGAGCCGGTGCGCGGCCCGAGGCGGGGCCGGGGCGCCGCGCTCCGCGGGACGTTCGGAGATGTTATAATCCCACCCTCGTACGGGCCGTTAACTCAGCGGGAGAGTGCCATCCTCACACGGTGGAAGTCGCTGGTTCAAATCCAGCACGGCCCACCAGAGCCATCCTCTGTTTCGTCCCGGAGAGTGGGCGGCTAGCTCAGCTGGGAGAGCGCCGCGTTCGCAACGCGGAGGTCGAGGGTTCGATCCCCTTGCCGTCCACCACCTCGCCCGGGGAAGCGGAGATCTCCTCCGACCTCGCCGATCCTCGCCCCGCGCGAGCGCGGCGTCATGGCGGCGCGGCGCTTCGGGCCGCGGCGAGACGCGCCAGGCTGCCGACCGTCAGGCCCTGCACCAGGATCGAGAACACGACCACCGTATAGGTCATCAACAGCAGGAGATCGCGCTGCGGCGACGCCGGCAGCGAGAGGGCCAAGGCGATGGAGATGCCGCCGCGCACGCCGCACCAGGTCATCAGGGCCACCGCGTGGGGAGGGAAAGGCCTGAACGTCCTGAGGATCGAGATCGGCAGCCCCACGCTGAGGAATCGCGCCGCGAGGACGACTGGGACGGCCGCCAGCCCCATCACCAGGGAGCCGGGCTCGAGGTCGAGGACGAGCAGCTCGAGGCCGATCATCACGAACAGCATCGCCGTCAGGATCTCGTCGAGCAGCTCCCAGAAGGTGTCCAGCCGATCGCGGGATCTCTCCGACATCCCGAACACCCTGCCGTGGTTGCCGATGAACAGCCCCGCCACAACCATGGCGATCGGCCCGGAGGTGTGGAGAGCGTCGGCGAGGGCGTATCCTCCGGCGACCAGCGAGAGCGTGATCAGGATCTCCACCGTGTAGTTGTCCACGGTGCTCAGCAGTCGATACGCGAGGTAGCCGAGGACGAGGCCGTAGATCACGCCTCCCACCGCCTCGAGCAGGAACAGCGTTCCCGCTCCCGCGAGGGAGAGGCGGGCCCCCCCGGCGACCGAGCCCAGCACCATGATGAACACCGCCACGCCGACGCCGTCGTTGAAGAGTGACTCCCCCGCGATCATCGTCTCCAGGCTCCTAGGAGTCTTGGCCGTCTTGAGCGTGCCGAGCACGGCGATCGGATCGGTGGGGGAGATGAGCGCGCCGAACAGCAGGGCGAAGATGTACGGGACCTCGAGCCCGAACAGGGTCATCACACCCCACATCACGGTGCCGACGAGAAAGGTCGACAGCACCACGCCGACGGTGGCCAGCGACATGATCGACCATTTGCGGCTGAGCAGGTCCTCCAGGTTGACGTGCAGCGCTCCGGCGAACAACAGGAAGCTGAGCATCCCCTTCATCAGCACGACGTTGAAGTCGATGCGCTCGAAGAGATGCTCGGCCCAGGGCTCGACCCCCAGGCCGAACCGTCCCAGGAGGATGAGGACGATCGAGCCGGCGAGGGCCGCCGCCATGACGCCGATGCCGGGGGGCAGGCGCAGGTACCGCTCGTTGAGGTAGCTGAGCAGGGCCGTGACCGTGATCAGGCCGGCGAAGATGGTGAACAGGTGCATGCGCGGCCGGAGCGGGGATCAGATCTTCTTCATGCGGATCTCGGTGCCGCCCCGCTCGAAGCGCACCTCGTCCATCAGCCTGTTGATCAGGTAGATGCCGCGGCCGTGGGAGGAGTAGAGGTTCTGGCCGAGGGTGGGGCTCGGGAGCTTGTCCGGCCGGAAGCCCTCGCCCGGGTCGCGGACGATGATGAGCATCCCGCGAGATTCGTCGCAGGCCACGCACAGCTGCACTTTCTTGGCCGGATCGCTCCGGCAGCCGTGGACCACGGCGTTGACGAGGGCCTCGCGGAGGGCGATCTCGACGTCGGTCTCCTTGCCCGCGGCGCAGCCCATCTCCCGGATGATCCCCATCACCCGCCGGATCACCGGATCGATGCCGCTCACGTCGCCTGAGATCGTCAGGTCTAGGCGCAGGATGAGTTTCTCGCTCTCGAACTCGCAGGTCGGGATCGCGTCATCGGCCATGTGCGCCCTCTCAACGGGAACCGTCCGGGCCCGGCGGTTTCCGGCGGATTGTATGCCACATGGTCCCCCGCGCCAAGGCTTCCGGGCCGTGATCCCGCCGGCCGCGGCGCCGCCGAGGAGTGCCGACGGGCCCCGCACGGAACGCCTGCGCCGAGGGCGCTCCGCTCCGCTTGACGGGATCGATCCACGGACGTATATGTCGCCTCGATCGAATCCGAAGGGAGACCGAGATGCGAGCGAGCGGCGGCCGCGCCGGGCCGGCGAGGGAGGCGCACGAGCCGGCCGGCCCGCGCTGTCCCAGCTGTGGATGGGGCGACCTGTTCCCGGTCGACCTGACGCGCCAGGGTCGGGAGGTATGGCGCGGCGCCTACTGCGCCGGCGTCTACGACCGCGGGCGCCGTAAGTTCCTGCAGCGGAGCTGCGGCTACGCCGGTCCCCTCGCCGACGTCCCGGCGGCCGCCGGAGGCGCGCAGGCGGCCGGCTAGGGGCTCTCCCCGGCGCTCGCGCGGGTGGATCCCCCCGGCTCAGAACCTCAGGAACGCCCCCGTGGAGTGGGGTGCGAGACGCCGGACCGCCTCCGGGTGGCGCAGGCGGTCGAGCCGCCCGCCCGACTCCACGACGGCCCGGGCCATGCGCCCGACCAGGTCGTGGACCCTTCCGAGCGGCACGCGGCAGAAGCTGCACTGACCCCGGGCCCGCCGGGAGAGGGTCCCGCAGCGGCGGCAGATGCCCCCCTCGATCGGGCCGTCGGAGACGTACAGGATCCGCAGCACCCGCAGCTCCCTCAGCGCCTCGAGGGTCGGCTGTATGCCGAGGACCGCCTGCCGTCCGCGCGCGGCCGCCTCGAACAGGTCCTCCACCAGCGCCGCCTCCCGCTCCCGCTCGCGGCGGTCCTGCAGGTCCGTCACCTGGCGCAGGATCCCGTTCTCGGAGGTATCGATCGGGAGCTTCAGCACGGCTGCGACCCGGTCGGACAGGGCCCGCGGCAGCAGCCGCTGCAGCTCCGAGGTCGCGGGCAGCGGGCCGGCGATCACCAGCTGGTCGAACCCGCGCTCGCGCTGCAGCTTCCGCAGCATCGACGCGACCTGCTTGATGTGCAGGTGCGCGTGCTCCACAGCCCTCCGGTGGAAGCGCTTCTCCGAGAAGATGTGGTCGGTGCCGGTCGTCCGGGTGGCCTTGACCGACAGCGGCGCGAACGCCTCCCGGTGCTCCTCGATCCCGCCGAAGAAGACCGTGAAGAGGCGCGCCTGCTGGCGGTCGAGCAGGACCACCCCGTAGCGCTCGTGCTCGTCGAGGGTCTCGAGCAGGGGGCGCAGGTGCGGGTCCGGGCGGTACCGGACGTCGGGGGGAAGCGGCACCGGAAAGGTGCGCTGCCAGAGCAGATCGGCCGAGGCGTCGCAGAACAGCACGAGTGATCTGCCGGACGGCTCGTAGCCGCCGAGAAAATCCTCGACGCGGCGGATGTCCTCATCGAGTTGCGCCGGGTCGGCTACGTCCTGTTCGCGCAGCGACGAGAGCATGGCGCGCGCCGCCGTCTCGATGCCGCGGTTGCGGTTGACGGGGCGGGCCTGGTCCACGTCGAGGTAGAGACTGAGGATCGGGCTCGAGTCGCTCGCGGAGTGCCTCATGAGAGGTTCGAGGTGGCGGCGGGAGAACATGGATCACCTCCCTGAGCGATTCACGGTCTGTCTTTGACTCGATTCTAGCGCCTCCGGGGAGCGCTGTGAACCCCCGCCTCCCGCGGGACCGACCAGTGGCGCGGGCCGGCCGGCGCCGGGCCGGTCGCTCCCGTACAGGACCCGCTCCAGGAACAGCCCCGATGGAGGCGCGGTCCACCGGGCCGGGTCGTCGACGGTCTCGGCGAGGAATCGGTCCATCGCCTCGGGCGGCAGCTCGCCGAGGCCGATCTGCACCAGGACGCCGACGATCCTCCGAACCATCCGCGGCAGGAAATGGTCCGCCTCGATCGTGAAGGTCGTGAGGAAGGAGCCACGGCGCAGCTCGGCATGAAAGACGCGGACGCGCGGATCCCGGATGGGGGCCGAGCGATCGGAGAACGAGGTGAAGTCGTGCCGGCCAGCAAGCATGGAAGCCGCCCGGCGCATCGCCTGCAGGTCGAGCGGCCTGCGCACCCACCAGATCAGCCTCTTGAAGAACGCCGACCGCCGCGAGGCGATCTGGTATCGGTACCTGCGCGCCGCGGCGTCGTGACGGGCGTGAAACGACGGTGGCGCCTCCGCGGCGCCGAGGATGTTGATGTCGGCCGGGAGGCAGGAGTTGAGGGCCTCGGCCAGCTCCGCCGCCGGGAGCGTCGAGCGCGTCAGGAAGTTCGCCACCTGCCCCTCGGCGTGCACTCCCTGGTCGGTGCGGCCGGCGGCGAACAGCCGGGGCGCCTCGCCCAGCCGGGCGCGGATGGCCTCGAGGATCTCCCCCATCACCGTCCGCTGGCCCTTCTGGACCTGCCAGCCGGCGTACCGTGTCCCCTCGTACTCGATGAGCAGCCGGATGTTGCGCGTGGGGCCCGAGTGGGCGCCGCCGGGACCCCGTCCCCGGGGCGTCGGCCGCGGCCGGCGGGCCCCCAGGGTCAGCCTCCCCCGGCGAGCGTGGCGTCCGCGGCTCCGGCCTCCCGCGGCCTCGTGAGGAGGCTGACGCCGATCAGGGCGAGTATGGAGGCCAGCAGCGACGAGTAGATCGTCTCGATGTCGAGGGGGAAGCCCTCGCCGCCGAGCCCGACGAACCGCCACACCTCCCAGCCCACACCGATCGCCGTCCCGGCCAGGATCGACGCCACGCCGCCGGCGGGCGTCGCTCGGCGCCAGAGGAAGATCGCCAGCAGCGCCGGGGTGATCGACGCGCCGTAGATGGTGTAGGCGGCCACGACGGCGTCCAGGATCCTCTCGTGCACCTGCGTCATGCCGAAGGAGACCAGCCCGAGCAGGATGACGGCGCCCCGCGAGTACCACACGATCCGGCTCTGCGACGCCTCCGGGTTGACGAACCTCTGGTAGATGTCGCGCACCAGGTTGGTCGCAGGCACCAGCAGGAACGAATCGGCGGTCGACACGATGATCGCCGCGATGGCCGACAGCAGCAGGCACCCGACGGCGACCGGCAGGCCGTGCCGCGCGACCGTGGGGATGATGTGGGCGTGGTTCTCCAGGCCCGCGAAGCGGGGCATGCTGCTGCCGATGACGGCCAGCGCGATGACCAGGGTCTCCACCACCAGCAGGCCGACGACCCAGCCGGCGACGGAGAGGCGCGCGTGGCGCTCGTCGCGGGCCGCGAAGAACCGCTGGTACATGTTGGCGTTGCCGAGCAGCAGGAACATGGTCGGCAGGAAGAACCCCAGAGCCTCCTGGAGGCTCATCGTCCCCATGAGCGAGAAGTGGGACGCATCGAGGCCCGCGCGGACCTGGGCCCATCCCCCGGCGGAGCGCGCCAGGGCCGGGACCGCCACGACCAGGCTGGTCACGATGATCGCGCCGTTGGCGATGTCGGTGTAGGCCACCGACAGCAGCCCCGCGAAGGCGGTGAACAGGGTGGCGAATACGGCGGTGATGAGGATCCCCTCGAGCTCGGTGACGTCGGGCAGCACCAGATTGAGGACGATCCCGCCGCCGCGGAACTGGTAGGAGACGATGATCGCGTACGACAGGATGGTGGCGATGGTCGCCAGGACGCGCGCCGCCACATTGTAACGCTCCTCCATCAGATCCGGCACGGTGAACTGGCCGAACCGCCGGGCCCGCCCGGCGATGAAGTAGATGAGCAGCAGGCCCACCCAGGCGCCGGCCGGCTGCCAGAGGGCGGCGAACCCCTGTTCGAAGCCGAGCGTGCCGCCGCCGAAGATGCTCCCCGAGCCGATCCAGGTGGCGAGCAGGGTCCCGACCAGTATGGGCCAGGTGAGGCGGCGCCCGGCCACCATGAAGTCCTCCTGGGTCTTCACCCGGAAGCCGAAGAACACGCTGATGCCGATGAGGAGGAGCAGGTAGGAGGTGACGGAGACGAGATAGACCATCGGCACCCCTCGACGGCGGCCGCGGGCCGGGACGCCGGACGGCGCCGCGCCTCAGCGCGGCACGATGGCGAGGACGCGGGCCGGCGCCCCCGAGCCGTTGCTGATCTTCAGCGGCCCGACCACGACGGCGAAGCCCCTCGCGGGCAACAGATCGAGATTGTCCAGGTTCTCCACCGCGTAACGGCCCCCGGTGAGCAGGTACTTGTGCCCCTCGAGCACGGGCGAGTTCCCGGGGTCGATGCTGGCCGTATCGATGCCGACGCCGTTGACGTTGCGCTCCTGGATCAGGTAGGTCAGCGCTTCCACCGAGAACCCCGGGAAATGCATCGTGCCTTCCTGGTCCCTGTTCAGGTAGCGGCTGGGATGCTCCCAGCGCTGGTGCCAGCCGGTGTTGAGGATCACCAGGGCCCGCGCCGGGATCTTCTTGTTCTCCCTCTCCCACTGCACGATGTCCGGCAGCGTCAGCACGTAGTCGGGGTTGGACGCCGACTTGGACCGCGCGTCGATCACGATGCCGATGCTGACCAGGCGGACCGCCGGGATCTCGTCGACCGCCGGCAGGCCCTCGCCGAAGTGCGCCGCAGCGTCGAGGTGGGTCCCGGTATGCTCCCCGGAGCAGAACGAGTTCATGTAATAGCCGTCGGCGAGGGTGGTGAGCGGCTCCAGGCCGAAGGGGACGCCACCCGGGAAGAGAGGGATGTCGGGCCCTAGGTCGTGCGTGAGGTCCACCACCTCGGCCCGGCCGCGCGCCACGTCGTCGAGGCTCAGGCTGAACAGCTTCGCCGCGGAGGCCGGGCCGGCCGGGAGCGCGGCGAGCAGGAGGCCGACGGCGATCCGGGGGGACCGGCCGCGGCCGATCATCTCGGCCGGCCCCGGAGGGCGGCGACCACGCTTCCGCGCGACGGCTCCTCGTCGGCCGCGCGCGCGAACTGGTCGACGCGCGAGGCGATAGTGCGGGCCCGCTCCCCCGCGTCGTCGAACGCCGACTGCGCGTTGCGGAGGTGCTTCTGCCCCAGCGCGAAGGCGCCGTGGAAGCCCTCCATGTCGCCGTGCAGCTGCTGCAGGCCCTTGAGGATCTCCCGCGCGCGCTCCTCGATCTTGAGCCCCATCAGCCCATAGGCGATCGCCTTGAGGTAGGCGAAGAGAGTGTTCGGCGAGACGGGGATCACCCGCCGGCCGCGCGCGTAGGCGCCCAGATCCTCCGCCCCCGCCCCGCCGTCGCCCTGGAGGATAATCTCGTAGTACACGTTCTCCGCCGGGATGTACATCAGGGCGAAGTCGAGCGTCCCCTCGGCCGGGCGGATGTACTTGCCGGCGATGTCGTCGATGTGCTTGCGGACGTCCCGGCCGAAGGCCCGTCTCGCCCTCTGGCGATCGTCGTCGCCGCTCGCCTCGAGAAGGGTCCGGAAGCCGGCGAGGGGGAACTTGGAATCGATCGGCACGAGGCCGCCCGGGAGCCGCAGGACCGCGTCGACCGTCAGTCCGTCGCTGAAGTGGTGCTGGGTCGCGAAGTGCTCGGCCGGAAACAACTGTCGCAGGAGGCTCTCGAGCGCGAGCTCCCCGAGCCCGCCGCGCACCTTCGGGGCCTGGAAGATCTGCTGCAGGTCGCGGACCTCCTGACCGATCGACATCAGCACCTCGGTGCTCCGGCCGAGCTCGCCGAGGTGCCTCTTGATGTCCGCGAACACCCTTCCGGTCTCGGCGGAGGCACGCTGCAGGGAGTCGCCGACCTCCCTGGGGACGCGCGCGCCCAGCTGCGCGACCTGCTCGGCGAGGTGGCCTATCTGCTGCTGCAGGAGCTGAAGGCCGGGATCCGGCGCGGGCGGCCGCTCCTCGCGCCGTCTCCCCGCCAGCAGGAGCCCGGCGGCGATGCCCGCAGCGAGGAGGACAAGCCCGAGGAAGACCGCTGCGAAGTCGAGCGTCATGGACCCCAGGAGTCGGAGCGCTGCGCGACCGTTCGGGCGCGACGCGGCGCCGCGCGCGAGTGCCGCTAGTCTATCGGCGCCCCCGAGCAGTGTCAACCGCCGGAGGCGCCGACGCCGCGCGGGGACGGGCGGCGGAGGCGGCCTTCAGGCGCGGACGTACAGGAGCGCGACCTTCAGATACGAGGTCTCGGGGACCGCGAGGTGGACCGGGTGATCGGGGGCCTGTCCGCGCATCTCGATCAGCGTCACCTCTCGCCGCGTGTCGCTCGCCGCGTCCCGGACGACCTCGAGGAAGGCGGCGACGCCGACGTGATACGAGCAGGAGGAGGTCAGCAGCACGGCCCCGGGCCGCGCGAGCCGGAGGCAGCGCAGGTTGATCTCCTTGTACCCGCGCAGCGCCGCACCCACCGCGTCGGCGCTCCTGGTGAACGCGGGAGGATCGAGGACGATCAGGTCGAAGCGCTCCCCGCCGTGGTCCATCTCCTTCAGAAGATCGAAGGCGTTGCCCTGGATCCAGGTGCACGCCAGAGCGGCGTGGTTCAGCTCGGCGTTGCGCCGTGCCAGGTCGAGGCACTCGCCGGAGATCTCGATCCCGGTCGCGGAGGCGGCGCCCCCGGAGAGCGCGTAGAGGGCGAACGAGCCAGCGTTGCAGAAGACGTCGAGGACGCGGCGCCCGCCGGCGTGCGCGCGCAGGGCTCGCCGGTTGAGGCGATGGTCGAGGTACATGCCGGTCTTCTGTCCTCCCCGAAGCGGCACCAGGAAACGCAGCTCGTCGACCGTCACCTCGACCGTGTCGGGGACCTCGCCCGCGAGCACGCCGGTGCGCGGCTCCAGGCCCTCGCGGGCGCGGACGCTCAGGTCGCTGCGCTCGTAGATGCCGCGCGGGTGCAGCGCGTCGAGCAGCGCCTCGACGATCGCGGCACGCATCCTGTCCATCCCGAGGGTCGAGATCTGGACCGCCAGGTACGGGCCGTAGCGGTCCACCGTCAGCCCGGGGAGGGCGTCTCCCTCGCTGAACACCAGGCGGCAGGGCTCGCCCGCCCCGTAATGGCGCCGCCGGTAGGCGACCGCGTCGGCGATCCGGCGTCGCAGCAGGGAAGCGTCCACCGGCTCGTCGCGCCGGCGCGTCAGGACGCGGGCCACGATCGCCGAGGCCGGGTTGTAGTAGCCGCGCCCCAGGAAGCGCCCGCGGTGGTCGACCACGTCCACGGCGTCGCCGGCCGCCACCGGCCCGTCGACGCGCTCCACCTCGCCTGCGAACACCCACAGGTGGCCGGCGCGGACCCGGCGGTCGCGGGATCTCCTCAGGACCAGCCTGCCGGCGACCTCAGCGCGCATCCGGGCATTCTACTGCCGCTTCCCGGGGGGACGGAGGGGGTCGATTGACAGGGGTTCCCCCCTCGGGGAGAATCCGCCCCAATGGCGATCGCCATCGTCCTGGTCCTCACGGGCCTCGTGATCCTCAACTTCGCCCTCGAGCTGATGGCGAACGAGGTCTTCGCCCTCATCGTGATGGTGACCCTGGTCGTCTGCGGGATCCTCCCGGTCGACCGCGCCTTCATGGGGTTCGCGAACTCCGCCATCCTCATGATCGCCGGGATCATGATCCTGACCGGCGGGATCATCCACAACGGGGCCGCCGACTACATCGGACGGACGATCCAGCGGATCGCGGGGAACAGCGAGCGACGCACCAACGCGTACCTGCTGGGCTTCGTGAACGTCATCTCGGCCGTCATCAACAACGTCGCCGCGACCGCGATGTTCATCCCGGTGGCGGAGGGGCTGGCGCGCCGCCTGCGGGTGAACCGCTCGCGCTACCTGCTGCCGATCGCGTTCGCGTCGATGATGGGCGGGATGTGCACGCTGTTCGGCACCTCCACCAACGTGGCGGTCTCCGGCGCGCTGAGGGACCACGGGCTGCTCCCGCTCGGCCTGTTCGAGCTGACGCCGCTCGGCGTCATCGTCTCGATCGTCGGGTTTCTCTACCTGTCACTGGTCGCGCCGCGGCTCCTCGGGCGGCCGCCGGAGAAGGGGCCGGTGGACGCTTACGGGATCAAGGGGTTCGTGTTCGAGGTGATCGTCGGGGAGGGGTCGGCGCTGGTCGGCAAGACGATCGAGCAGTCCCGGGTCGGACAGACCCTCGGGGTCAACGTGCTGGCGATCGAGCGCGGCGAGCAGCGGATCATCTCGCCGCTCGGGAGCGATCGGATCCTGGCGGGGGACCTGCTTCTGGTCGAGGGAGCGCGGGACGCCATGCCGGCCATCCAGGCGACACGCGGGCTGGAGATCAAGCACCTTCCCGCGCTGCGGCGGGCCGACCTCGAGAGCGACAGGGTGCGCCTCGTGGAGGCCACCATCTCGTACAATTCTCCGTTCATCGGCAAGACGCTCAAGGAGCTGAACTTCCGGCATCGGTTCGATCTCGGCGTGCTGGCGATCCACCGCCGCGGGGAGGTCGTGGTCGACAAGGTGGGCCGCATCCGGCTGCGCGCGGGCGACGTGCTTCTCATCCACGGCCAGGTCGAGATGTTCGACCGGCTGGGCCAGGAGCCCACGATGCTGCTGCTCGAGAGCGTGGTCCTGCCGAAGTACAACCCGCGCAGGGCGGTGCGGGCGCTGCTGATCTTCGCCGCCGCCGTCGCCGCGATCCTGCTCGGCTGGCTCGACGCCCCGACCGCCTTCCTGGCCGGCGGCGCCCTGGTCATGGCGCTCAAGTGCCTGCCGCCCGACGAGGCCGGCAGCTACCTGAACGTCCGCTTCCTGGTGATGCTCGCGGGGATGGTGTCGCTGGGGATGGCGATGGAAAGCTCCGGGGCGGCGCGGCTCCTGGCCGACGCGGTGGTTTCGCTGCTGCCGTCCGGCGAGCCGCGACTGCTGCTCGCGGTCTTCTTCCTGCTGACGGCCCTGCTGACTCAGGCCCTGAGCAACGCCGCCGCGGCGCTGCTGATCCTGCCGATCGCCCTGCACGCCGCCGTCGCCGCCGCCGTCGACCCGCGCTCCTTCGGCGTGACGGTGGCGATCGCCGCCTCCTCCTCCTTCATCACCCCGCTCGAGCCCGCCTGCCTGCTGGTGTACAGCACCGGCCGCTATCGCTTCCGGGATTTCGTGAGGGTGGGAACGCTGCTGACCTTAGTGGTGTTCGCGGTCACGATGGTCCTCGTCCCGAGACTCTGGCCGCTGCGGCCCTGAGGCGCGCCGCGCCATCGGGACCCGGACGCCGCGGCGGTGCGCGAAGTCGATCGCCTCCTCGTAGCCCGCGTCGGCGTGCCGCACCACACCCGTGCCGGGGTCGGTGGTGAGCACCCTCTCCAGCCGCGCCGCGGCCTCGGCCGTCCCGTCGGCCACCACGACCATCCCGGCATGCAGGGAGTAGCCGATGCCGACGCCGCCGCCGTGGTGCACCGAGACCCATGAGGCGCCGGCCGCCGTGTTGAGGAGGGCGTTGAGGATCGGCCAGTCGGCGATGGCGTCGGACCCGTCGCGCATCCCCTCGGTCTCGCGATTCGGGGAGGCCACCGAGCCGGCGTCGAGATGGTCGCGGCCGATGACGATCGGCGCGCGGATCTCGCCGCGTGCCACCAGGTCGTTGATCTCGCTGCCGAGGCGCGCCCGCTCGCCGTACCGGAGCCAGCAGATCCGCGCCGGCAGCCCCTGGAACGAGACGCGCTCGCGCGCCATCCGAATCCAGCGCCGCAGCGCCTCGTCCCCCGGGAACAGCTCCAGGACCGCCTCGTCGGTCCGATGGATGTCGGCCGGATCGCCCGACAGGGCGGCCCACCGGAACGGTCCCTTGCCCTCGCAGAACAGCGGCCGGATGTACTCCGGGACGAAGCCGGGGATGTCGAACGCGTCCGCCACGCCCCCGTCCCGCGCCGCGGCGCGGATGTTGTTGCCGTAGTCGAACACCACTGATCCCCGCCGCTTCAGCTCGAGCAGCCCGCGGACGTGATCGGCTACGGCGCGGCGGCTCATCTCGACGTACCGCTTCGGGTCCCGGCGCCGCAGGCGCAGGGCCTCGCGGTAGGGGATGCCGTGCGGGACGTACCCGTGCAGCAGGTCGTGGGCGCTCGTCTGGTCGGTCACCAGATCGGGGACGAGATCGCTGCGGGCGATCTCCGGGACGACGTCGGCGGCGTTTCCGAGCAGCGCGATGGAGAGCGGCTCCTTGCGCGCGAGCGCGGCGCGGGCCAGCGCCACCGCCTCCTCGAGGCTCCCCGCCCGGCGGTCGACGTAGCGGGTCTCGAGGCGCCGCCGGATACGATCCGGGTCGACCTCCACCGCGATGATCACGCCGCCGTTCATGGTCGCCGCGAGCGGCTGCGCGCCACCCATGCCCCCGAGGCCGGCGGTCAGCGCCAGCCGTCCCGCCAGGCTGCCGCCGAAGTGGCGACGGGCCGCCGCCGCGAACGTCTCGTAGGTCCCCTGCAGGATGCCCTGGGTGCCGATGTAGATCCACGAGCCGGCGGTCATCTGGCCATACATCGTCAGGCCCTTCCGGTCCAGCTCCCGGAAGGTACTCCAGTCCGCCCAGGCCGGGACGAGCAGGGCGTTCGCGATCAGCACTCGCGGCGCGTCGGGGCGGGTCCGAAAGACCCCAACCGGCTTGCCGGACTGCACCAGGAGGGTCTCGTCTCCCTCCAGCTCGCGCAGGCAGCGCACCAGGGCGTCGAAACACTCCCAGTCGCGGGCCGCCTTGCCGGTGCCGCCGTAAACGATCAGCTCGTCCGGGCGCTCCGCCACCTCGGGGTCGAGGTTGTTCATCAGCATCCGGAGGGCGGCCTCCTGGATCCACCCCTTGCAGGACAGCGCCGTCCCCCGCGGGGCGCGCACCGCGCGCGGCGCCGCCGCGGCCCGTCCGCTCATCGCAGCGCTCCGCAGACGGAGGCGACGGCGCGCGGCAGCGTCCCCTCACGCAGCAGGCGGTCGAGCTTCGCGATGTCGGCGTCAAGGACGCGGTCCGCCTCCATGAACGGGACGACCTCGCGGACCGCCCTCTTGGCCGCCTCCACCCCGCGCCCCGGGCGGCCGCCGCCGAGATCGAGGGCCTGGCAGGCGGCGAGCGTCTCGATCGCCACGACCAGGCGCGCGTGCTCCACCACCTGCCGCGCCTTGCGCGCGGCGATGGGGCCCATCGACACGTGGTCCTCCTGTGCCGCTTCGGTGGAGATCGAATCGACACCCGCGGGATGGCACAGGACCTTGTTCTCCGAGACCAAGGACGCGGCCGTGACGTGGGCCATCATCAGTCCCGAGTTCACCCCTGGGTTGCGGGTGAGGAACGGCGGAAGGCCGCTCAGGGACGGGTTCATGAGGCGCTCGATCCGCCTCTCGGAGATCGAGGCGATCTCGGCCGCCGCGATCGCCAGGGCGTCGAGCGCCAGGGCGGGCGACTCGGCGTGGAAATTGCCGCCCGAGACCAGGTCATCCTCCTCGGGGAAGACGAGCGGGTTGTCGGTGACCGAGTTCACCTCGGTCTCCAGGACGGTCCGCACGAAGCGCACCACGTCGCGCGCCGCCCCGTGGACCTGCGGGATGCAGCGCAGCGAGTAGGCGTCCTGCACGCGTCCGCACGCCGCGTGCGAGCGCTCGATCTCGCTGTCGGCCAGGAGCACGCGCATGTTCGCGGCGCAGGCGGCCTGGCCGGGGTGCGGTCGCAGCTTCTGGATCCGCTCCTGGAAGGGCCGGTGGCTGCCCCTGAGCGCCTCCACGCTGCAGGCACCGGCGATGTCGGCCGCCGTCGCCACCGCCTCCGCCTCCAGCAGGGCGAGCAGCCCGACGGCGGTGGTCATCTGCGTCCCGTTGATGAGGGCGAGCCCCTCCTTGGGCCCGAGGCGCAGGGGCTCGATCCCGGCTGCCCGCAGCGCCCCGGAAGCCGGCATCCTCTCGCCGCGCAGCGTGACCTCACCCTCGCCCAGCAGGGCCAGCGTCAGGTGGGACAGGGGCGCGAGGTCGCCGCTCGCGCCCACCGAGCCTTTCTCCGGGATGACCGGCAGCAGGTCGGCATTGAGGTGGCCGAGAAGGGTCTCGATCACGACCGGGCGAACCCCGGAGTAGCCCCGCGCCAGCACGTGGGCCCGCAGGAGCATCATCGTCCGGACGACCTCCGGCGGGAGAGGCGCGCCGACGCCCGCGCAGTGGCTGTGGATCAGGTTGAGCTGGAGCTCCTCCAGCCGGTCGTCGGGGATCGGGATGTCCTTGAGGTGGCCGAACCCCGTGTTGACCCCGTAGACCCGCCGCCCCGTCTTGAGGATCCTCTGGACGACGGCGTGGGACCTCTCGACTCCGCGGACCGCCCCCGCGGCGAGCCCCACGTGGACCCCGCCGCGCGCCACGGCCGCGACCTCGTCGAGCCGCAGAGCCTCACCGTTCAGGGTGATGGACGCTACCTGTGGCGAACCCATTGACGGCGCGCAGCTTAGCACAGGGTCGGGAGCGGCTCCAAGTGGGCTACGAACTCGTAACGCATCTGGTGTTGCGCGGGCCCATCCAGGGACCTACTTTTGAGGCGACGGACCGGGGAGCCCGGGATCTGTGCCCGGGCGACGGGGTTCCGAGGGAGTCCGGCTTGGTCGTCCGCTGCCCGAACTGCAAGACCGAGATCCGCCTGCGTGAGATCGACGGTCACTCGCGGGTCATCAAGTACCTGTGCAGCAACTGCCAGGAGGTGGTCCGGATCGACCTGGTGCAGGACGAGGTGAAGTCGTCGTCCAGCGCCGGGTCGTTCGAGAGGACCGAGCACAAGAAGAAGGTCCTGGTCGCCGACGACACCGCGACGGTCCGCAGGGTGGCGACGCGGGTGCTTGTCTCGGCCGGCTACCAGGTGGTGGAGGCCGAGGACGGCGCCATGGCCCTCGATCTGGTGCAGAAGGAGCACCCCGACCTGATCCTGCTGGATCTGCTGATGCCGAAGATGACCGGCTTCGACGTCCTGCGGGAGATCAAGAGGACCGATCGCATCAAGGAGACGCCGATCCTGATCATGAGCGGCGTCTTCAAGAAGGACGTGCTCGACTTCCTGCAGGCCTCCGGCGTCGCCGGCTTCGTCGACAAGGACCAGATCAAGGAGTCGCTTCTGTTCCGCGTCGAGCAAGCCCTCTCCGGCTAGTCCCCCTCCGGCCCCGCGCCCCTCGCCCGCGGCTCTTCCCGCCGGCTCCGTTTCCTGCTAACATGGCGCGGCAAAGGAGCCCTGCCGCGGTCTTCCCTTTGCCAGATCTGTTCTTCAGAGCCGGGGGGTCGGTATGTCGGGCTTCGTCGTCGTCGGCTGCCAGTGGGGCGACGAGGGCAAGGGCAAGATCGTGGACCTGCTGACCGAGCGCGTCGACATCGTGGCGCGTTACGGCGGCGGCCCCAATGCCGGACACACGATCTGCGCCGCCGGACGGCGGATGGCGCTGCACCACGTCCCCTCGGGGATCCTGCGCGACGGCGTCCTCTGCGTCATCGGCAACGGCGTGGTGATCGATCCGGCCTCGCTGCTGGGCGAGATCGCCGCGTTGAGGCAGGCGGGGGTACGGGTCCACGACAACCTGAAGGTCAGCGACCGCGCCCATCTCATCCTGCCCTACCAACGGGCCAGCGACATCGCCCGCGAGGACGCTGCCCGGAGGGGGAAGATCGGCACCACCCGGCTCGGCGTGGGGCCGACCTATGAGAGCAAGGCCGGGCGCTACGGCCTGCGGGTCGCCGACCTCGGGGACGAAGCGACCCTCCCGGGCAAGGTGCGGCGGCTGGCGGAGATGGTCCGCCGCGCTTGGGGCGATCGGCTCCCGGCGGAGCTCAACCCGGACCCCGCCGAGGTAGCCGCGGAGTGCCTGCGGCAGGGCGAGGCCCTGGCACCGTTCGTCACCGACACGGCGCGTCTGCTCAATGACCGGCTCGACTCCGGCGCCGTGATCCTGTGCGAGGGGGCCCAGGGGACGCTCCTCGACCTCGACCACGGCTCCTATCCTTACGTCACCTCTTCCTCGGCGACCGCCGGCGGCGCCTGCACCGGACTGGGGATCAGCCCGATCCGCGTCGACGGCGTCATCGGCGTCCTTAAGGCCTACTCCACCCGCGTGGGGGAGGGGCCGTTCCCCACGGAGCAGACGGACTCCCGCGGCGACCGGATCCGCGAGCGCGGCAGAGAGTACGGCAGCACCACCGGCCGGCCACGCCGGTGCGGCTGGCTCGACGCCGTGGTCGCGCGCTACTCGGTGACCATCAACCAGGTCGAGACTCTGGCGCTGACGCTGTTCGACGTGCTCGACGGCTTCGCGGAGATACCCGTCTGCGTGGCCTACGAGCACGGCGGGCGCCGGATCGAGGCGCTGCCCTCCGACCCCTCGGTCCTGCGCGCCTGCCGCCCGGTCTACGAGGTCCTGCCGGGCTGGATGGAGGACACCTCCGGCGCGACCCGATACGAGGACCTGCCCCGCGCCGCCCGGGACTACGTGTCGCGCGTCGAGGCGATGGTCGGGTGCGAGGTTGGGATCATCTCCGTGGGGCCGCAGCGGGAGAGGACCATCCTCCGGCCCGGGAGCCGCCTCGCGCACTGGCTCCCCGCCCGGCGCCGCGAGGTAGCTTCGGATGTCGCGGCCGGAGCCCTCAAGATCGGCTGAGCGGGGGAGGCGCGGTCAGGGGAAGCAGCTGACCGTCGGGGCGGCGGGATCGACGTCGAGGGAGGCCTGAAACTGGCAGTCCGCCCCCGGCTCCGGCTGTGTGGTGCACGTGGCTGGCCCGCCGATCAGCGCCACTCCGCCGGCCTGCACCGCCACCGAAGCGGTGCACGCCGACCCAGTCGAGCAGTTGCCGCACTCGAGGCTCACCCGGACGGCCTCGCCGTCATAGCAGGAGGAGGCGGTGAGAGCGACGCCGACGGGCGGGTCGGTGGAGTTGAAGAATATCGATCCGTCCTCGGGGTTGGAGAGCGTGAGGCGACAGGTGTCGCAGTCGCACTGGGTCAGGGTCACCGCCACCTCGCGGGGCTGGCCCGCCGGGGACAGCGGGTTGAAATCGACCTCGTCGGACGAGCAGGCCATGGCGGCGGCCCAGGCGAGCGCGCAGGCGAGGGCCGTCCGAATCGCACCTCGTCCACCGAAGGGGGCCGCGGCCTTCGCGACCCCGGCCCCCCGTCCGCCGATCGCCATGTCGATCATCCCCTGTCCGCCCCGGCCTGTGCGGCGCGGGAGGTAGGATCGCCCGGTCGAGGGCCGATGGCAAGCGGGATCGTCGCGGGGGGGGGGGAGAGTGCCCGGCCCGGGCCCAGACCTCGCGCGATCTGATGCCCGGCAATGCGGGCGCTTGCTTGAGGAAGCGCCCGCGGGACGCTCCGCGGCCGTCGCGCCGGATCGAGAGGCCCACGACCCGGCTCGGGAAGCGGCCGGCCGGGTCGCGCCGCCTGCGCCGTTGTCGGGCATCTTCCGATCGTGTAGAATCGCCGCCCTTATGCGACATCAGGGTCCTCTGAGAGGAGCGCGATGATCCTCGGCGTACCGAAAGAGACCTATCCCGGCGAGCGCCGGGTCGCCCTCGTGCCGTCCGGCCTGCCCCCGCTCGGCAGGGCCGGCATGGAGGTCCTGGTCGAGCCGGGCGCGGGCGCCGCCGCCGGGTATCCCGATCCGGATTACGCGGACAGGGGCGCGCGCCTCGCGGCGGGCCGAGAGGAGGTCTTCCGGGGGGCCGACGTGGTCCTCCAGGTGCGCGGGCTCGGCGCCAACCGCGACGCCGGGCGAGCCGACCTCGAGCTCCTGCGCGCCGGCCAGATCGTGATCGGCATGCTCGACCCCCTGTCCGACCCGGGTGCGGTCAAGGAGATCGCGGCCGCCGGGGTCGCGGCGTTCGCGCTCGAGCTGATGCCCCGGATCACCCGGGCGCAGGGCATGGACGTGCTCTCCTCGATGGCGACCGTGGCCGGGTACAAGGCGGTCCTGCTCGCCGCCGACCGGCTCCCGCGGTTGTTCCCCCTGATGATGACCGCCGCGGGGACGCTCGCCCCGGCTAGGATCCTCATCATCGGCGCCGGCGTCGCCGGGCTGCAGGCGATCGCCACCGCCCGTCGGCTCGGCGCGGTGGTCGAGGCGTACGATGTCCGCCCGGCCGTCAAGGAGCAGGTCGAGAGCCTCGGCGCCAGGTTCGTCGAGCTGCCGCTGGCTCCGGCCGACTCGGAGGACGAGGGCGGGTACGCCCGGGCGCAGGACGAGTCGTTCTACCGGCGGCAGCGGGAGGTGATGGCCCGGGTAGTCTCCCAGAGCGACGTGGTCATCACCACGGCCGCCGTGCCGGGGCGCAGGTCGCCGGTGCTGGTGACCGGCGACATGGTGGCCGCCATGCGGCCCGGCTCGGTGATCGTCGACCTGGCGGCGGAGCGGGGAGGAAACTGCGAGCTGACCAAAGCCGACCGGGCGGTGGAGGCGCACGGGGTGACGATCCTCGGGCCCACCAACCTGCCGTCCGCCGCCCCGTACCACGCCAGCCAGATGTTCTCGAAGAACCTCTCGACCTTCCTGCTGCACATCTGCAAAGAGGGGGCCATCGCGCTCGACGGGGATGATGAGATCCTGCGCGAGACGCTGGTCGCGCGCGGAGGGGAGGTCGTCCACCCCCGGATCCGCGAGATGCTCGGCGCCGTGCCGGTGGCCTCCGGCGCGCGCGGGGAGGGATGATGGAAGGTCTCGTCCTGTCGCTGACGATCTTCGTTCTGGCGATGTGGGTCGGCTTCGAGGTGATCACCAAGGTGCCACCCACGCTGCACACGCCGCTCATGTCGGGGTCGAACGCCATCTCCGGGATCACGGTGGTGGGGGCGATCCTGGCGGCCGGCACGCGGTACACGACCCTCACCGCCGTGCTGGGCGTCGTCGCCATCGCGGTCGCCACCATCAACGTGGTCGGCGGATTCCTGGTCACTCACCGCATGCTCGAGATGTTCAAGAGGAAGTGAGCCGCAGAGGTCTCTCCCGTTGAGCCAAGCCCTCATCAACCTGGCCTATCTGCTCGCCGCGACCCTGTTCATTCTGGGCCTCAAGGGTCTCGCCAGCCCGCGCACCGCGGTGCGCGCCAACCTGATGGGCGCCGCCGGCATGCTCATCGCCATCGTGGTGACGCTGGCCGACCGCGGGATCATCAGCTACACCTTGATCCTGGCCGGGCTGGCGATCGGCGCGGCCGTCGGGGTTCTGCTCGCCCTGACCGTCCAGATGACGGCGATGCCGCAGATGGTGGCTCTGCTGAACGGCTTCGGGGGCGTCGCCTCGGCGCTGGTGGCCGGCGCGGCGCTGATCGAGGCGGTCGGCACGGGCCCGGCTCCCGACGCGCGGTTCACGGTGGCCACGGTCGCCTCCGGGCTGATCGGGGCCGTGACCTTTTGGGGAAGCCTGGTGGCGTTCGGCAAGCTGCAGGGGTTGCTGCCGGCGAGGCCGGTCCAGCTCCCGGCCCACCAGGCGATCAACGCCGTCCTGGTGCTGGCGGCGCTCGGCCTGGGCGGCTGGCTGGTCGTGGACCCGGCCGAGCTGGGGGTTTACGGCGGGGTCGTGGCGGTCGCCTCGGTGCTGGGGCTGCTGAGCGTCCTGCCGATCGGCGGCGCCGACATGCCGGTCGTCATCACCCTGCTCAACTCCTACTCCGGGCTGGCCGCGTGCGCCACCGGGTTCGTCCTCGGCAACAACGTCCTGATCATCTCCGGCTCGCTCGTCGGCGCCTCCGGGATCATCCTGACGCGGATCATGTGCAAGGCGATGAACCGGTCGCTGGGCAACGTCCTGTTCGGGGGGGTGGGGGCCGAAGTGGCCACCCGGTCGGAGACGGACGCGGTCTACGCCGGGAAGGTCAAAGCGGCGTCGGCGGAGGAGGTCGCGATGATCATGGAGGACGCGCGCCGGGTGGTCATCGTCCCGGGCTACGGGATGGCGGTCTCTCAGGCGCAGCATGCGGTGAAGGACCTCTCCAGGTTGCTGGAGTCGCGCGGCGCCGACGTGGAGTTCGGGATCCATCCGGTTGCCGGCCGCATGCCCGGCCACATGAACGTGCTGCTCGCCGAGGCCGACATCCCGTACGACAAGCTGAAGGAGATGGACGAGATCAACTCGTCGTTCGAACAGACCGACCTCGTCCTGGTCATCGGCGCCAACGACGTGGTCAACCCGCTCGCCCGGACCGACCCCAAGAGCCCGATCGCCGGGATGCCGATCCTGGACGTGGATAAGGCGCGCACCGTCGTGGTGCTGAAACGCAGCCTCAGCCCGGGCTTCGCCGGCATCCCGAACCCGCTGTTCGCCTCCGATAGGACGCTGATGCTCTTCTCGGACGGCAAGAAGGGGGTCCTCGACCTGATCTCCGCCCTCAAGGAAGCCGCCTGACATCCACCGGGAGCGCGGGACGGGTCGGGAGTAGAATCCGCGCATGACGTCGCGCCGCGCAGTCCCGCCCGCGAGCCCCAGGCCGGTGCGATCCCGCCGCCCGGCCGCTCCACCATTGCTCCTCGCGCTGTGCCTGGCGTCGTTGGCAGGCGGGGGCGCGGGGCCGACGGCGGCCGAGGGACGCCGGGCGCGACCGTGGCCGGAGGGGACGGTCGCCGCCGTCACGTTGGGGATCGACTTCGACGCCGAGACCCTCTGGTGGGACGTCCCGGAGACGCAGGAGGGGCGGCCCGGGCCGCTCTCACAGGGCCGCTACGGCCCCCGCCAGGGTCTCAAGAAGATCCTGAGCTTACTCCGGAAGCACGAAGTGCGGGCAACCTTTTTCGTTCCCTCTTGGGTGGCGCGGAAGCATCCGGACGCGGTCCGCGCGATCGTGGAAGGGGGGCACGAGATCGGGGCTCACGGGGTGCTGCACGTTCCGCCGTCCTCTCTGGATCCGGGGGAGGAGGAGCGCCGGCTGCGCGACAGCATCGAGGTCCTCAAGCGGATCGCGGGCAGGCGTCCGGTCGGATACCGAGCCCCAGCGTGGTCGATCAGCGGCTCGACCCTGGACCTGGTCGCGCGGGAGGAGTTCCTCTACTCCAGCAACCTGATGGACTCCGACCTGCCGTACGTGCACGCGGAGCACGCCGGCCTGGTCGAGCTCCCGGTCTCCTGGGTGCTCGACGACGCGGCCCACTTCTGGTTCGAGGAGGAATCTTGGGACAAGCCGATCGTCTCCGCCGCCGCGGTCGAGTCGATCTGGAAGGAGCAGTTCGAGGCGATCTACGAGGAGGGCGCCTACTTCAACCTGACCCTTCACCCGCAGTTCATCGGCCGGCCGGCGCCCCGGAGGATGCTCGACCGGTTCCTGACCTGGATCCGGAGCTTCGAGGGCGTGTGGTTTGCCACCGGCGAGGAGCTCGCCCGCCGGGTGCGGGAGTCGGCCCGATGAAGACGGCGGCCGGAGCGTCCCGTGGGCCGCGCCGGCCGGCGAGCGCACCCGGGACGGGAGCAGCGAGACTCGCTTCAGACTTCCTGCGCGATCTTCCGCGGCAGTTCGTAACGCGTGCCGAGCTCACGGATCGCCTCGTGGCGCTTGTGTGTTCCGCGGACGACGGAGACGTAGGTGGGCATGGCCCACTTCATTGTTTCTCCTGCCCCCGTCTCCCGAGTGTGGCGCCATACTCGCACACCGGCCGGCGGGAGGGCAATCGGGGAGGCGGGACCCGCCCGCGGTAGCGCGGCGCTCGAGCTGCTCGGGGCCGGCGATCGGTCGGCGGCCCCCGATCTTCAAGCGGACAAGGTGTTGTCCGGCAGATTCAGGGAGGAGCGTGGACGATGCGGTGTCACGAGGTGGACTACAAGATCATCGGGGACGACCTGCAGATGGTGGAGGTCGAGCTCGATCCCGGCGAGACGGTGGTCGCCGAGGCCGGGGCGATGAACTACATGGACGAGGGGATCAGCTACGAGGCCGTCATGGGAGACGGCTCGAAGCCGGGGGCCGGGATCATGGAGAAGCTGCTCGGAGCCGGCAAGAGGGCGCTTGTCGGCGAATCGATCTTCATGACGCACTTCACCAATGTCGCCCACGGGAAGCGCCGGGTCAGCTTCGCCTCGCCCTACCCGGGCAAGATCGTCCCCCTCGACATGGCGAAGCTCGACCACCTGATCTACTGCCAGAAGGACGCCTTTCTCGCGGCGGCCAAGGGGACCCAGGTCAGCATCGCCTTCACCAGGCGCCTGGGCGCCGGTTTTTTCGGGGGCGAGGGCTTCATCCTGCAGAAGCTGACGGGCGACGGGATGGTCTTCGTCCACGCCGGAGGCACCATCGTGGAGCGGCGCCTGCAGGGCGAGAAGCTCCTGATCGACACCGGATGCATCGTCGCCTTCACGAGCGGGCTGTCCTACTCGATCGAGCGGGCGGGGAGCCTGAAATCGATGTTCTTCGGCGGCGAGGGATTCTTCCTGGCCACCATGCAGGGCACCGGCACCGTCTGGATGCAGAGCCTGCCCTTCTCGCGCCTCGCCGACCGGATCATCGCGCACGCGCCGCGCCTGGGCGGCTCCAAGAAGGGCGAGGGCTCGATGTTGGGCGTGTTCGGGAACCTGATGGGCGACTGATCGAAGTGCACGGACCACCACTCGGTGCCGGGCGCACCCGGCCGGCCGTCGAGGAGGGCCGCCCCCGGCGGGCGTGAGGCTCGACGACGCCGTCGCCGCCCCTTGATATCGTGCCCGGGCGTGGTAGCATCTTCAGCGACTCCTGACGGGCCGTTAGCTCAGGCGGTAGAGCATCTGCCTTTTAAGCAGAGGGTCGCAGGTTCGAGTCCTGCACGGCTCACCACTCCCGCTTCTCGGCTTCTCGCGCGAATTGATGTTGACGATGGGTCGCGGGCGGCGTATAAAGCGAGGCTTATGCGCTCGCGACCCCCGGCGATCGCCCGCCCCGCCCCTCTACCTTCCCTCGCGGCGATCCTTCTCCTCTGCGCCCTCGTGCCGGCGGGCGGCGTCCTCGCGGCTTCCTCCGAGGAGCTCCGGTCGCCGGCCGGGGCGATCTGCGGGACCGGGCCCGGCCTGCAGGCCGTGCTGCTCGAGCGCCACGGGGCGCCGGGGGCGAGCGCGGAGCGCGTCGCGGAGGCCGCGGCCGGCGATTTCGACGTCGGGAACATCGCCGTCATCGTGGATGACGGGACGCTCGTCTCGGGCGGCGTGACCGACACGATCGGCATCGTTCAGCGCTTCTACCTGAGCCACGCCGATGACTACGACCAGGTCGTGGTGTTCGCCGCGACCAACTACCCCTGCGAGGTACAGCCGGAGGGCGGGTTCGCGTTCTACCAGCCGGTGAGGAACGACGTCCTCGGCATCGGCGACTCGATCTTCAACATCGCCCCCAACTTCGGGCTGCCGACCCAGCGCCTGCGCGGCATGCTGAACATGAACGACCTTCCCGAATACGGCAAGCGTCCCGACAGCCGCATCCCGTTCTTCGCCGCGAAGCCGACCGGCCCCGAGATCCTCGGCCAGGAGTCGATGCACATGGTGGGCGCGTTCGTCACGGTCGAGCCGCGGATCGGAGACATCCTGGGGCGGGGCAACGCCCACTGGTCCTTCTTCATGCACACGGAGGCCTCGGTGATGGAGGGGAACGCCTGGGTCGAGGATCCGCCCGGCACGTTCACCAGCGTGGAGTCCTTCCGTCATTACAGCCAGCTCGACGAGTACCTCTTCGGCTTCCGGCTCCCCACCGAGATCACCAACACGATCTTTCTCATCAGGAACCCGACGGGCACCGGGGGGCGCACCGATTCTTCGCAGCCAGAGCCCGGAGTCGTCGTCGGCGGCACGCGGCGCGAGTTCACCATCTGGGACATCATCGATCACAACGGCCCGCGCGTCCCGGACGCCACGCAGGAGGACCACACCGTCAGGACCGCGTTCATCCTGGTGATCCCCCCGGGGACGGCCGAGCCGATCCCGACCGACCTGCAGAAGATCTCGCAGTTCCGCAAGCGCTGGGTTCGGTTCTTCAGCGAGGAGACGGAAGGGCTCGGCGCGCAGGACACGACGCTGCCCGGCAACCCGGTGGTGGCCGACTTCGCGGCCGACCTGGTGGCCGGCGATGTGCCGTTCACGGTCCGGTTCCGCGACCTGACTCTGGCCGACCCGACGGCATGGCTGTGGGACTTCGGCGACGGTGCCACCTCCACGGAGCCGGCGCCCGCGCATACTTACACCACGCCCGGGATCTACACCGTGACGCTGACCGTCGAGGGCCCCGGGGGCCCCTCCGGCAGGACGCGCCGGAACTTCATCGTGGCCGGCGGCCTCGCCGAGGTGTTCTCGGACGACTTCGAGATCGATCGCGGCTGGTCGCTGGGGGGCGCGGACACGGCCACCACGGGCATCTGGGTCCGGGTCGACCCGCTCGGGACCGAGATCAACGGCACCTTCGTGCAGCCGGAGACCTGCACCACCCCCGGGGGCACCCTCTGCTTCGTCACCGGTCAGGGGACCAACCCGAGCTCGCTGGGGGAGAACGACGTTGACTCGGGCCACACCACCCTGGTCTCTCCCGTCATCGACCTGTCGGGCGCGGTCTTCCCGGTGCTCCAGTTCAATCAATGGTGGTCCAACCACCTCGGGGCTTGCCCGAACGAGGATCCTCTCGAGGTCGACGTGTCGTTCGACGGCGGCGCCGCGTGGATCCGGATGCAGTCGGACATCGAGGGGGACGAGATCTGGAGCACGGTGCAGTACCGCCTGATCGAGTTCGGCGCTCCGACCGCGACCACTCGCTTCCGGTTCATCGCCAACGACGTGGGCGGCGGGAGCCTGGCGGAGGCCGGCCTGGACGACGTGTCTGTGCGCGTGCTGGAGGGCTTCCCGGACGCCGACGGGGACGGCCTGCCCGACGTCGCCGACAATTGCCCGACCACCCCCAACCCGCCGCAAGCCGATGCCGACGGCGACGGGGCGGGCGACCCGTGCGACTGCGCCCCGACCGACCCGACGCTGCTGAGCGCGCCCGGGCCGGTGCCGGCCGGATCCCTGCTGATCGCCGCGGACAGGGCGACGCTCGCGTGGGACGCCGCCCCGCTCGCCGAGGCGCACAACGTCTACAGGGGGTCCGATGTGGCGGGCCTGCCGCTCGACCCCGCTGCGCTCTCCTGCCTTGAGTCCGGCACGCCCGGACTCACCCTGGTCGACGGCGACCTGCCGTCGGCCGGGGAGCTTCTCCTCTATCTGGTCAGCGGGAGGAACGGCTGCGGGGAGGGGAGCTTCGGCCTCGACGGCGCCGGTTCAGCCCGGCCCGCGCCCTCATCGCCCTGCCCCTGAGACGGAGCCCGGGAGGCGCGTTCGCTCGCCCCTCACGCCGTCCTCAGGTAGCGGCAGCCGACGGCCGCGAACAGCGCCCCGAACCCGAAGAGCACGGCGCTCGGGAGCAGGACCGCCTGCAGACCGAGCCCGAACGAGATGAGCGCGTGGAAGGCGTCCATCGCCCAGGCGGTAGGCAGGGCGTGGGCGGCGGTCCAGAGCCAGCGAGGCATGACCTCGCTCGGCCACCAGCAGCCTCCCATCGCGGCCAGCACCATACTGAGCATCCAGCCGAGGGCGGAAGCCTGCTCGGTCGTCCTGAGCAAAGCCCCCAGCATGGTGGCGAGTCCGGCCACGGCCGCCGCGTAGGAGGCCAGGAGAAGCGCCAGGCCGGCCGGGGAGCGGCCGAAGGAGAGGCCGAAAAGGTAGCGGCCCGCCCCGACGAGCACGACGGCCTGCAGGCCGGCCATCAGCAGCCGGCCTAGGAGCTTGCCGAGGAAGAGCTGCGCCCGGCCGATCGGCAGGGTCCCCTGACGGCTGAGCATCCGCTCCCTTTTCTCGAGCGTCAGGAAGACGCCGCCGTAGATCACCGTCATCATCAGGACCGTCATGGTGAGCATGCCGGGGACGCTCTGCGCGAAGCCGCGCGGCACCGGGCGTCCCCGGCCGGCGGTGGACACGTCGAGGCGCACCAGCGGCTCGCGCTCGCCGAGTCTTCGGAACTGGTCGACCGCCGCCAGGCCGCTCCGCGCCCCGGGGAGGGAGGGGTTGAAGCTCATCTCGATCAGGCGCCCCAGGATGCTGACGATCGAGCGGATGAGGTGCGTCTCGGCGGCCAGCGTGAACTCCTCGCTCGCGCCCGGGTCCCTCTCGAGGCGCAGCGTCTGCCGCTCTCCCGCCAGCGCCTTCTCCGTGAACCCCTCGGGGATCACCAGAGTCCGCACCCGGTCGCCCTCGCCGTGCCCGGCCTCCGCCTCGGGGGAGATCTCGCGGAGGCGGATCTGCTCGTCCCGGAGCTCCTCCAGCAACGCGCGGGCCAGCCACCCGCCGTCACGGTCAATCACCGTGAGGGTCGCCCGGGGCGGTCCCGACCCCGCCCCGTCCATCTGCCCGAAGAACCACATGAGGGCGACCGGCATGATCAGCATCCAGACGAGCGAGGCGCGATCGCGCGCGGTCAAGCGGAGGTCGTTGAGGGCCAGCAGGAGGATCGGCCTCATGCCGCCCGCCCTCCGCGGACGAACCGCCCCAGGAGAGCCGACCCGAGCGCCAGGGAGACGACACCGACGCCCGCGAGGAGCCCCGCGTTCGGCAGGACGTCGGTGAGGCCGGCCCCCTGCTCCAGGAGCGCCCTGTAGCCGGAGGTGCCCCAGTAAAACGGCGAGAGCGGCGCCACGGCGCGCACCGACCGGGGCAGCGATTCGAGCTTGACGAAGCTGCCGCCCGCGAAGGCGAGGAAGAGGTACAGCACCCCGGCGATGGCGGATCCGCGACGCTCGTTCCGCGCGGCGCCGTACAGGGTCGCGGCCACGCCCGTCACGGCCAGGACCAGCGCGAGCGACAGGACCGCGAACCCGGCGAGATCCACCTCGCCCTCGGAGAGGGCCCACCCGATGGCGGACAGGATCGCCAGGCTGACGAGGGCCAGGCAGATGGTGTACAGCGCCTTCGCGAGGATCAGTGTCCCGGTGCCGATCGGGCCCGCGAGCTGGCGCCGCAGCGTCCCGCCGGCCGCCTCGGTCAGGACGTCCCTCATCGCCAGGTCCCCGACCAGGAAGAGCGCGTAGACCGACACCCCGGGGAGGATGATCAGGAAGATCGCCCTCGCGCCGGGCCCGCCCCCGGAGTCGTCCCCCTGCTCCGCCTCGAGCGCGCCGCTGTCCAGGGTGATCGCCGGCGGGAAGAGGTACGTGTCCGCGCCCTCCAGGGTGTGCTTGATCGCGAGGACGATCGAGGTCAGCGCCTCGTCGCTGATCGCGATCCCGCCGTCGCCGCCCTCGAGGGCGGCGATCTCCCGGAGCGGCTCGCGCAGGACCCGGGAGCCGGAGTTCAGCACCTCGACCAGGATGCTGGCGAGCTGCTCGGCGATCTCCGGCTTGATCCCCTGCGCCGGGTTGCGCACCAGGCTCAGCGACGTTGGGTCGCCCTCGACGAGGTCACGCGAGAAGCCCTCCGGGATGCGCAGGAGGGCCGAGGCCTTCCCCTCTTCCATGAGCCGCACCCCCTCCTCGCCGACGGCCTCGACGTCGAAGTGCTCCGCCACCTCGTCGGACCTCAGCGCGGACATCAGCATCCCGCCCGCGAAGTCGTCGTCGCGGTTCTCGACGAGCACGTGGATGCGGACCGCCTCGTCCCCTCCGGAGCCGAAGGTCACCGCGAGCATCAGCGAGAAGACCACCGGAAAGGACAGGACCACGGCGATGCCGAGGGGAGATCGCCGGCGGCGCAGGAGATCCTTCGCCACCATCCTCGCGAGGCAGCGCATCAGTCGCGCAGCTCCCGGCCGGTGAGCTTGATGAACAGGCCGCTCAGGGAGGGGGGCTGGATCGACACCGCGTCGATCTCGAGATCGCCGGAGAGGACCCTCGACAGCAGCGCGACCGCCCCGCGTTCCGCTCCCGCCGTCGACAGGACCAGCTTGCCCGGCTCGGAGGAGATGACCCGGGCCCCGTCCACCCCCTGCAGCCGGTCGCGGGCCTTCGACTCGTCGAACGTCCCGCGGATGGTAACCACCTCCGTCTCGCCGGCCCGGCGCTTGAGCTCGTCGAGGGTCCCCTCGGCCAGGATGCGGCCGTGATCCATGATGCCGATCCGGTCGCACAGGCTCTCAGCCTCCTCGAGGTAGTGGGTGGTGTAGAGCACGGTGGTGCCGGAGCTCGCGACCGCGCGCACGACGTCCAGGACGTTGATCCGCGCCTGCGGGTCGATCCCGACGGTCGGCTCGTCCAGGAGGACGGCGCGGGGAGAGTGGACCAGGCCGAGCGCCAGGTTCAGCCGGCGCTTCATCCCGCCGGAATACGTCTTGACGGGGTCGCCGGCCCGCGAGGTCAGCCCGACCTGCTCGAGCACCCTGTCGACGGCTCCGGCCAGGGCGCCGCCGCTCAGGCCGTACAGGCCGCCCCAGAAGCGGAGGTTCTCGCGCGCGGACAGGTTCTCGTACAGCGCCGTCTCCTGGGGCACGACGCCGAGCTGCCGCTTGACCCCGATCGGATCGGCCCGGAGGTCGATGCCGTCGAAGCGCACCCGACCCTCGTCGGGCAGCAGCAGCCCCGACATCATCGACATGGTGGTCGTCTTGCCGGCGCCGTTCGGCCCCAGCAGGCCGTAGATCTCCCCCTTGCGGACCTCGAAGGAGATCCCGTCGACGGCGCGCAGATCGCCGTAGCGCTTGACCAGACTCTCGACCTGGAACACGGTCGGTCTCCCGATCGCAAGGGGCCGGCCCGGGCGTGACGCGCCGGCCGGCGGCCGCCGGGGACGTCCCGTCGAGCCGCGGCATTATGCTCCGTGGGCCGGCATTGTATCGCCGGCATGGGGGATGGGGATCCAGTGCGGGCGAAGCGGTAGGCCGGAGGGAAAGGGACGAAGGGGGGCGGCTCTGGTCCGAGGCCCGAGCAGCCGGTAAAATGAGCAGCGGCCCGGCCGGGCGGATGCACCCGGGGGGACGGTACGATGGCGCGGATCTCGGAACAGCATCCCCTCCGCCTTCTGTTCGGCACGCTGTGCCGCAAGAACATCGCCGGCGTGCTCGGCCTGGGCCGCCCCGAGCTCGCGACCTACGTGAGCGACGTCCTGGTCCGCTTCGTGCACGTGGACGAGATCCGGCGGCTCCGGGACGCGGCGGGACGGCCCCTCGAGGACGTCGGGGAGATGCTCCTGGAGGCCGAGCGCTCGTCCCGGCAGCCGATACTGCTCCCGGAACGGGAGATCCGCCGGCACATCGGGGACTTCACCCTGTTCTTCCTCGGCATGTTCCCGGAGTGGGTCGCGCGTCACGCGTCCACGCGGCTTCGCGGGGTCTACGTCGACTGGTCCGCGGAGGGGAAGCGGTCCTACCGGATCGTCTCCGAGTACCGCGCCGTCCCGTTCGAGGGGGAGGCGCCGCTGTTCGCCGCGCTGGCGGACTCCTTCGACTTCTGCGTGGTGGGGCTGAACCTGGTGCGGGACGACCTGCGCCAGCTCACCGACCCGCGCTATGCGTGGCTGCGGGAGGCTTTGGGCTAGCCCGGGACGCGCACGGCCGGCGAACCCTCCGCCGCCAAACGGCTCTCCAGGATCACCCGCCTTTGGGATACGATACGGGTCCGCCCGTCCGGCGCGGCGGCCCGGCTCCCGCCCGCCGCCGGACGCGGTCGTCCCCATCGTCTAGTCCGGCCTAGGACACCGCCCTTTCAAGGCGGCAACACGGGTTCAAATCCCGTTGGGGACGCCAGATCTACGCCCACCCGCCGATATCGGTGAGCGTTTCGAGGCGGGAGTGGGGCAGGACCCGCATCCGCCACGGCCACGCGGCCTCTGCTCAGCCGGAAAACGACACCGGATGCTCCGCGGGATGAGAAAAACAGGGTGTTGCTCGTGGGCAGGGAGTCGCCGTCGGTCGCCGCCACCGGAACCTTGACCTCTTCACCGGGCCCGGCCGGCCGGAGATCCAGGGTGGCAGATCCCCTCCGCTGAAAGAGGCCTCGTGGAGGGTGACCGTCCGAATCGTCAGGGAGGGATCGTCGAAATCGCGGAGCTTCAGATCCTGGCTCGCCGCAGGAGCCGGAGGGGATGGCGTGCCGGCGGCACATCGGCCTCCTCTCCCGGTAGGGGTCTTCTTTCCTTGGCTCTCGGTCTCCAAAGACGCGGCCGCTGGGAGACCGGCCGGCCGCTCGTCGCGGAGGTCAGGGTCTCTCGAACAGCGTCTCGCCGCTCGCGCCGGTGAGCCGGAGGGTGGGGCCGTCGCCGAGGACGTCGATGCGGACGCGCGGATCGCCGTCGGGGTCGGTGAGGGTGAAGCTGGGCCCGTTCCTGACCGCCGCCAGGGCGACGCGGGCCCTGCCGCCGGCATCGCCGAGGACGAGCGCCGACTGCTCTCCCTCGCTGTACAGCCGCACGCGGGTCTTTCCGCTCTCGTCCCGCAGAGTGAAGATCGGCCCGATCGTCGTCATCGCGAAGGTGCCGCGCTGTCTGTGCTGCAGGTCGTAAAGAGCGATCCCGGCTCCGTCGTCCGTGGCCGTCAGCAGCACCCGGTCCACGAGGTCGAGGTCGTGGATCACGACCTTCTCCGCCCGCACCACGCGGGCCCGGACCTCTCCGGCCTCGATCGTCCCGAACGCGCGCGCAACCCGCCCCATCGCCAGGCCGGCCGCCGCCAGAGCCAGCGCGACGAGGAGGCCGATAGTCGTCAGCCGCGCGCGCTTCTCGAGTCTTCTGAGGCGATCCTCCACGGTCCCGGTGTCCGTCCTCTCATGGCTCATCGATTCCGCCTCCCGCCGGCACCGCGCGACCCCAGGATCGTCCCTTGGCGCCGCGGCCCGGTCCGCGATCGGGCCATCTTACAACTTCCAACGAGGCAGCCACCGGAGCGGGTGGGAGCGGCTCCCGCCGATCGCGTTCCATGGTATGGTCTGCGGTCAGCGAAGAACAGTCCACACCGGCGAAGCCCCAGACGCCGCCCGTCCGCGGACCCGACCGCGGGTCGGCGCCGGGGCCCGACGGATCGATGCGAGGGCGGTCGCCATGATGGTCCTTCACAACGAGATGCAGGTGGAGCTTTCCGCGCGCCTGCTGCCGCAGGCGGGGGTCTTCCCGTACGCGGCCCTCATCTGTCTCCTGCTGGGGATGGCCGCGGGTTCGGCCCGCGCGGCGGGCACGAAGCGGGCCGTGGAGCCGTCGTCGGCTCCCCGCGGGGTCGGCGCCGACCCGGCGTTCCGGGTGGCGGCCGCGGCGGCGAAGCGCGATCTGCGCGCCTCCCACCCGGCCGGGGAGGCCGGGCGGATCGAGCGCGGCGTGGACCAGGTCCTGCGATACTGGCGGGCGGAGGACGGCGACGCGGAGAGCCTCGGCGCGTTCCTCCGCTCCGAGTTCCTGCCGCGCGGCGAGACGCTGGATGCCACGTTCCGGCGGCTCGAGTTCGCGCTGGAGCGGATCGACGGGTACATGCTGTCGCTGGTGCGCGACCTGCGGCGTGGGGTCGACCTCGACATCGGGCCGATGCTGCCGATCGACCGGCGCCTCGCCGACTACGAACCGACCGCCCACCTGTCGGACGACCTGTTCCGCGGCAAGCTGGCGTTCGTGGTGCTGCTGAACTTTCCCCTGACCACTCTGGAGGAGCGGCTGAAGGAGGGCCGCGGCTGGACGCGGCGCCGGTGGGCCGAGGTCCGGCTGGCCCAGCGGTTCTCGACGCGTGTGCCGGGCGAGGTGAACCGCAGGATCAACGCCGCCTACGTGGCGGCCGACGCCTACATCAACGACTACAACATCTACATGCACCACCTGCTGACCGGGAAGGGGGAGAGGCTGTTCCCCGAGGGCCTCAGGCTGATCAGCCACTGGGGCCTCAGGGACGAGCTGAAGGCGCGCTACGCCGACCCGCAGGGCCTGCCGAAGCAGCGGATGATCCGCACGGTGATGGAGCGGATCGTCCGGCAGGAGATCCCGGAGGCGGTGATCGACAACCCGCTGCTCGACTGGACCCCGTCCACCAACGCGGTCGCGGTCTCCCCGGTCGAGGACGCCGCGCCGCCGGCGGGCGCGACCGCCGAGGCGCGGTCGGAGCGCGAGCCGGACACGCGTTACGAGCGGTGGCTGGCGGTCTTCCGCGCTGTCCGCCTGGCCGACCCGTATCACCCGGACGAGCCCACCCTGATCGACCGGCGGTTCAACGTCCACCGGGAGATCCCGGAAACCGAGGTGCGGGCGCTGCTGGAGTCGATCCTCCGGTCGCCGCTGTCGGCGCGCGTGGCGCGCCTCATCGAGAAGCGGCTGGGGCGCGACCTGGAGCCGTTCGACATCTGGTACGTCGGCTTCAGGCCCCGCGGCCGCTACGAGGAGGCGGAGCTCGACCGGCGGACGCGCGGCCGCTACCCGAGCGCCGAGGCCTTCGCGCGGGACATCCCGCGGATCCTCAGGTCGCTGGGCTTCAGCGGGAAGCAGGCCCGCTTCCTCGCCCGGCGGATCGTGGTCGACCCGTCGCGCGGCGCCGGGCACGCGCTCGGCGCGGCGCGGCGCGACGACAGCGCCCACCTCAGGACCCGCGTGGGCGGGACGGGGATGGACTACAAGGGGTACAACATCGCGGTGCATGAGCTGGGCCATAACGTCGAGCAGATCTTCTCTCTCAATCGCATCGACCACACGCTCCTGAGCGGCGTGCCGAACACGGCGTTCACCGAAGCCTTGGCCTTCGTCTTCCAGGGCCGCGATCTCGAGCTTCTGGGGCTGGTCGGCGAGGACCCCGGGGCGGAGAGGCTGCGCGCGCTCGAGACCTTCTGGGCGACGCGCGAGATCGCCGGGGTGGCGCTGGTCGACATGGCCGCGTGGCGCTGGCTCTATGACCACCCCGAGGCGACGCCGGAGGAGTTCCGGGAGGCGGTCGTCGGGATCGCCGGGGACGTCTGGAACCGCCACTTCGCCGATCTGCTCGGCGGGAGGGACGTGCCGCTGCTGGCGGTCTACTCGCACATGGTGAGCTACGGGCTCTACACGCCCGACTACCCGCTCGGGCACCTGATCGCCTTCCAGGTCGAGCGGCATCTCAGGAGGGACAGGGACATGGGGCCGGAGTTCGAGCGGCTGTGCCGCATCGGGTCGCTGACCCCTGACGCCTGGATGCGTCAGGCCGTCGGCGCCCCCATCTCCGCGGAGCCGCTCCTGAAGGCAGCGGCGGAGGCGCTCGACGCGCTGGAGGCCTACGGCCGGGCGAGTCGGTAGGCGTGGACGTCGCCGTAGCGCGCGATCAGCGACAGGCCGGACGGCGGCCCGGAGGGGAAGGAGATCAGCAGCGTGGCGTCCGGGCGCATCTCGTCGCGGATCTTCTCCAGGAGACGATCCTCGCCGAAGCTGCCCCGCGCGAAGTAGAACAGGACGTCGTAGCGGCCGAGGTCCTCGTCGAAGAAATCGCCGCGTCGCAGCACCGCCCGGTCGGTGTCGAGGATCTCCTCCAGGCGCGCGCGCGACCTGCGGGCGATGCGGTGAAGCCGGCGATCGTACTCGATGCCGGTGGCGTCGGCGCCGAGCAGCGCCGCGAGGAACACCACCCGCCCGTCCCCGCTGCCGAGGTCGAGAAAGCGGGCTCCCGGGCGGAGGATCGCCTCGAAGGACGGCAGGAGGTCCTCGAGCAGGGAGGGGTAGAACAGGCCCCTCTCGACGGTCTCCTCGGTCTTCAGGAATTTCTGCCGCCTGGCCGGATCCCGCGGGATCTCCTCGGGGAGAGGGCCGTCCGTCCTCGACATTCTGCGGACCATCTCCGGCGGGTACTCCGAGAAGCAGGTGTTCTGGATCCGGCGGAGGATCCCGGC
>JBHIBC010000016.1:0-42830 GCA_046758905.1 Acidobacteriota bacterium | reverse complement strand
ACCCCGTTCGCGCAGACCGGTACCGTGTTCGTGCACTCCCCCACACCGCAGGTCAGCGTCCCGAGGTCCTCGAACTGGCAGGTGCTCGAGCAGCAGTCCCCGTCGGCGTTGTTCCCGTCGTCGCACTGCTCGCCCGCATCGAGGACGCCGTCGCCGCAGACGGGCACGGGAATGCCTCCGCCCGGCGAGGCACAGCAGCACTGGCTGAAGCAGAGCTGCCCCTCGGGGCAGCCGTCGGGACTGGCCGCCGGGTCACACATCTCGCCTTTGTCGATGACCCCGTTGCCGCAGGTCGCCAGGGCCTCCTGGCCACAAACGCTGCAGCAGCTTCCGCAGACCTCTCCTTCGGCACAGCCGTTGGGGACGGCCTTGAAGTCGCACCGCTCGCCGACATCGATGACACCGTTCCCGCAATTTCCCGGCCCCGCCCCGGGCTGGGGGCCCACACAGACACAGTTGGCCCTGCACATCTGGCCGGGAGGGCACGTCGGGGTGCCTGCCGGGTCGCACTCCTCGCCCGGGTCGAGCTGGCCGTCCCCGCAGGTCGTGCAGACGCAGATGCCGCTGCAGATCAGCCCCTCGGCACACTCGGTGGGGATGGCGGCGGGGTCGCACTCCTCGCCCGCCTCGACGGTGCCGTTCGCACACGTCCCACAGGCGCAGTTGCGGCAGACCTCTCCTGAATTGCAACCCGTAAGGGCAGCCTCCTGATCGCACTCCTCGCCGGGGTCAATGATCCCGTTGCCACAGGTCCCACAGCCACAGGTGCGGCAGATCTCCCCCTCGGCGCATCCGCTGGGGGTGGCGGTGGCATCGCACTCCTCCCCCGGGTCGAGGACCCCGTTCCCGCACGTCCCGCAGGCACACCGGAAGCAGATCTCACCGTCGGCACACCCCGTAGGTGTGGCCTCATCGTCGCACTCCTCTCCGGGGTCGAGGACACCGTCGCCGCAGCAGAATGGACAATTGTCGCAAACGTCACCCACCCCATCGCCGTCCGAGTCGATCTGGTCCGGATTGGCGTCGAGCGGGCAGTTGTCGCAGGCGTCGCCGGTGCCGTCGGCGTCGGTGTCGACCTGCGACGGGTTGAAGGCGAAGCGGCAGTTGTCACAGGCGTTCGGCACAGAATCATCATCCGAGTCGAGGCCGGCGGGATCCTCGTCGACGAGGCCATTGCAGTTGTCGTCCACCCCGTTGCACCCCTCGGGCGCGGTCGGGTAGATGGACGGATCCGCATCATTGCAATCGCGGCACAGGGTGGCGCCATCTCCGTCTTCGTCCGTGCAGCCGCAGCCGATCGACTGCCAGAAGACGTCGTGAGACGAGCTGGAATCGATCCCCGCGGTGTAGGCGATGGCGAATCCCTGCCCGTTCCACCGCAAGCGCATACGAACCACGTGCCGCACCGCATTGATCTCCAGGGGGGATCCGATCGGAACACCCGTGGTGGTCGAGCGGACGAGTGTCTGCCGTGTCGCGTCGCCCACCCACTCGTTCAGGATATAGCCGTACTGTGGCCCGACCCAGGCCACATCATCAACCGAGATGGACCCCTCCCCATCTGTCAGCAGGACGTCGGGGGCGATTCGCGTTCCTGAGGAATCGAGGCGGCTGAGAAACACCTGGGAACGAACCCCATCTTCACTCGTCCAGAACACGGCGAAATCGCCTCCCGTCCACAGAATGCGGGTCGGATAATCGTCGAACTGGCCGTTCGACAGGCGGGTCACCGGGCCCACAGGCTTGCCTTGGGAATCGAGCGTCACGAAGTAGACACGGTAGAAACCGTCACGGCTGTCCATCCAGGTGACGCCGTAGACCGTTCCGCTCCAGGCGAGGATGGGGAAAAAGGAATCGCCGGACGCCTCGGTGACACGCATTTCATCGCCGATCCTGGTGCCGCCCGAATCGAGACGGATGAAGTAGACCTCCACGTTCCCGTCCCGCATCTCTTCCCAGGTCAGGGCGTATTCGGCGCCGGTCCAGATCATGTCCGGATAGGCCGAGGTCGCCGGATCGAAGGTCACCCGGATGTTCGGCGCGAGACGGTTCCCCATCGCATCGAGGCGCGCGAACTGAATCTCGTTACCGTCGTCCCACGCGAGGCCGTGCTCCTGCCCGGTCCAGACGAGGACCGGTGCCGCGAAAACGGAGCTGGCGGTCACGAGGAGATCGGCCCCCGACGGAGTGCCACCTGCATCGAGCGGCGTGAAATGAAGTCCATAGTCCGCCGAGCCGATATCTCTGTTTCTCCAGAGCACGCCATATCCCGTGCCGGTCCAGGTCAGATCGACCCCCCAGGCCTCCGGCGGTTCCGGACCCGAAACGAGGGTCTCGTTGCCATGGAGATCCGGAGACTCGCAGGTCGCCACGCAGTCGGGCATTCCGTCCACGATGCCGTCGCAGTCGTTGTCCACACCATCGCAGATCTCCTGAGCCGGTTCTCCCGGCTCGCAGGTCTGGAGCGCTCCGTCGATGCAGTTGAAGACGGCCCGCGTGCAGGCGCCGACGCCGCAAGTGCTGAAGCCGAGATCCTCGTCGACCGCGCCGTCGCAATCCTGATCGATCCCATCGCATGTCTCGGACGCGCCGGGATACACGTCGGCGCGCGAATCGTCGCAATCCTGGCAGGCGAGGACACCATCACCGTCGCTGTCGTTCGTATCGACGCACGAACACCTGATACGGTGATATATTATTTGGCCCCCCCATCGCCGGAGAAGATGCCGAATCCGTCTCCGGTCCAGGCCGCGGATGGGTCCATGGAAAACAGGCTGTCCTCGACCGGCAGGGGCCCGTCCAGAACTTCCGCCGCCGCGCTCACCCGTGCGAACCGTGTTCTCCACCGGGGCGTCTCATAGACGTCCCAGGCCAGGCCGAATTCGAAGCCGGTCCAGGCGAAGGTATGCGTCATGCCTCTGTCCGACGCGGCGATGGTGGTCGGTCCCAACGTCATCGTACCGTCGGAGCCTAGGGCTCCGACATAGAGCACCGTGGCTCCCGTGTCGAAGTCGTACTCAGTCCAGGCCAGACCGAATCCGCTCCCCGTCGAGCGCAGAACCAGATCGCCGGCATACTCTCGGCTGTTCGTCAGGTTGCGGGCGTCCCCGATCGGGCTTCCCTGTTCATCCAAGCTCAAAAAGAAGACCTTGGCCGCACCACGACGCTCATCCACCCAGACGAGGCCGTAGCCGGTGCCGGTCCAGGCGAGGTACGACAGGTACGAATCCGCCGGCTCATTCGTGATGCGGACCTCTCCCCCGACCGGGACACCCGAGGCGTCCAGGCGGGTGAAGAATATTTCGAAGTTCCCGTGGCGGAAATCCTCCCAGGTGAGCGCGTACTCGCCCCTGTCCAGGTCAGGGAGTCGAGAGAGGTCTCGAAGGAATCCTGGGCCAGGATCGTCTCGGTTCCAACCGGCGCTCCCGCGGCGTTGACGCGCATGAAGCGCACGGCATCCCGATCGCTCCACGCGACCCCATACTCCCGCCCGGTCCACACGAACCTTGCGTATCCGTCCGTATCGACGGGAGTATCCGCGACGAGAACCGGACCGGTCACGAGTCCGCCGGCGGCATCGACGAGAGAAAAATAGATGTCGGTTTTCCCGTCGACGTTTCCCCTGACCGCGACCCCATACCCCGCGCCGTTCCAGGCAGCTTTCGGGATTCTGGATTGCACCGGTTGATCGGCGCCCGAGGGGATGGAGATCGCGGCCGGTCCGGCGAGGAAGGGGCCCTGACACGGCACTGCGTAGGCTTGATGGATGGCCAGGCACATCCCGATAGACACCAGGAGACACAGCATCGTGCGCATAGCCGCCTCCTGAGAGAGAGGAACGTTGAGGGAAGTCTAACGGAACCCGGCGCGACGGGAGCCAGCAGAGTCGAGGCGGGTAAAGCTGGGGAACTCCACGCGCTCCCCGTGACGCGGGGCGCGCGCGGGTCCTGAGAACGGCTGGGCACGGCGCCCCAGGCTCGAATGGCGGTCCCCGGCCGTCTCGAACCCCCGCGTCGGCGCGCACCTGGGCCCAGAGCCGGGACCTTCATCCGCGAGACCGAGGCTGACGGGGGTGCGGGGAGCACACCCGGTACCCGCCGGATCGTATTCTGCACTAGTATGCGTCCTGGGGACGGAGATCGGGAACGGAGGCCAACGGGGAGGCTCACATGGCGAGAAGCACCGAGGGTGTCCGGGTCACGGGCCCGCTCACGCCGGCTTTCGAGGCGATTCTGACGCCGGAGGCGCTGGCGTTCGTGGCCGGTCTGGATCGCGCCTTCCGGCGCCGGCGGGGCGAGCTTCTGGCCCGGCGGGAGCTGCGGCAAGAGGAGCTGCACGCGGGGCGGCTGCCGGACTTCCTGCCCGAGACCCGGGCCGTCCGGGAGGCGGACTGGCGGATCGACCCGGTGCCCGACGATCTTCAGGACCGGCGCGTCGAGATCACCGGCCCCGTGGATCGGAAGATGATCATCAACGCGCTCAACTCCGGCGCGAGCGTCTACATGGCCGATTTCGAGGACTCGCACTCCCCCACCTGGGAGGGCACGATCCAGGGGCAGATCAACCTTCGCGACGCCGTCGACGGCGACATTCGCTTCACGTCCCCCGAGGGCAAGGAGTACCGGCTCAAGGAGAGAACGGCCGTCCTGATGGTGCGTCCCCGCGGCTGGCACCTCGACGAGAAGCACGTCCTGGTGGACGGCCGGCGGATCGCGGGAGGGATCTTCGACTTCGGGCTGTACCTCTTCCACAACGCGCGGCGGCTGATGGAGAAAGCGACCGGGCCGTACTTCTACCTGCCCAAGCTGGAGGGCCATCTCGAGGCACGGCTGTGGAACGACGTCTTCGTGGCCGCGCAGGAGGGGCTGGGGATCCCCCGGGGCACGATCAAGGCCACCATCCTCATCGAGACGATCCCCGCCGCGTTCGAGATGGACGAGATCCTCCACGAGCTGCGCGAGCATGCCGCGGGGTTGAACTGCGGCCGGTGGGACTACATCTTCAGCATGATCAAGCGCCTGGGTCGGCGCCCCGAGTTCATCTTCCCGGACCGGGCCAAGGTCACCATGACGGTGCACTGCATGCACAGCTACTCGCTGCTGGCCATCAAGACCTGTCACCGTCGCGGCGCGCATGCCATCGGCGGGATGGCCGCACAGATCCCCATCAAGGACGACCCGGCGGCCAGCGAAGAGGCTCTGGCCAAGGTGCGCGCGGACAAGCAGCGCGAGGCCCGCGATGGACACGACGGCACCTGGGTGGCGCATCCCGGGCTGGTCGCGGTGGCCCGGGAGGAGTTCGACCGTCACATGCCGGAGCCGAACCAGATCCATCGGCTGCGCGAGGACGTGACGATCACGGCGGAGGACCTCCTGAGAGTGCCCGAGGGCGGCATCACGGAGGACGGGCTCCGGACCAACGTCCGTGTCGGCGTGCAGTACCTGGAGTCCTGGTTGCGCGGGAACGGCTGCGTGCCTCTGTACAACCTCATGGAGGACGCGGCGACCGCGGAGATCTCCCGGGCCCAGATCTGGCAATGGATCCATCACCCGAAGGGCTCCCTCGATGACGGCCGGAGGGTGACCCTGGACCTGTTCCGCCAGGTCCTCGACGAGGAGACGGCCGCGCTGCGGCGGCGGCTCGGCGAGCAGCGCTACCGGGCCGGCAAGTACGACCAGGCGGCGCGTCTGCTCCACGAGATCGTGGCCGATGACGAGTTCGAGGAGTTCCTGACGCTACGGGCGTACCAGCAGTTGGAGTGACGGGGGGACTGTCGAGGGGAGGGACGAACCATGTTGAGCATCGAGCAGCGCGCCATCGAGCTGGAGAAGCTCATCGCGAGCCACCGGATCAGCCCCGAGCGCATCGCCTACCTGAAGGAGCAGTGGGCGACGGACGAGCGCTGGGCCGGCATCGAGCGGCCCTACACGGTGGAGGAGATGCTGCGGTTCCGCGGCACGCTGAAGGTCGAGTACACGTTCGCCAAGCACGGAGCCTTGCGTCTGTGGCACCTGCTGCATTCCCAGGACTTCCTGCCCGCCCTGGGCGCCCTCACCGGCAACATGGCCGTGCAGCAGGTGGAGGCCGGGCTGAAGGTGATCTACGTGAGCGGCTGGCAGGTCGCCGCCGACGCCAACCTGGCCGACAAGATGTATCCCGACCAGAGCCTGTACCCCTGCAACAGCGTCCCGGCGGTGGTCCGCAAGATTAACAACGCGCTGCGCCGCGCCGACGAGATCCAGGTGCTCGACGGTCGCGAGGATGGGCCGTATTGGTTCGCGCCCATCGTCGCCGACGGGGAGGCCGGATTCGGCGGCCCGCTCAACTGCTTCGAGCTGATGAAGGCCATGATCGAGGCCGGCGCGGCGGGGGTCCACTTCGAGGACCAGCTCGCCTCCGCCAAGAAGTGCGGGCACATGGGCGGCAAGGTGCTCGTGCCGACGCGGGAGTTCACGCAGAAGCTGATCGCCGCCCGGCTGGCCGCCGATATCTCGGGCACTCCGGTCATCCTCATCGCCCGGACCGATGCCAACGGCGCCCACCTGCTCACCAGCGACATCGACGAGCGCGACCGGGAGTTCATGACCGGCGAGCGGACGTCGGAGGGCTTCTTTCGGGTGAAGGGCGGCATCGAGATGGCCATCGAGCGGGGCCTCGCCTACGCGCCCTACGCCGACATGATCTGGTGCGAGACCTCCAAGCCCGACCTCAAGGAGGCCAAGAAGTTCGCCGAGGGGGTGCACGCCAAATACCCCGGCAAGCTGCTCAGCTACAACTGCTCGCCGTCGTTCAACTGGAAGGGGAGACTGGACGATACGAGCATCGCCAACTTCCAGCGGGAGCTGGGGGCCATGGGATACAAGTTCCAGTTCGTCACACTGGCCGGCTTCCACTCCCTCAACCTCGGGATGTTCAATCTGGCGCGCTCCTACAAGCAGAACGGCATGTCGGCCTACGCGGAGTTCCAGGCCGAGGAATTCGAGCACGAGAAGGACTACGGCTACATGGCCACCACCCACCAGAAGTTCGTCGGCACGGGATACTTCGACCGTGTCATGGAGCTCATCTCCGGCGGCGATACGTCGGTGGGCGCACTGCCCGGCTCCACCGAGGAGCAGCAGTTCAAGAAGAAGAGCTGATCGCCGCGGGATCGGACAGCGGCCCGGCGCTATCATCGTGATCGTGCCTCCGGAGGGGCGAGCCCGTGCATCCTCAGGTCGACCTCATCGGCCCGCTCGTCTACCTTCTCGCCGTCGCCTGTGTCGTCCTGTTCGTCCTGACCAAGCTCCGCCTGCCGCCCGTCGTCGGATACCTCCTGTCCGGGGTCCTGCTGGGCCCGCACGTTCTCGGGTCGCTCCGCCAGAGCGACACGGTGTCGACCCTGGCGGAGATCGGCGTCGTCCTGCTGATGTTCACCCTTGGCCTGGAGTTCGACACCCGCTACTTTCTCCGCATCCGCCGTGTCGCCCTCGGAGGCGGCCTCGCGCAGATCTTCCTGACGATCCTGGCGGCGCTCCTCGCGGGTCTCCTCCTCGGCTGGTCGATCCGCACGGCGCTGTTCCTCGGCTGCATCGTCGCCCTCAGCAGCACGACCGTCGTCCTCAAGAGCCTGATGCGGCAGGGATCGCTCGACACCCTGCCCGGGCGCCTGACCGTGGCGATCCTGATCCTCCAGGATCTGGCCGTCGTGCCGATGATGATCCTGCTGAGCATCCGCGGCGGGACCGCGGCGGGAATCGCCCTCAACGTCGCCGGGGCCGTGTCCCGCGCCACGCTGCTGCTGGCGCTGACCTTCATCCTGAGTCGCTACCTGATGCCGCGCTTCCTGCACCTCGTCGCTTCGGGGCGGAGTCAGGAGCTGTTCCTGCTGGTCACGCTGGCCATCTGCCTCGGGATGGCCTGGATCAGTCATCTGCTCGGCGTCTCGTACGCTCTCGGGGCGTTTCTGGCCGGCCTCATCCTGGGCGGCACCGAGTACGCGCACCAGATCACCGCGGACATCGTGCCGTTCCGGGACGTCTTCTCCGGGGTCTTCTTCGTCGCCATGGGGATGCTCCTCGACCCGCGCTACGTCGCGTCCGCCTGGCCCTCGGTGCTGGTCCTCGTCGGCATCATCCTGGTCGGCAAGACGGTGATCACCTCGATGGCGGTGGCCGGATTCGGCTTCCCGGCTCCCGTGTCGCTGCAGGTGGGGCTCAACCTCGCTCAGGTGGGAGAGTTCTCCTTCCTGATCGCGCTGATGGGGCTGCGCGAGAGCCTGATCGGCGAGGAGATCTACAAGCTGGCGATCGCCGCGTCGGTCATCTCCATGATGATGGCGCCGCTGCTCATCCAGGCGAGCCCGCGCCTCGCGGGCGCGGCGGCACGGGCGACCGGAGGCCTGCTCCCCGGCCTCGACCGCGTGGCCCGATCGACGGCCGGGCTCGACCCGGGAGAGGCGCCGCCGGCCCTCTCCAATCACGTCGTCGTATTGGGGTACGGCACGGTCGGCCGCGCCCTCGGCGAGGTGCTGCTGGCCAACAAGGTGCCTTTCCTGGCGTTGGAGATCGATCCGACCCTCGTTCGCGAGTGCCGGCGGCACGCTCACCCGGTCCAGTACGGGGACGCGAGCAGCGAGGGCCTGATGCGCCGCGTGGGGGTCGACCGCGCACGCTTCCTCATCGTGACGCTCCCCGACGCCGTCCTGGAGCGGGCCGTCATCAAGCGGGCGCGGCGGATGAACCCGGGTCTCTTCATCCTGGCCCGCAGCCGGCGCGGCACCGAGGACGAGCAGTTCTACCTCGACGGCGCCGACGAGGTCGTCCACGAGACGTTCGAGGCCGGGACCGAGTTCATCGCGCGGATCCTGAGGCGGCTGAACTTCCCGAAGCAGGAAGTGGAGCGCCAGGTCGGACGGGCCCGCGGCCGGCGCTACGAGATCTTCCGGCGGGAGGACTTCGCACCCCTGCAGCTCTCGGACGTGCACCGCACCCTCGATTCCCTGCGGGTGGAGTTCCTCGAGATCCCCGCCGACTCGCCCCTCGTGGGGCGGCGGCTCCGCGACGCCGGCATCCGCGAGGCCACGGGAGCGCTCGTGCTGGCGGTCGTCCGGGAAGGCGACATCATCCACGCGCCCGGTGCCGGCCTCGTCCTCCAGGCGGAGGACACCATCCTGGTCTCCGGCGCCATCGAGCAGGTTGCCCGGGTCGAGGGGATCATCAACGGGGGCGCGCGGCGGGCCTAGGCCCCGAAGGCGGTCCCCGGCCCCGCCCGGCCTCCCCCGCCCGCCCCGAACCGGAGGATCCCGCGGGGCCGAGCGGCCCTCGAGCGCCCCGCCGACCCGCCGCGACCCGGCCGATTGGGGGTTCACCTCGAGCAGTTCGACCTCGAAGACGAGGGTCGCTCCGGGAGGGATGACGGGCGGCCGGCCCGCGTCACCGTAGGCGATGGACGAGGGGCAGATGAGCCTGGCCTTGCCGCCTTCTCTCATGATCTGCAGGCCTTCCGTCCAGCACGGGATCACGTTCTGCAGCGGGAGCTGCGCCGGCTGACCGCGCTCGTAGGAGCTGTCGAATTCGGTGCCGTCGGCCAGGGTGCCGCGGTAGTGCACCCGAACGGTGTCGCTCGGCTGAGGGGAGGCTCCGGTCCCCTCGGCGATCTCCACGAAGATGAGCCCGGAGGGCGCGGTCACGGCGCCCTCTTCCCGCGTGGCCTGCTCGAGGAAGAGTCTCGACCTCTCCTTCTCCTCCTCCGCCCTGAGGGCCGTCCGCGCATCCGCCAGCTGGCGGATGCGGGGGCCGTAGACGTCCATGTCGACGCGAGGGGTGGCGCCGCTCGCGGCGTCGCCTAGACCTTGCTTGACGATCTCGACCTCCGACGCGTCCAGGGCGAGGGTCGTGAGACTGCCCCCCATGGACACCCCGAGGGCGTAAAGCGTCTTCTCATCGTCCGTCTCGAGCTGCGCCGGGCGTTCCGCGATCGCGCCCGCCCGGCCCCTGCAGGCCGGAAGCAACATCGTCAGGCCGATCCCTATGAGCACCACCGCCTTCGGTCCGATTCTCGGCATCGTCAAGCCTCCCCTTGGCGTCTCCTGCCGTCCAGGCGGAGCGTCGCGTTCCGTCGAGGCCTCGACCGCCGCTCGGACCGGCCTTATCCGCAGACGATTCGCCTTCTATCACAGACACGATCCCCATGACAAATCGCCGCTCGCCGCCGGGGGCCGGGCCGGATCCGACGCCGGGCCCGGTTTTTCGGGCCGCCCTGTTGTCCTGCGCGTCGTTCCCAAAGACAATACATCCGGCCGCTCGCCCCGCGGCGTCCCCGCGGGCCGCTCGATCCTGGAGGGCGCCAGACGAGGAGCCGAGATGTCCGGTCACGATGTCGTGCGTCTGGTGGTCGCCGCCTACCTGCTCGGCGCGCTCGCGGTCTTCGCGCGCCTCCTCCGGCACAAGATCCGCTTCGTTCGCGCGGGCCGGCCCGAGTGCCGCTCCGACCGGATCGTGAGCCGCGTCCGGATCTTCTTCTCGGAGGTGCTCGGCCAGACCAAGGTGCGCAAGCGCCTGACCGCCGGCTGGGCGCACGCGCTGGTCTTCTGGGGGTTTCTGGCGTTCTCGGTCTCCACGCTCGACCTGATCGTCAGGCTCGCGGTCGGCGGCGATGGGTTCCTCACCGGCGGGCTCGCCGTCCTCCGGCACCTCGTCGACGCCTTCGCCGCCGCGATCCTCCTGGGGATTGTCATCCTCGCCTACCGCCGGTACGTGATCCGGCCCTCCTACCTCACCTACCACAGCAGGGAGTCGGCCGTCGTGCTGGCGCTGATCGCGGTCATCGCGCTGACCCACGTGATGGAGCGCGCGCTGCCCGGCCTGCCGGGGACCTACTCCGGCTACCTCCACTTGATGGTGGCCTTCTCCTTCCTGGCCTACGTGCCGACCTCCAAGCACTTCCACATCCTAAGTGCCCCCGTGAACGCGGTGACGCAGCAGCTGGGCGATCACCAGAAGATGGACTACATGGACCTGGAGGCGGTGCCCGACGAGCGGAAAGGCGAGGCGTACGGCTTCAACGCGCTGGAGCACTTCACCTGGAAGGACCGCCTCGACCTGGTCACCTGCATCGAGTGCGGCCGGTGCCAGGAGGCGTGCCCGGCCTACGCCACCGGCAAGCTCCTCAACCCGAAGGAGTTCATCGTCGACCTCAAGTACCACGCCATGGGCAAGGTGCCTCCCGGCCGACAGGCCGGGCTGGCACGGCAGGCCTGGCAGGAGGCCGGCCGCCCCGGCGGCGATGGGCCTGTGGAGAAGCAGCCGCTGATCGACCACGTGATCAGCGACCGGATCCTCTGGGAGTGCACCGCCTGCATGGGATGCGTCGCCGCCTGCCCGGTCAACATCGACCACCTGTCGATGCTGCTGAACATGAGGCGCTACAAGGTCCTGGACGAGGGGAGGATCGGCCAGGAGATCCAGAAGGTGTTCCTGAACGTGGAGCAGGCGGGCGACCCGTGGGGGTACGGGCCGCAGCGCAAGTCGGAGACGGTCGGGAAGCTGGACGGCGCGCGGATCGCCGCGCCCGGAGAGCGCTTCGAGGTGCTGTTCTGGGTCGGCTGCTGGGGCCTCTACGACGACCGCAGCCTCCGGACCACCCGCGCGATCCTGAAGGTCCTGGCCCACTACGGGGTGGACTACCGCATCATCGGCGAGGAGGAGGTCTGCTGCGGCGAGAACTACCGCCGGATGGGCAACGAGCTCCTCTTCCAGACCGGGGCCCGGACCAACCTGGGGCTGTTCTCCCGGCACGAGTTCAAGACGCTCATCGTCGCCAACCCCCACTGCTACCAGATGTTCCGGAAGGACTACGTCGACTTCCTGCCCGAGGAGTGGAACGGGCGGCTGCCCTTCGAGGTCCGCAGCGCCGAGGACTTCGTCCGGGGTCTGGTCCGCCGGCAGGGCCTCCCGGGAGGCCGGGACATCGGCGCCGTGACCTACCACGATTCCTGCTTCTACGGGCGGTACAACGGCCAGTACGACGCCCAGCGCGATCTGGTCCGGAAGAGCGGCGGCCGCCTGGTGGAGATGCCCCGCAGCCGCGAGAACAGCTTCTGCTGCGGCGCCGGCGGCGGGAACATGTGGCTGGAGGAGATGGAGCCGCGCGTCTCCTGGAACCGCGCCGCCGAGGTCATGCAGACCGGCGCCCGCACCCTGGCGGTCTCCTGCCCCTTCTGCGTGTCGATGCTCGAGGACGGCCTGAAGGCCCAGAAGGGTTACGACGCGCGGCCGGTCGAGGTCCGCCACGTGATGGAGATCGTGGCGGACGCCCTTCCCGACCCGGCGGGGGAGACTCCCCCCCACCGTCCCTAGAAGGAAGCGACCGCCTTCCTCTCGTCGTCGTAGAACTCGATCAGATTGTGGACGCCGGTGATCTTCAGGACCTTGACGACCATCGGGCCGGCGCGGAGGGCCTTCAGCTTGCCGCCCGAGCGCGCGATGCTCGTGAGGTACTGCACCAGCGCCCCGACGCCCGAGCTGTCCAAAAACTCCACCTTCTCGAGGTTCAGAAGGATGGCGCGCTTCTTGTCCCCGATCAACCTCGAAATGTGGCGGCGGAACGCCGTCTCACCCTCGCCGAACGTCAGCGGCCCGGCGAGATCCAGGATGGTGACGTCCCCCACGATCCTCTCCCTGATCTGCATCCAGCCGATGCCTCCCGGACGGGCGCGAACGTCGACGCGCGACGCTCCGGCCCGTCCGTCGCTGCTCCCGCTCGGTCGTTGCCTTCGCGCGATCCCCTCTGCTAGTATTTAACCACCAAAAGCTCGATCTCAAGGCACCTTTCCGTACGCAGGCGGGATGACGGCTCGACCGGGCCCGTGGCCGGCGCCGGGCGGCGCCAGCCGGCCGTCGTTCGGGTCGGGATCGACGAGGCGGGGGAACCGCGGGATGGACGGGGAACAGGACCCGACGCTGAGCCTGGTCCGCTCGCTGTTGGCGGCGGAGCACCCCGGGGAGCTCTACCGACGGCTCGCCTCCGCGGCGCTCGACGCCCTCGAGGCCGACTGGACGGCGGTGTGGATCTTCGACCGGGCGGCGAAGCGTTTCACGCCGGAGGTATTCGAGCCTCCGGAGCCGTTCTCCCCCTCGGCGGACGGGGCGGGCCGCAGGGGCGACCTGCTCCGCGAGGTCGTCGGCCGGAGCGGCCCGGTCGTGAGGAGGGCTCGCGAGCTCCGCGAGACCATGCTGCAGCATCTCGACGCCCGGCAGAGGTCCCGCGCGCGGGAGATCTTCTGCGCGCCCTTCGCGATCGACGACAACCGGATCGGGATCCTGGAGGCGGTCCGGGAGATCCCCTCTCCCCCGGAGAAGCTCGAGGAGCAGCGTGGCTTCCTGGCGGCCTGCGTCCCGGTGGCGTCCGCGGCCGCCGCCGCGGCCGCCCGGGCGCTGGCGGAGCGCGAGAGGCAGATGGCCGTCGTCACGCGCCTGACCCAGCTCTACGACGTCTCGCAGGTCTTCCACGCCAGCCTCGAGCGCGATTCGGTCCTGGCCTCGATCGCCGACCGCGTGTCCCTCATCATGGAGGCGCCCCTCTGCCGCCTCTGGTTTCCCGGCGGGGACGCGGAGAGCCTCGACTGCGCCTTTCAGAGCGGCGGAGGCGAAGCGGAGGTCGCCCCTTTGGGGCGGGACGGTGGGCCGGCCTGGATCGCGTGTCACGGGGGCGCGCCCGTCCTCGTGCCCTTGGTCGCGGACTCCGAATGGGCCGACGCGCTCCGCGACGCCTACGGCCCGGAACGGGCGGGCTCGGTTCTCTGCGCCCCCCTGAAGGTCAACGATGATTCGCTCGGTGCGGTCGAGGTGGTGCGACCGCCCGGCGAGCGCCCCTTCACGGATGACGATCGCGACTTCCTCGAGGAGCTTGCCCGCGAGGCGGCGCGCGCGCTTCGCAACGCCAACCTGTTCGCGGCGGAGAAGAAGGCCAAGGAGCTCGATGCCCTGCTGGACATCAGCCGCGAGATCACCAGCACCCTGGACCTCGACCGCGTGCTGATCACCATCGTCAACCGGGCCGACGCGATCGCGCCGAGCGACCGGTGCGCGATCCTCATGGCCGAGGGACAGCGGGCCGCGGTTCAGGCCGTCTCGGGCCAGCTCGACGTCGATCGGAAGGATCCCCGGATCCGCGAGCTGGAGGAGATCCTCCTCTGGGCCCACATGGGCGGACGGGGCCTCTACATCTCGGAGCTGGACGGGGAGATCGAGGCGGAGCGCGAGGAGACGAAGGAGAAGTTCCGGAGGTACTTCCAGCGGAGCGGCATGAAGACCTTCGTCGCCCTCCCTCTGAAGGACGAGGAAGGATGTCTCGGCATGCTGAGCCTCGAGAGCCGGCAACCCTACTTCCTGTCGGAGGACAAGCTGGAGATCTTCAACATCCTCGCCAACCAGGCGACCGTCGCGATCCGGAACGCGTCGCTCTACCGGAGGATCCCGCTCGCCGGCATCATGGGATCCCTGGCCGACTGGAAGACACGTCTGAGGACGGTGCCGCGCTGGAAGTGGCTCAGGAATGCGGGCATGGCGGCGATCCTGACCGCGGTCCTCGTCCTGGCTCCCTGGAACATGAAGGTCTCCGGAAGGGCCCTCGTCCTCCCGGCCAAGAACTCCACCGTCACGGCCGAGATCGGCGGGGTCGTGGAGGCGGTCTACCGCCGCGAGGGAGATCGCGTCTCGCGAGGCGATCTCCTCGCCACTCTCGTGGACAGGGACTACCGCGCCCGTCTGGAGGAGGCGCGCACGCGCCACGCCATCGCGCGGAGAGAGGTCGCGGAGTCCGAGGCGGCGCTCGATGCCACGGCGGCCAGCAAGGCGCGGATCCGCCTGGCGAGATGGCAGGACGAGCTGGACCTGCTTCGATACAAGCTCGACCGGGCCCGGATCCTCTCCCCCGTCGACGGCGTCGTGCTGACTCCCAGGCTGGAGCAGAAGGTGGGTGCCCACCTCGACAGGGGCGAGGAGTTCTGCCACATCGCCGACATGAACGAGGTCCAGGTGGAGATCCTCGTTCCGGAGACCGAGATCGGCGAGATCGAGACGGGCCAGAAGGTCCGCTTCAAGATCGATTCCTTCCCGACGCGGACCTTCACCGCCGCGGTGGACATCATCGGCCAGAGGCTCATCGAGGATTCGGGGACCAGGTCGCTCATCGTCAGGGCCCATCTGACGTCCGGGGAGTTCCCTCTGAAGGCCGGCATGTCGGGCAGAGCCAAGATCGAGGTCGGCCGCCGCAGCGTCGGCTACGTCCTGCTCCGGAAGCCCGCCCGCTTCTTGTGGAGACACCTGTGGACGTGGCTTCCGTAGGCGCGCTCCCGAAGCTCAGGGAGGACCTGGTGAGGAGGGCCCAGGTCATTCGGGGCGAGTCGATGTACGTCTACAAGGTCATCGAGACGGCGTCCTACTACCTGTTCACCGAGTTCGAGCACCGGATCCTGTGCCTCCTGGACGGGACGAGGAATCCGCAGCGGGCGGTCGAGGACTTCAACGCGGAGCACCCGGAGAGCCCCATCGATGTCGACTTCCTCGAGAGCTACGTCCGGAAGATCCGATCGATGGACATCCTGGAGAAGACGCGCGCGGAGAAGCTGCGGGTCCTCATGGAGAAGATCCGCCACATGCGGCGCCGGAGGCTGGGGGATCTGGGGAAGTACGGGACCATCTTCCAGTTCGTCGTGCCGGCCTGGAATCCCGACAAGTTCTTCGATCGGATGGTCCCCCGCCTCCGGTTCTTCTGGAGCCCCGGGTTCGTCGTCTTCTCGGCGGCCTGCATTCTCCTCATGTTCGGCCTCTGGATCGCCGAGTGGGACAGGATCAAGGAGGGGACGATCGCCCTCTACACATTCGAGGGCTGGACCGCGGGCGACCTGGTGGATCTGGTCGTTCTCCTGCTGATCGTCGCGTTCCTCCATGAGTGCGCGCACGGCATGACCTGCAAGTACTTCGGCGGGTCCGTGACCCAGATGGGCTTTCTCATGATCTACTTCGACCCCTGTTTCTTCTGCGATGTGAGCGACGCCTATCTCTTCGACCGCCAGTACAAGAAGCAGTGGGTCATCTATGCCGGGGGCTACCTGGAGCTCTTCATCTGCGCGCTGTCCACCTTCGTCTGGGCCGCCACCCCGGACGGCACGCTCATCAACGACCTCTCGTACAAGCTCATCCTCCTGACCGGCATCTCCTCGATCATCATGAACTTCAACCCTCTGATCAAGCTGGACGGGTACTACTCGCTGATGGACTACCTGGAGATCCCCGACCTGTGGGAGCGTTCCTTCGCCTACCTGTCCGGCTGGGTGAAGAAGACGATCTTCAAGCTCCCGGTCGAGCTCGAGACAGCGACGCGCAGGGTCCGGAAGATCCTGCTCACGTACGCCCTGTCGTCGATCGCGTACAAGGTCCTCCTCGTCGCGGTCTTCCTGGCTTTCCTGAAGAATATCCTCCTGTCGAGATTCGGTCAGGCGGGCTACGTCCTCTTCGCGGCGGCGGTTGTGCTGCTGTTTCGCCGATACATCCTCGCCCTCGCCGGTTTCATGAAGTTCAATCTCCTCGACAAGAAGGAGGCCATCATGGCGCCGAAGTCCCTGGCGATCCTGGGGATCGTCTCCGTCTCGCTCCTGCTGGGCGCCGTCGCCCCACCCCTCCCGGTGTCGGTCCGGGGGACCTTCGTCCTCGAGCCTCGCTCTCGAGTCCTCGCGCGCAGCGCCGAGGAGGGGATCATCCGACGGGTGCTGGTTCGGGAGGGGCAGGAGGTGCGGCGGGGGGAGGCTTTGGCGGTCCTCAGGAACGAGGACCTGAGCTGGAGGATGCGGTCGCTCCGGCGCCGGCTCGATCTGACCGAGCGGGGGATCGCCGAGGCCACCCAGACAGGGGAGAGGGCCGCGCTGGCGAAGAGGGCGGACGGGCGCGACCATCTCCTGAATGAGATCCGCATTCTGCAGGCGAGACTGTCCGCCCTCACGGTTCGCTCCCCCATCGACGGCATCGTCATGACAGCGCGGCTGGAGGAGCGCGCCGGAGCCCGTCTCGCGCCCGGCGACTGGTTCTGCGAGGTCGCCCGGCCCGGCGATCTGATCGCCCGCATTCCGGTCCGCGAGGCCCGCCTGGACGAGATCCGGCCGGGACAGCCGGTCGAGCTGCTGACGACGCCTTTCCCCTACAGGACCTTCACGGGACGGGTGATCGATGCGGCGCCGGCATCGGGGCGCGAGGGACACGGCCCCGGCCCGCTCGGCGACGAAGAGCAGGAGCCGCGGCGCGAGGGGAACAACTTCGACGTCATCGTCGAGCTGACGGACGAGGCCGACGGGCTGATGCCCGGGACGTCCGGGACGGCGCGGATTCGAGTCGGCCGCGCGACGATCGCCGCCCGCGCCCACCGGGCCCTGAGGCGGTGGCTCGGCTCCACCATCTGGTAGAAACAGGAACGCCCGGCCCCCGGAGGGGCCGGGCGTCGCTCACCCGCTTGCGCCTGAACTTCAGCGGATGCCCATCTGCGCGGTGCCCGCGAGCTTCCTCGCCAGGGTGCGCTTCCGCAGGCTCCTGGTGGTCAGCATCGGCTTCAGGGCGCCCGACGAGGCCTGCACCTTGAGCGCGCTGATGGTCTTTCCGGTCGCGCTCCGGATCTGCTGCTTCTGCCTCGCGGTCAGCGGGATGGTGACGGACCTCTTCTCGGCCATCTGACACCTCCTCAGTGGGTGAGTCGCTCCGGTGGTTTAAACGCAGCCATGTTGATGAGCAACCTGCATGCCAGGTCGGGCCGACGGAGGCCGAACCCGGGGGGCGCCGAAGTGCGCGCTCACCGGGCCCTACGGCGGACCCCGCCGGATCCCGCCCCCCGTCGCTCCCCCGGGCGGCATGAAATACTCACCTTCCGGTTGAATTCTTCATCCCTCCGCCCGGTCGTTCCTGAGGTTGTGCTTCCGGCACAGGTACATCATCCGGTTCTTGTCGATCCCCAGCAGCCGCGCCGCCTCGGTCTTCACGGAGCCCGCTTTTTCCAGCGCGAGCCTGAGCAGCTGGGCCTCGAAACGGTCGACCTCCCCGGTGAGATCGAACCCCCGTCCCGGGCAGCGGAAGAACCGCCGGGTCTCCTCGGCGGTGACCTGCAGCAGATGCGGAGGGAGGTCGGTGATCTCGATCCGATCCCCGTCGGCCGTGAGCACGAGGGACTGGATGAGGTTCTCCAGCTCGCGGACGTTCCCTCGCCAGTGGTGTCGGGTCAGCCGCTCCAACGCCTCGGGGCTCATCGGCTTGACGGGGATCCCCTTCGCCTCGCAGAACAGCTCCAGAAAATGATCGACGAGCAGGGGGATGTCCTCGCGCCGCTCCCGCAGGGGGGGGATCCAGATCGGGAAGACGTTGATGCGATAGTACAGGTCCTCGCGGAAACGGGCGTCCCGGATGGCGCTCTCGAGGTCCTCGTTGGTGGCCGTGACGAGCCGGAAGTCCACCCGGACCATCTGCCTGCTCCCGAGCCGATGGAACTGCTTGCGTTCGATCACCCGGAGCAGCTTCGCCTGCAGCGCGGGGTCGACCGAGCCGATCTCGTCCAGGAAGAGGGTGCCGCCACGGGCCATCGCGAGATGACCCTCCACGGCCGAGACCGCACCCGTGAAGGCCCCTCTCTCGTGTCCGAAGAGCTCGCTCTCGATCAGCGACTCGGGCAGGGCCGAGCACTGGACCGGGACGAACCGCCCGTTCCTCCTGGGGCTCGCGTTATGGATGGCGCGGGCCACCAGCTCCTTTCCGGTTCCGCTCTCGCCCCGGATGAGGACGGCCGCATCGCTGTCCGCGACCCTGCGCACCGCGTCGAGGACCCGCCGCAGCCCCTTGCTCCCGCCGATGATCTCCCGGAACGAATCCTGATCGCGAAGCCGCGCGCGCAGCCGGCGGTTCTCCCGCCCGATCCGAACCCTCTCCACCGCCCTGCGGACGATGAGCCCCAGCTCGGTCAGGTCCACCGGCTTGCGGAAGAAGTCGTACGCGCCCCGCTCGATGGCCTGCAGGGCGCACTCCTTCCTCTCGTCGGCGGTCATGACGATGACGGCGGCGTCGCGGTCCTTCCTGCGGATCTCGCCGAGCAGGTCCATCCCGTCCTTCGAGTGACCGCGCGGCGGGAGGTGCAGGTCGAGCAGGACGACGTCCGGCCTGGCCCTCCGCAGGATCTCGATCGCCTCGTCCCTGTCGGACGCCTGGGAGACGTCGTAGTCGCCCTTGAGCGACCACCAGAGCTGCTCGCGCAGGAACCGATCGTCCTCGACGATCAGGATGGTGTCCTTCGCCCCGCCGCGCATGTTTCACCCCGACCTAGCCGCCGGCCCTGAAGGAGAACCGGAAGGTCGTCCCGTGCCCCTCGCGGCTCGACACGCTGATGGCGCCGTCGTGCATGGCGATGATGTTGCGGCACGTATACAGTCCCATCCCCAGCCCGTGCTCCTTCGTGGTCGCGAAGGGCGAGAAGAGGGTCGTCCTGACGAACTCCCGCGACATGCCGCACCCCGTGTCGCTGATGGAGACCACCACGCGCCTGCGCCCCGCTCGGGTCATGATGACGCGGGTCGCGATGCGGAGGCGACCGTCGGCCCCCCTTATGGCCTCGACCGCGTTCTGTACCACGATCGCGAAGGCGTCCCGAAGGTACTCCATGTCGCCCCAGATCTTCGGGATCCGGCTGTACCGCTCCTCGATCAGCAGCCGATGGCGGGTCTGTCTGGGGAGGCGCTCGACGACCCCGCTCAAGATCTCGTTCAGGTCGAGAGGGAACTTCACGAGGACCTGGCCGCTTCGGTCCCGGGACCGGCGCACGATGCGGTCCATCTGGTCGATCGTGTCGGAGAGCACCTCGATGACGCTCTTGCGGAACAGCGGGTCCTCGTAGTGATCCTCCAAGTTGCGGAGCAGTGCCCCGAGGCGGAAGGAGAGGTTCTTGACGTCGTGCAGCAGCAGCGAGCTCGAGGGATCGAGGGCACGAGGCCGGTTCCGCCTCCGCGGCCCGGCGCGCGGCCGGGTCAGGGCATTCATCGGCACCCCGGCCCGGGCCGCGCGGCGTCGGGACCCGTCCCCAGAAGCTTCAGCACCAGCCCCGTGCCGGCGTCCCGGGCGGGGCGCCCTCCGGTGAAGGCCTTGACCTCGTCGCGGACGGCCCCGATGATCTCCGCCGCGGCGAGATGCCGCGAGGCCCTGAGGATCGCCTCCAGCCGGGACTCCCCGAAGAACTCGCCGGTCAGGTCCACGGCTTCGGTCACCCCGTCGGTGTACAGGGCCACCAGGTCCCCCGGGCGCAGCCGCACCACCTCCTCCGCGTAGGAGTGCGATTCGAGGAACCCCAGCGCCATGTCCCCGGTGGAGAGGGTTCGGACCTCTCCATCGGCGCCCACCACCATGGGGTGCGGGTGACCCGCGTTCACGAAGGCGAACTCCCCCCCGGGAGAGAGGACGCCACAGAACAGCGTGACGTGCCGCCCCCGCGAGGCGAGTCCGCACACGGCCTCGTTGGCCCGGCTCAACATCCTCTCCAGCGGCTGCTCGATCGTGGCTTCGCTGGCCAGAATCCCCTTGACCGCGGCCGCCATGAGCGCCGCCGGCATCCCCTTGCCGGACACGTCGGCGATGACGAAGCAGAAGCGCCCTCCGGAGAGCTCGAACAGGTCCACATAGTCGCCCCCGAGATCGAGGCACGGGATGCAGGTACCGGCGACGTCGGTGTGGGGGCCGGCCCGGAACGAGCTAGGCAGCAGGGCCTCCTGCACCTCGCGGGCCCGGGCCATCTCCTCGTCCATCTCCCTCTTCTTCTCGGCCTCGCGGAGCAGCCGCGCGTTCTCGATGACGGAGGAGACGTCCCGGGCCACCGCCTCCAGGATGCCCCGGTCTATCCGGGTGAACCTCTCGCGGCGCTCCCGGCTGTCGAGATAGAGGACGCCGAAGACCGAGGCGTCGCCCGCGCCGCCGGCGGCCCCGTCCTCGGGGAGGACGAAACGCCTGAGCGGGACGGCGGCGGCGGAGCGCAGGCTCAGCGCGATGATGCTCTTCTGACCGGCTAAGGCGTCGTCCTCCAGCACGTCGGGCACCACCCGAGGCTGTCCGGCCTCAAGGACATCCCTGATGATCGTCTCGCTGACGCGGATCTCTCGCTCCGGTATCGATCGGCCCCCCCGACCCCGGGCGACCAGGAAGTCCAAGGATCGGCCCCGGCGCCCCTCAATGAGGAATCCCCGTTCCGCTCCCGTCAGCACGATGGCCATGTCGACGGCGTTCTCGAGGATCTCGTTCAGGGAGAAGCGGCCGCCGAGGAGCCGGTTGAACGCGAGGAACCTGGCGAGGTTCTCGAGGCTGCGCTCGCCGGACGAGGCTTGCAGCGCCGACAGCACCGTCGTGCTCGGCGGGTCCGGCCGCGGCCCCGCGCCTCGGCGGAAGATCAGACGCGGGCTGGAGGCGGTGCCGAGGTGGATGACGTCTCCGTCCTCCAGGACGCGCTCCTTGACGCAGGCGCCGTTCACGTAGATGCCCGCCTTGCTGCCGACGTCCACGATGAGGTGACGACCGTTCCCGCCGCGGATCTCGGCGTGCCTCTTCGAGACGTGCATCTCGAGAAACCGGACGTCGTTGTCCTCGCGCCGCCCGAGCCGGGTGACGCCCTCCCGCAGCGGAACGGTCCACCTCTTCCCGTCTCCGGCCTGGACCTCGAGGCGCGCTCCGGCGGCCGTCGCGCCGCTCCCGGGGGCGGGCGTCTCGGTCCTCCGCTCGAGCCGCTCCCGCTCGGGGGGCCGCGCCGACGTATCAGGCTCGCCTCTCGCCATCCAGTTCCTCCGGAAGGGCGCTCACCCGCCCTCGCCGTCCCCCGCCTGCGGCTCGGTGAGGCCCTTCCCCGATGACTCCGGCCGGAGAACGACCCTGTCTCCGGCGCGGAGGCCCTCGAGAACCTCGACGTCGCCGCCGCGGACTTCGCCGAGCCGGACTCTCCGCCAGGATCTCCGCTCCCCCTCCACCACCTCGACCATGGCCGCCCGCCCCGGGAGGTGACTGGCCGGGTCCCCCAGGGCGGACCGCGGCACCAGGACGGCCCGCTCCCCGCCGGCGATGTCCAGGGTCACCGTCACCGCGCTCCCCGGGAGAAGGGACGGATCCCCCGCGGCGGCGGCGACCGACACGATGGCCAACGACGTGCCGCTGGACGCGTCGATGACGGGGGAGATCCACTCCACCCGCCCGGTGGCCCTCACGCCGGCCACGTAGCGGGGGAGCACGGCGACGCGGTCCCCGACGCTCAGGGCCCTGGCCACCCTCTCCGGGAGATAGAGTCGCGCCTGCAACGGCGACAGCCGCGAGAGGCGGAAGAGCGGGAGGTTCTCTTCCTCGATCACCTTCTGGCCGACCTTGGCGTACCGGTCGACGATCAGCCCGTCGAAGGGAGCCCGGACGAGACTCTTCTCCAGCTCCTCGCGGGCGATGTCGAGCTCCACCGACGCGCCCTGGTAGTCGAGCTGGCTCCTCTCGAAATCCGACGGCGAGATGGCGCGCTCCTCGAACAGCTTCTTGATCCGCTCGAACTCGGAGCGCTCGCGCCTCACCGCGATCTCGGCCCGCCTGACGGCCAGCTCGAGGTCCCTGTTCCGCAGCTCGAGCAGCAGATCCCCCTTGCGAACCCGGGTCCCCCGCTCGACGAATATGTCCTCGACGATCCCGCTCTTGCGCGCGTGGATCGCCACGTCCTCGTCGACGATGAGGTGCGTGTCGATGGTGAACCCGGTCCCCGCCCCGCGGCCGTCGATCGGGATCGCGACCGCCACGTCGAGGCCTTCCGCGCGAGATGCGGGCGCGGGCCGCGACGCCCCGGGCGGATCGGCGGCGGGCGCCGGCCCCCGCTCCGTCGCCTCGCCTTGCCCCCCGCAGGCAGCGAGAGCCGCCGCGAGGCAGCAGGCCGCGAGGAAGCGTGACGGGGAACGCTCCGGCGCCTCGTGCCCGCCCGGAGCGCGAGGCCCGGCCCGAGCGTCGCCCGGCTCCGCGCGAGGTGCCCGGTCCCCTCTCGTCACGCGCCGCCCTTCCCGCCGGTACTCGCCCCGAGCCGCAACGCCCAACGGGGCACCGGCTCTCCCCCGGTCCGGCGCTGGAGGTCAGTCTAGAATGGGGTTGGCTCTGTGTGTTCGTTTAGCACAACCGCGCCGCGGGCGTCAACCGTCGCCCCGGGGCCACCCGACCGTCAGCGGATCGGGGGCGGCCCGAGCCCCCCGTCGACGCCGGCCGTCGTCTGGAACAGGACCGTCTGGCCGGCGAGGAGCGTCAGGCGGACCGCCAGCCTCGCGAGCAGGAACAGCTGGCCGGCGAGGAAGGCGAGGGCCACCCCCGCCGCGCTCGACGGCCCGGCGCCCGGTGCCAGCAGGGCGTAGAGGAGGAGCAGGGCGGCCGAGACCAGGGCGAGCCCATAATAGATCCCGAGCGTGCGTAGCGGGTGGGCGAGCACGAAACCGAGGCCGCGCAGACACGCGCGCAGCATGTCGCGGTGCCCCTCGACGACCGTCGCGATCCTGGCGTAGTCGATGACCATGTGCACCAGGATCAGCAGGAACGCCGTCGATGCCATGAACAGCAGGCTCAGGGCGAGGACGGCGCGCTCCCGGGTCACGTCGCGCGTCAGCGAGGCGAGCCGCCCGTAGCCCCAGCGCGACAGGAGGTAGACGGCCAGATAGGGGACGAGCCCGATCAGCCCCAGCCGGAGGAAGCGGAAGAAGTACCGCCCGCACGCGCCCGCGAACTCGGCCGGCGACAGCGCCCCGGCGGGCCGCGCGAGCCTCTCGAGCGCACCGCCGAGCAGGAATCCCCAGAGCAACGCGTACAGGAGGCCCAGGCCGACGATGCCGGAGAAGGCGGTGAACATCTCGCCGGTGACCCATCCCTCGAGGTTCTCGTAGAAGGCCCCCGCGCCCACGAGCGTCGGTTTGAACGACGTCCCCAGACCCCGGGCCTGCGTCCGGAACGTCCAGAACCAGTCCATATCGAAGCCCGCCCGCAGCGACTCGTGGACCAGGCTCGCCCCGATGGCGTCCCGAAGCAGCGAGTCCATCGCCCAGGCGGCGGGCAGCGCGACCGCCAGGTTGGTAAGCCACAGCGCCAGGAGCAAGCGCGGCGCTGCCCGGAGCCTGCGGAAGCCGAGGCGGATCGCCTTGAGGAACGACATCGCGGAGTCCCCCTACATGAAGAAGGCGAAGGTCTCGAGAAGATCCTGCAGCCAGACCATCCACTTGGACGCCCACTTGAGGGCGGGGAGCGCGGCGGCCGGCTCGAGCAGCCGGCTGTTGTTGCCGTAATCCAGGTCGAGCAGCAGGACCCGGTCCGGATCCACCACGGCGTGCCTCAGCCGTGACGGCCGCTCCTCCACGAACATCGTCCACCGGCCGGTCCCGTCCCAGCGCCGGCGGATCTCCCCGCCGTCCTCGAACACCATCAGCACGTCGACGGGGAATATCCCTTCCCCCCTCCTCTGCACGACGACCTCGGTGCGGTAGACGGTCCCCTCCCTCTCCGGCTCCCGCTCGCGGTAGACCAGCCCGCCCGGCCGCTCGATCATCCCCTCCGGCTCAGCCGGGAAGCTGGCCACGGACTCGATAGCGTAGTCGAAGGTCACGGAGCCGCCGTGGACCTGCGCGAAGAACCAGCTCAGGTCGCGCCCGCTGACCTCGTTCGCCACGGAGAAGAAGTCCTCTGGTGTGGGGTGCCGGAACCGGAAGCGCCGGAAGAAGGTGGAGAGGATGTCCCGCAGGGTCCTCCAGCCCAGATGCCGCTCGAGCGTCCCCAGCCACAGGGCGGTCTTGCTGTAGGTGATGTCGCGCCCGGTGACCGGGAAGTACAGGTAGGAGGGCTCGCGCGGGTCGGCATCGTCCGCAGAGGGGCGGTACCGACGGAGGCGGTCGAGCAGGCGCGGGACCTCGATGTCGGGGAAGACCGCAGGGAGAAGCCCTTCGCGCCGCTCGGTCTCCCCGGGCGGCAGGAGATAGCGGCGCACCAGCAGCCTGGGCCCGTAGGCCGCGTCGAGCGTCCGGATCGTCGAGAAGGTGTTCAGGCCCTCGTCGAGCCAGGCGTGCTCGAACTCATTGTTCCCCACGAGCCCGTACCAGAACTGATGGCCCGCCTCGTGGACCGTCACGCTCTCGGGCGAATCGCCTCCGCTCGGATTGAGGATCCGCGTCCCGCAGGTGAACAGCGTCGGGTACTCCATCCCGCCCGCGCCGCTGTGGTAGGCGGGGTCGACGATGGTGACGTGACCGTACGGGTAGGGGCCGTACCAGGATCCGTAGCGCTTGAACGCCGCCCGGGCCGCCTCGAATAGTCGCTCGACCTGATCCAGGTGCTCCGGGAGGATCAGCAGCCGCATGTCGATCGGCGGCAGGCCCGGTTCCTCGAAGCGCTCCTCGCGCACCAGGTAATCGGGGCTCGCCGTCCAGGCGAAATCGTGCACGTCCTCCTGGCGGTAGCGATGGGTCACGGTCCCGTCGGGGTTCGAGCGCCGCTCCACCTCGCGCCCGCTCGCTCCCGGAACGTACCCGGAGGGCAGGGTCAGGCGGACGTCGTAGACACCGTAATCCGAGAAGAACTCCGTCGTCGCGTGGAACTGGTGGCAGTTCCAGCCGTCCTCCTCGAACACCCCCAGCTTCGGGAACCAGTGGGCCGCGAAGAAGTAGTCGTCCCGGAAACCGGTCCGCGCGAAGGTGCGCGGGATCTTCGCCCTCCACTTCATCCGGATCCGGACCGCCTCACCCGGGCCGACGGGCTCCGGAAGCTCCAGCACCATGACCGTCCGATCGTCCGGGTTGCCGTCGTCGGGCGCGGCGAAGTGCGTCCGGCCGGTGAGGTCGACCTCACCCGCCCCGTCGGGCGCCCCCACGCCCACCCAGTCGACCCCGCTCCATCCCCAGTCGCCCTCCCGGACGTCCTGCCCCAGGTCGCTGCGCTCGCGCAGCCGATCCTCCAGAAGCCAGGTGCTGCGGCTGTTCCGCCACGCGTTCCAGTACAGGTGGAACCACAGCTCGTCGGTGGGACGGCGGCGGATGTTCCGCCAGGTCAGCACCTGCTCGCCCGCCAGGATCCTCGCGTCGGCGTCGAGCGCCACGTCGATGCTGTAGCTGGCGATCCGCTCCGATCGGGGCTCGAGTGCCTCGCCCGCGGCCCGCGGCGACGCCGCCGCGGCCAGCAGGGTCCACAGCACCACCCTCTTGGTAATGTCGGCCCCTCGCTGCACGGCGCGAACTCCCCTGCCCTCGCTCCTCCGGCACGAAGGGCGGATTCTAAAACGGTTCCGGCCCGTCTCGAAAGCGGGGGCGGAGCGGGCCCGGGCTCGCCGTCCCACGGCGCGCCGCGAAGGCGGCCCGCCTCCCCGGGGCGAGCGTCGCGCCGGCGCGGCGCCGATCGCCGGTCGCCCCCGTCAGCGACCCGACACGATCCCATGGGACGCCAAATTGGCGCGGGCCGGCGCGGGTCCGGAAAAAATTTTCGCCGCACGGCCGACGAGCCCCGCCGTCCCTCGGCGCCGGGCCCTCGCCGCGAACTCCGGACCATCCCGCAACTCATTCCTGCGACACGAGTTGAGGGAACGGAAGCGGCGCCGGGCCCGGTGGCTTTGATTTTGCAGTTGCAGCAACAACAACCCAGTCTTCGGCCAGCACCCGCTCTGCATCGCGGCCTCGAGGTCCGGAGGGATGGCAGTGAAGCATGGCCAGAGCGTCCGATGGTCCCACCTGCTGACCTCGCTCCTCCTCTGGGCACCGGCCTGCGAGCTCGGCGCCTCCTCCGGCGGCCCGGGCCGCCCGGCGCCCTCCCCGGTGACGTTCGTGGACGTGACTCGCCAGGCGGGGATCGATTTCGTCCACTCCTTCGGGGACGAGGAGTTCAGCAACATCCTCGAGGCGGTGGGCGGAGGGGTGGCGTGGCTCGACTTCGATCGCGACGGCTGGGTCGATCTCTACCTGGTCACCGGCAAGTACCGGGAGGGCCTCAGCCGCGGCAAGCGGCCCCGCGGCAGGCTCAGGAACCGGCTGTACCGCAATCGCGGCGACGGCACCTTCGCCGAGGTCACCCGCCGGGCCGGGGTGGGGTGCGTGACCTGCTTCTCGATCGCCACCGCCGTCGCGGATTACGACAACGACGGGTGGCCGGACATCTACGTCGCCAACCACGGGCCGAACGTGCTCTACCGCAACCGCGGCGACGGCACCTTCGAGGACGTCACGCGCCGGGCGCGCGTCGGCGACGCCGGGTCCTCGGTCGGGGCCGCCTGGCTCGACTTCGACCGTGACGGCCTTCTTGACCTGTATGTCGGCAACTACGTGGAGTTCGACCCCGACTACAGACTCTACTACGAGCCCGACGGCTTCCCCGGTCCCAAGGCTTACGCCGGACAGCCCGACGCCCTGTACCGCAACCGCGGCGACGGCACCTTCGAGGACGTCAGCCGCCGGGTCGGCCTGAAGGCGGGCGGCCGGGCCATGAGCGTCGCGGCCGCCGATCTCGACGCCGACGGCTACACGGACATCTACGTCACCAACGACGCCACCGAGAACTTCCTATACCGCAACATCGCGGGCAGGCGGTTCGATGAGGTCGCGCTGATGGCCGGGGTCGCCTTCAACGGCATGGGCGAGCAGACCGCCAGCATGGCGATCGACTTCGGAGACTTCGATGGGGACGGCCGGGCCGACATCTTCGTCTCCGACAACGCCCTGTCCTCGCTGTACCGCAACGAGGGGGAGATGTTCGTCGACGTCAGCCCGGAGGCCGGCATTGCCCGCAGCAGCGCGCAGTTCGTGGGCTGGGGCGCCTTCTTCTTCGACTTCGACAACGACGGCGACCTGGACATCTTCAAAGTGAACAGCGACCTGTCACGGCTGTTCGGGCAGGAGGATCAGATCTACGAGAACCTCGGAGGGGGCCGTTTCAGGGACGTGTCCCGCCGGATGGGTCCCTACTTCGAGGAGGAGATGATGGGGCGCGGAGCCGGGTTCGCGGACTTCGACAACGACGGGGACGCGGACATCATCATCCAGAACATCGGCAGCCGCGCGGTGCTGCTGCGCAACGACGGCGGCAACCGCAACGGATCGCTGACCATGCTCCTGCGCGGCCGGGCGAGCAACCGGGACGGCGTGGGAGCGAAGGTGGAGGTGGTCGCGGGCGGCCGGCGCCTGGCGGCGGAGAAGCGGTCCACCCGGGGGTACCTCTCCCAGAGCGATCCCAGGCTCCTGTTCGGCCTCGGCGCCTCCGGCTCGGCGGAGAGTGTCCGCGTCGACTGGCCGTCGGGCAGAACGCAGGTGCTCCGGAATGTGCGGGGTGGAAAGACGATCATCATTGAGGAGCCTGCCGAATAGTCCGGACACGGCGAGGCCCGCGTCGCTGCGGGCGGCGCTGGCCGCCGCCCTCGCGCTGAGCGCCCCCGCGGCCTGCACCGGCGCCGAGGGTCTGCCCTCCGATCCGGTGCTACTCGCCATCGTCGAGAGCCGCGGCCCCGGCGAGGCCGCCCGCCGCCCGCCCCGCTCGTGGATCGGACTGGCGGCACGCGGCGGCGGCGAGGTCCGGCTGCTGACGGACGATTTCTGGTCGGCCGGCCCTCCGTCCGCCTCGTTCGACGGGCGTCGATTCGTCTTCTCGGGCCGCAGGCGGCGCGACGATCCGCCGTCGATATGGGAGGCATCGATCGACGGATCGTCCTTCAGGGTCGTGACGGCCGGCCACGGGTCTCCCGAGGGCCCCATCTACCTGCCCGATGGGCGCATCCTGTTCAGCGACGTGCCGGAAGCCGTGCCGGGCCAGTCCGGCGGGCGGTTCCGCGCGCTATTCTCGTGCCGCGCCGACGGGTCGGATCTCGGGCGCCTCACCTTCGGCTGGCATCGGGACTTCGGGGCCGAGCTGCTGGCCGACGGGCGGGTCCGCTTCCGGCGCCAGCTCGTGGGCACCGCGCCGGCGCCACCGCCGCTGCTGCTGGCGATCCACCCCGACGGCACCGGCGTGACCCGCTGGTCGGGCTCCGCGGCTCCGCGCCCGGCCCCGCCTCCCGGCGGGCTCCGGGTCGAGGCCGTCCCCGGCAGGGTGGTGCGGGCGATCGAGGCCGCGGCGCGCCGCGCGCCGCCGAGTCTCACCAGCGCGGTCCGCGAGGATGTCTCCACGGGGACCCTCCTCTGCCTGAACGCCTACGAGTCGGTCCTGGAATCGGTCGCCCGCCTGCGTCCGGACGGCGTCCGCATGGTGCGCGTCCGGCGCGCCGAGCCCGCCCCGGCGGGGACCCCGCCGTCTCCGGGCCGGGTGATCCTCGCCGAGGCCCCGGTCCACGCCGACGGGTCGTTCTTCCTCGGGGTTCCCGCCGACACCCCGCTGCAGATCGAGCTGGTCGGGCGGGCCGGGGCGAGGGTGGAGCCCCTGCTGAGCGGCATCTGGGTCCGGCCCAACGAGAACCGGGGCTGCATCGGCTGTCACGAGGCCCCGGAATCGGCGCCCGAGAACCGCGTGCCTCTGGCGCTCGTCCCGCGCGAGTCCGGCGGCGTCCGGCGAGGAGGCCAGGATGCGCGCTAGGCGCCGGATCGGCGGCGTCGTCTTCACCCTGGCCGTGACGGCCATCGGGACCGGGCTCGGCGCGCACCGCTGGGGGATCCACCACGTGGAGTACTACACGGGTGACGTGGCCCGAACCACCAATTGCGTCTCCTGCCATTTCGACGCCCGGGGCGGGACGCTCATCGACCGGATCCGCAGGCCCCGCTACAGGACGCCGACCGACCTCGCGGTCTGTCCCGACGACGGGCTCCTCTACGTCACGGCTCGCGACGCCGGCGGCCTCCTCGTCGTCGACCCCTCCGCGCGCCGGGTCATCCGGGAGATCGACGTCGGGGTCCGCCCGCACGGCGTGGTCCTGAGCCGCGACTGCAGGCTGGCGTACGTCTCGGATGCCGGGGCGGACGAGGTCGCGGTCGTCGATCTGCGCCGGGGCGAGCGCGTTGGGACGCTTCCCGCCGGCTCCTCCCCCGCAGGGCTGGCGCTCGACCGCGACGGGCGGCGACTGTACGTCGCCAACTGGGCGGGGGACGACATCAGCGTGATCGATCTGGAGACGGGCCGGGAGGCGGCTCGCCTGATCGCGGGCGAGAACCCCGTGGCCATCGCGCCCTCCCCCGGCGGAGGGACGCTGCTGGTGGCGAACCAGATCGCCTTCCCGACCCGGCGCCCCGGGCTTCCGGTGTCGGAGCTGACCTTGATCGACGCCTCCCGCGCCCGCGTCGCGGCGCGGCACCGCGTGGTCAACGCCCACCTCCTCGAGGGTGTCGCATTCGCGCCCGAGGGGGATCTGGCCCTGGTGACGCTCATCCGGCCCAAGAACCTCCTTCCCGCTCTGCAGGTCGAGCGCGGGTGGATGATGACGAGCGCGATCGCGGTCCTCGACCTCCGTCGCGGCCGGATCGCCCAGCTGCCGCTCGACGAGGTCGATCGGTTCTACGCCGATCCCGCGGGGGTCGCGATCACGCCGGACGGGCGGCTCGCGCTCGTCGCCCACGGCGGCGTCGACACCGTCACCGTCATCGACCTGCCGGCGCTGCGCGCGCTCATCCGCGACCGTGACCCCGCGGCCCTCGCCCGCTACGCCAACGACCTCGGCATCAGCCGGCGCTTCGTGCGCGCGCGCGTCCCGACCGGGACCAACCCGCGGGCCCTGGCGCTGTCGCCCGACGGCCGGCACGCGTACGTGGCGGAGCGGCTCGACGACCGCATCGGCGTGATCGACCTCGACCGGCTGGAGAGGACGCACGCCATCGACCTCGGCGGTCCTTCCCACATCACCCTGCTGCGGCGTGGCGAGAGGCTGTTCCACAGCGCCGAGGTCACCCTGGAGCAGCAGTTCTCGTGCCGGAGCTGTCACCCACGCTCGCGCGTCGACGGCCTGCAGTACGACTTCGAGCCCGACGGCCTCGGGCGGAACATCGTCGACAACCGCTCGCTCCTCGGGCTGGCGCGGACGGGCCCGTTCAAATGGAACGGGAAGAACACCAGCCTCTACATGCAGTGCGGGGTCCGGTTCGCCCGCTTTCTGACCCGGTCCGAGCCGTTCTCCCCCCGGGATCTGAACGCCCTGGTGGCGTACATCGCCTCCCTCGAGGCGCCCCGCGGCCGCCGCGTCCTGACGCCGGCGGAGCGCCGCGGCAAGGAGATCTTCGAGCGCAGCGAGACCCGCGACGGCCGGCCGATCCCGAACGCGAACCGATGCCCGACGTGCCACGTCCCGCCGAGCTATACCAACGGCCGGCGGGCCGACGTCGGCAGCGGGTCCCCAGAGGACAGCGCGGGTGAGTTCGACGTGCCGCACCTCACGAACCTGGCGGAGACGGCGCCCTACCTGCACGACGGGAAGGCGCTGACCCTGGAGGAGATCTGGACGCTCTACAGCCCCGAGGACACCCACGGGGTCACCAGCGACCTCGGCAAGGAGGGGCTCAACGATCTGATCCTCTACCTGAGGACGCTCTGAGATGGAGGGAGGATGACCGTGCGAGGGTTTCTGCCGATGGTCCTGGCGCTCGCCGCCTCCGCCGCGCCCGTGCCGGGGCGCGCCGGGACCGAGCCCCGGTTGCTGGACGCCGGCCCCCATTCGGCCTGGATGACCTTCACGACGCGCGACGGTCTGCCGTCCAACAAGGCCTTCGCCGTCCGCGTCGACGGGGACCGGGTGTGGGTCGGCACCTCCTCCGGCCTCGCCCTGTACGACGGCGGCGAGTGGAAGCGCCTGGGGCGGGCCGACGGCCTGCCCCACGACGTGGTCCTCTCGATCGACGTGAGCCCGAGGAGCGGCGACGTCTGGATCGGCACCATGGGCGGGCTGGCGCGGTTCTCCGCCGGCCGGCTCGACTCCTTCACGCAGCTGAACAGCGGGCTGCCCAACGATTTCGTCCACGCGGTCCGCTGCGACCCCGAGGAGGACGTCGTCTGGGTGGCGACCGCGATGGGCGCCGGCCGGCTCGACCTGCGCTCGAAGCAGTGGAGCATCTTCACCCATCGGAACACGCCGATGCACGAGCCGTGGACTTACTCGATCGCCATGGGGGACGGGGCGGTGTACCTCGGTGCCTGGGGAGCGGGCGTGCTGGAGTACACCAAGGCCGGCGGGCGCTGGCGCGAATACCGCGACCCCGATCACGAGTTCGAGATCGACCTGTTCCCGGACGACGGGCCGGTCAACGACGTCACCTCGGGGATCGATTACGGCGCCGGCCTCCTGTGGCAGGGCACCTACACCGGGCTGACTCTCTACGACGGGCGCGAGTGGCGCTCGTTCTTCGCCGACGACAGCGGCCTGGCCAGCGATTTCATCAACTTCGTCCGCGCCCGCGGGGAGCGCGCCTGGCTGGCGACCGACCGCGGCCTGAGCGTGACCGACGGCGCCCAGTGGATCACCTATCGCAGGCTGGACGACGGCCGGGGTGAGGTGGTGACCTTCGAGGGCGGCCGCGAGGCGGGGCGCTGGGTCACGCCTACGGCGCTGGCCCACAACTATGTCCTCGGGGTGGACGTCCGCGGCGACGAGGTGTGGGTCGCCACGGGTGACGGCGTCAGCCGCGGGACCCGGGATCCCTCTATCGGCCTGCGCCGCCTCCCCGCGCCCGCCGCGGAGCGGGCCGCCGCGCCCCCTCGGGCGAAGGACGCGGCCGAGGCGCGGCGCTTCCGTTACGCCGGCACGCCCGAAGCGCTCCTCCCCTACCGTCGTTACACGCCCTACAAGGAGTTCTTCACCGAGCGGACGCCGTTTAGGGGACCCGGGCGCGACGAACCCGAGCCGGCGGATCTCGACGAGGTGCGCATCGGATTCATCGGGCCGCTGGAGGCGGGGGATCTCCCCCGCGACCCCGGCCCGCTCCCACGGATCCCGGGAGGGGCGCGCAGGGCCGCGATCGGCCGCCGGATGCTGCGCGGCGCGACCCTGGCCGTGGAGGAGGCCAATGCCCGGGGCGGGTACCGGGGGATCCCCTTCCGCATCGTCCCGCGCACCGATCTCGTCCTGTGGGGTCAGACCAGCAACGAGCTGGTGCGCTTCGCTCTCGAGGATCGCGTCTGGGCCGTGCTCTCGGGCTTCGACAGCAACCACAGCCACGTCCTGTCGCGCTCCGCCCTGAAGGCGGAGGTCCTCGTCCTCAGCGCCGGCGCCTCGGACCCGACCCTCGTGGAGCACTCCATCCCCTGGCTGGCGCGCTGCATCCACGACGACCGGCAGAACGCCTACGCCCTGCTGAACGAGATCTTCCTGGTCCGGGGGCACAGCCGGGTCGCCGTCCTCCGCTCCAACGACCGTGACGGGCGGGTCGGCGTGGAGGAGTTCATCCAGGGGGCGCGCCGGCTGGGGCGTCCCGTTGCTTTTGAGCTGCGGTTCGAGAACGACGATGTCGATTTCCGGGATCAGCTCGAGCGCATGGCCGCGGCGAGCCCGGACGCCATCGTCCTGTGGGGGGATGCGTACGAGGCCGCGCACGCGGTCCGGCAGATCCGGGAGATGGGCCTGAATGTCGCCCTCTACGGGTTCGACCGCATGGCGCGACCCGAGTTCCTGGAGATCGCCGGCGCCGCGGCCGAGGGCGTGGTGGTGACGGCCAGCATGAACCCCGACCGCCCGGATCCGCTGTGGCGGCGCTTCGAGGAGCGGTATCGACGGCGCTGGGGCGAGCCGCCCGACGCCCTCGCGGCGCACGCCTTCGACGGCGCCAACCTCATCATCGAGGCGATCCGCAAGGCGGGGCTGAACCGGGCCCGGATCCGGGACGCGATCTACGAGCTCCGCTCCGTGCGCGGGGTGACCGGCGAGATCCGTTTCGACACCAACATGAACGACGTGGGCAGGCCGTGGCTCGCGGAGGTCCGCCGGGGACGGTTCGAGTACCGCCGGTCCCCGGGCTGGCCCGCCTCGATCGAGGGGATGGGGGCGCGCTAGGGAGCCATGAGCCGGAAGATGCGAACCGATCCCCGCTCCCCCCGCTTCACGGCCCGCGAGACGCGCCCGGAGGGGTCGATCGTGCGCGTGGGGAACCAGTCCATCGGCGGCCCGCGGGTGGTGGTCATCGCCGGGCCGTGCGCCGTGGAGAGCGAGGACCAGATCGTCGCCGCCGCGCGCGCGGTGAAGGCGTCCGGCGCTCGATTGCTGCGGGGCGGCGCCTACAAGCCGCGATCCTCCCCCTACACCTTCCAGGGCCTGCGGCGCGAGGGGCTGGACCTCCTCGCCCGGGCCCGCGAAGCCACCGGCCTAGGCGTCGTGACCGAGGTCATGGACGCCCGTCACCTGGAGGACGTCTGCCGGGTCGCCGACGTGCTGCAGATCGGCTCGCGCAACATGCAGAACTTCACGCTGCTCGACGAGGTGGGCGCCTGCGACAGGCCGGTGCTCCTCAAGCGCGGCATGTCGGCCACCCTGGAGGAGCTCCTGCTGGCCGCGGAGCGCGTCGCGCTCGGGGGCAACACCCGGATCATCCTGTGCGAGCGCGGCATCCGCACGTTCGAGACGGCCACCCGCAACACCCTCGATCTGAACGCGGTGCCCTTCCTGAAGCGGCGGACCCATCTCCCGGTGATCGTCGACCCGAGCCACGGCACCGGCTGCTGGTGGATGGTCCCCCACCTGTCGCGGGCCGCCGTGGCCGCCGGCAGCGACGGACTGATCGTCGAAGTCCACCCGTGCCCTGAGAAGGCCCTAAGCGACGGCGCCCAGTCGCTGCGGCCCGAGGCGTTCGGGGAGATGATGCGATCGCTGCGGGCGGTGGCCCGGGCGGTCGGGAGGAAGCTGTGAGCCCGGCGATCCGCCCCGGCCGTCCTCCGGCCGCGGCCCTCGGCCTGCTGCTGGCGGGCCTCGCGGGAACGGCCTGGGCGGGGCCGCCGGGCGGGACGCCGATCACGATCGGCGCATTCCTGCCGAGGCGTGGCCCACAGTCGCGGATCGGACGCGAGGTGCTCCGCGGCGCCGAGATCGCCGTGGAGCGCGCCAACCGCGGCGGCGGCGTGCTCGGCCGGCCGCTGCGCCTGTCGGTCGGCGCGTCCGAGAGCCCGTGGAACGGGTCGGCGGGAGAGCTGGTGCGCCTGATTTACGACGAGGGCGCACTCGCCGTGTTCGGCGCCCTGGACGCCCGCTCGGCGCACCTCGCGGAGCAGGTCATCGCCCGCGCCCGGGGCGCCGCGATCTTCCTCACCCCGTGGGCAAGCGAGGTCACCTTGACGGGCCTGCGCATCCCGTGGTTCTTCCGCCTGGCCCCGGACGACCGCGAGCAGGCCCGGGTGCTGGCCGCGGCCATCTTCGAGGGCCCCGAGCCGCGCCGCGTGGCCGCCTGGATCGAGGACGGCTTCGGCGCCCGGGCCGCCGGGCGCGCCTTCCTGCGAGCGGCCCCGGCTGGCCTGGTCGAGACCGTCCCGGCCTCCACCTCCCGGGACCTCCTCGGACGGCGGCTGCGGCGCGGAGATTTCGACGCCCTGGTGCTGTTCGGGAGCGCGCGCGCCGCCGCCGACCTGGTCGTCTGGCTGCGGCGCGCGGGATACCGGCAGGAGCTCTTCGGTCCGCTCGCGCTGGCGCGGGGCGACTTCCTCGAGCGGGCGGGCGCCGCCGCCGAGGGCATGCGCCTCGTCGCGCCGGCGGCGTCCGGCGCCGCCGCGGCAGCGGTCGACGAGTTCGAGCGGGAGTTCGAGCGCCGTCACGGCGAGCGTCCCTACCCACCCGCCCTCTACGGGCACGACGCCGTCCTGGCCCTGAGCGCGGCGCTCGCCGCCGCCGGCGAGGGCGCGGGCCGGATGGCCGAATCCCTCGCGCGCGTCTCGGTCACCGGCCTGACCGGCCGGGTGACCTTCGACGGCCGCCTCAACCGGCGCGCCGACATCCGCCTCGCCGTCGTGTGCGGGGGACGGCTGCGACGCCGCGACGGGGCGCGCGGCGGCTGCGATCGGTAGGAGATCACGGGAGATGACCGCCACCGGGACGGAGGGAGGTGTCCGCGGCGCGACGCTGCCGGCCACCCACGAGGGCGACTGGCGGAGCGACGTGCAGGTCCTGAGGATGACCTTCCCGCAGACCGTGGAGCTGTTCATCCGCGCCCGCCCCCGGGCGCAGGCGATCGGATTCCTGGAACAGGCGCGCTCGGCCTACCGGTCGCTGTTCGCCGCCCTGCAGGCCCATGGGGCCTGCCCGCGCGACCTCGTGACCGAGAAAGTTCTCCTCAGCCACATCGGCACCGAGATGCCTCTCGTGCAGGCCGTCCGGCACGATTTCCATCGGGCCGGCGGCGGCGCCGTGACGCCGGCGACGACCTGGGTGCAGCAGCCGCCGGTACGCCCCGGACAGTCGTGCGAGATCCAGGGCTACGCGGTGATCGCGACCTCCTCCGTCCGGCGTCGCGTGAGGCCGGTCGCCGACCCGCCGCCCGGATCCTCCGGCCAGGTCGTGGAGGCGGGCGGCCTGCGGCTGTTGTATCTGGCGAACGTCGCCGGCGTCGTCCCCCGCGGCCGCGATCGGCGCGCCGAGGCGGTCTCGATGTTCGAGCGTGCCGAGGCCTGCCTGCGGAGCGAGGGCCTCTCGTTCCGGGACGTGGTCCGGACCTGGATCTACGTGCGCGAGATGGGCGAGGTGTACGACGACCTGAACCGGGCGCGGACCGCGTTCTTCCAATCGCGGCGGGTGAGCCCCTTGCCGGCCAGCACCGGGATCCAGGGCGTCCCCTTCCCGCCGGAGCGCACCTATTCGCTCGACATCCGGGCGGTGAGCGCCGGCGCCCCCGTCGTGCCGATTCACTCCCCCACCATGAACGAGGCGCCCCGTTACGGGTCCGCCTTCAGCCGCGGCGTGCGCGTGAGCCTCGACGATCGCGTCGTCCTGTACGTATCGGGCACGGCCAGCATCGACGCCGAAGGGCGGGTGGTTCACGTGGGCGACTTCGAGGGCCAGGCGGACCGGATGCTCGCCAACATCGAGCGGCTGCTGGCCGGCCAGGGTGCCTCGCCGCGGGACGTGGTCTGCGCCACGACCTACCTGAAACGGCCCTCCTACCTCGACGGCTTCCTGCGCGCCTGCCGCCGCCGGGGCTTCCCCGAGGCGGTCCCCAACACGGTGTGCAGGGCGGAGGTCTGCCGGCCGGAGTGGCTGTGCGAGATGGAGGTCACCGCGGTTCTGGGCTGAACCTCCCGCGACGGCGACCCGCGCCCTCGCGGCCTACCTCCCCCGACGCCGCTTCGCCGGCCGGCCCGCGCGGTGACGGATCTCTTGCCCATCTCGCCCCCGGGTGGCACTATGCGCGGGCGCTCGGCAGCTCCGGCGCGCGCCTCCGGCGGCCACGGCGACATCTCGGGGGCTCCCGGATGCGGCCTTCGGCGGCCCTCCCCGACGGGAGGGCGGGAGGAGACGTGGAGCATCTGATCCCCGGAGAGTGGTTCGCCGGCCTGCCGCAGTGGCTGTTACTGGCCCTATCGGCCGGCGCCATCGCGGTGCTCGTCAAGGGAGCCGACTGGCTGGTCGACGGGGCATCGGGCCTGGCGTTCAGGCTCGGCGTGTCGCAGGTGATCATCGGCGCGACGGTGGTCTCGCTCGGCACGACGAGCCCGGAATGCGCAGTCTCGGTGATGGCCGCCTGGTCCGGACGGCCGGGGCTGGCGCTCGGCAACGCCATCGGATCGGTTGTCGCCGACACGGGGCTGATCTTCGGTCTGGGCTGTCTTCTCGCCGTGCTGCCCGCGGACCGTTACATCCTGGCCCGCCAGGGGTGGGTGCAGTTCGGCGCCGCCGCGCTCTTGACGCTGCTGTGCTACGGGGCGTACGGCGCCATGGGCGCGAAGGCGGTCCTCGGCCGCCCGGTCGGCCTGCTCCTCCTGGTGCTGCTCGCCGCCTACCTGTACGCCTCCGTGCGCTGGAGCCGCAACCATCCAGGCGGGCCGTGGGTGCCCGGCGGCGGCCGGGACATCGCGGCCGGCACGGCCCGGGCGCCGGCCGTCCGGCTGCTCGCCCTGCTCCTCTTCGGGCTGGCCCTGGTCGTCCTCGCCAGCCGGGCCCTGATCCTGGCGGTGACCGAGCTGGCGGAGAACCACTGGCACGTGCCCGAGGTGGTGATCGCCGCAACCCTGGTCGCCCTGGGAACCTCTCTGCCCGAGATGGTGATCGGGCTCACCAGCATCGTCAAGGGCCACAGGGACCTCCTGGTCGGCAACATCATCGGGGCCGACATCCTGAATGTGCTGTTCGTGGTCGGCGCCTCGGCGGTGGCCGCCCCGCTGCCGATCCTCGAGGCTTCCTCCGAGGTCCCCCGGATCGTCCTGCTGGTCCACCTGCCCGCCATGCTGGCGATCCTGGGCCTGTTCCGCGTCTTCATCCACCGAGCCGCCAGGAGGGGGCACTTCCGCCGCTGGCAGGGCCTTCCCCTGGTGGCGATCTATGTCGCCTACGTCGTCGTCCAGTATCTCGTGACCTGAATGCCGCGCGGCACGCGCCGCGCCGCGAGGAGAGCCATGACGAGAAGCCCGCACCGGATACCGGCCGCCGTCACCATCCCCCTGCTCGCCGCCCTCGTCGGCTGCGCGCCCCCCGCCGACCCCGAAGCCGCCGCCCTGACCACCATCACGGCGGATGATCTGGCCCGGCACATCCGCACCCTCTCGTCCGACCGGTTCGAGGGCCGTTTCCCCTCCTCCCCGGGCGAGGAGAGGACGATCGAGTACCTCAAAGGCCGCTTCGAGTCGCTGGGGCTGCGTCCCGGGAACGGAGACAGCTTCTTCCAGGATGTCCCGCTGGTGTCGATCGCCGCGGACCCCGACACCCGCCTGGTCGTCGAGGGGGGCACGGGCACCTCGAGCTTCGCCTACGGCGACCAGTTCATGGCCTGGACGACGCGCGTCGTCCGGCGCGCCGAGATCGTCGCCTCCGACATGGTGTTCGTGGGGTACGGCACCGTCGCCCCCGAGTTCGAGTGGGACGATTACGCCGGCATCGACGTCCGCGGCAGGACGGTCGTGATGCTGGTCAACGATCCGGGGTTCGCGACCAAGGACGAGGACCTGTTCGAGGGGCGCGCCATGACCTACTACGGCCGCTGGACCTACAAGTTCGAGGAGGCGGCGCGGCAGGGCGCGGCGGGGGCCTTCATCGTCCACGAGACCGAGCCGGCGGCCTACCCGTGGGAGGTCGTCCGGGGGAGCTGGTCCGGAGAGCAGTTCGGCCTGGTGAGTCCGGACCGGAACATGTCGCGGGCGGCCGTCGAGGGCTGGGTCACGCAGCAGACGGCGCGCGCGCTCTTCTCCCAGGCGGGGCTCGACTTCGACGCCCTCAAGGAGAAGGCGGCGCGGCGCGGCTTTCGCGCCGTGCCGATGGGGCTGACCACCTCGGTGGCGCTCGACAACACGACGCGCGAATCGACCTCGCGGAACGTCCTGGCGTTGCTACGGGGGCGCGAGCGGCCCGACGAGTACGTGATCTACATGGCCCACTGGGATCACCTGGGGACGGACCCCGATCTGGAGGGCGACTCGATCTATAACGGCGCGCTCGACAACGCCTCCGGGACGGCCACCCTGCTCGAGCTGGCGGAGGCCTTCGCCTCGCTCGACCCGCCTCCCGCCCGCTCGATCGTGTTCCTCGCGACCACCGCGGAGGAGCAGGGCCTGCTGGGCTCCGCCTTCTACGCCGCCAACCCGGTCTATCCGCCCGAGAAGACGGTCGCGGCGATCAACATGGACGGGGCCAACATCTGGGGGCCGATGCGCGACGTGACCATCGTGGGCTACGGCAAATCGGAGCTGGACGACTACGTCGCCCGCGCCGCGCGCAGGCAGGGCCGCCGGGTCCGTCCCGACCCCGAGCCGGAGAAGGGATTCTATTACCGCTCGGACCACTTCACCCTGGCCAAGGTGGGGATCCCGGCCCTGTACACCGACGCCGGCATCGACCACGTGGAGCACGGGGAGGAATGGGGGCGCGCGCGCCGCGACGAGTACACCGCCGAGCGATACCACAAGCCGTCCGACGAGTTCGACCCGGGCTGGGATCTGTCGGGCGCCGTGGACGACGCCCGGCTGCTGTTCATGGCGGGCTACCGCCTGGCCAACGGGACGGACTTCCCCTCCTGGAGGGAAGGGACCGAGTTCAAGGCCCGGCGCGACGCGATGATGGCCGCCGCGAGGTAACGGGGGCGCCGGGCCCTCGGGTCGGCCGGCGCGGCCTCAGGACTTCCTGTCCAGCGAGTCCAGCCACCTCTGCAGCCGCTTCGCGGCGATGTCGCGCCCACCGATGCCGAAGGCCAGGGCGACCGCCACGGCGACGGCGCCGAACAGGATCCCGAAGGCCAGGCTGACGATCTCGCTCCCCACGCCCATCTGACGCAGCGCGATCGCGCCGGCCAGCACGATGATCGAGGTGCGCGCCGCCACCGACAGGAGCGAGGCCTGGGAGGCGCTGCTGGACTGGATCGTCTGCCCCACGAGGTTCGCGACGTACAGGCCCACCCCGAAGACCACCAGGCCGAGGATCACCTGCCCCGCGAACACGGTGAACCGCGACACCAGCTCGGCCAGCGCCTCGAAGCCGAGCAGACGCGAGGCCTCGATGGCGGCGAACAGCATGATCCCCACCAGGGTCAGGTAGCCGGCGATGGCGGCCGGCGAACGCTCCGGCCTGACCGGCTCCTTGACCAGCCGCAGACGCAGGAACATCGCGTTGAATCCGGCGCTCGCCAGGACCTCGGAGATCAGCCCGGCCAGCAGCTTCCCCACCAGGTAGGCCAGCGCCAGCAGGATGATCGCGGCGAAGACTGCGGGGATCGCCCGCATCACGCCGGCCAGCATGTCGGTGGCCGGAGCGGTCAGCGCCTCCAGCTGCAGCGCATTGAGGGACGTGATCACCACCGGGATCAGGATGAGGACGTAGACGATCAGGCCGACCAGGCCGGACAGTCCGCCGGTCCCGAGGGCCGCTCGCAGCCCGACCCGCTCGCTCAGCCGGTCGGCCCCCACGGCCCCCAGCAGGTTGGTGACGATCCTCTGGACGATGCGCGCGATGAAGTAGCCGACCGCGAGGATCAGCCCGGCGGCGAACAGATTGGGGAGGAACCCCAGGATCTGATCGGTCATGCCGGTCACGGGGTCGAGCAGCCCCTCCAGGGCCAGGGCGCCCAGGACCGCCGGAAGGAACAACAGGAAGACGAGCCAGTAGACCGCCGCGGCCAGCGTGGCGCTCAGCGGCGGGCGCTTCTGCTCGACGATGCCGGCCCGGCCGCCTAGGCGCTCGTCGAACCGCACCGCCCGCAGGCCCCTGGCGACCACCGCCTTCAGCATGGTGGCGACGGCCCAGGCGATCAGCAGGAGCAGCGCCCCGCCCACCAGGCGCGGCACGAACTCGAGGATCTGCGTCAGGAGTCGGTTCAGGGGCTCGGTGGTCATGGTGAGATTGAGCACCTGAAGGAACGAGATGAGCACGAAGATCAGGATCACGTAGTAGATGCCCTTCGCGATCCACTTCTCCACGTCGACGCCTTTGGCCCGGTCGCCGAGGACCCAGCCCGCGATCCGGTTGTCCAGTGTCGTCCGACGGAGTCCTCCCCTGACCAGGGCGGCGACCACCACGGCCAGCAGCCATCCCAGAACCAGGACCGCCAGCGCGGCCAGAAGCTTCGGCATGTAACCGCTGAACAGGTCGGAGATCTGATCCAATACGGGTTGCATGGCCCCACCTCCTCTTCTATGCCTAGAGAGTCAGAGTGCCGAACTGCGCTGAGGCCTCGCGTCCTTCCCGGCAGGAACCGCGGCGCGGAGTATAGCAGGTCTCCTGCGGCGCGTTTTCCGCGATCATCGACCGGACCCGAGGGGGCCGGCCCGGCCCCTTTCCTTGTCTCGAAGAAAAACGGCCGCGCCGGGGAGGGGACGGCGCGGCCGTACGAAGCGAGCGGTGGAAGGCCCCCGTCAGGTCCGGTGAGCCCCCTGCGACGCCCGCGAGAAGTAGACCCTGTAGAAGTGATACGCCATGATGCAGAACGGCACGGTCAGGAACACGACCTGGGCGCCGAGACGCTCGCGCAGCATGCCGATCAGGATGGTGAGCGAGCCGCCGGCGAGCTGCGCGTTGAGGGTCCAGGAGTACTTCTCGTACCAGACGCGGTACGGATGGATGTCCTGTTCCAGCGCCACCGCTACCGAGACCAGGCCGGTGTTGACCGCGAAGAAGGCGAGCACCGTGAGCAGCAGCGCCAGCAGCGACCCGGGCGAGCTCACGTCGCCTGCGCGACCCCCGGCCGCATAGAAGACGTGTCCCCCGACCCATGCCGAGAGCACGAAGTTGCACAGGTTGAAGAGCGCCTTGTGCGCCGGGAGCCTCGGGCGGCCCACGGCCCAGAAGTAGGCCATGCTGACCGCCGCGACGAACATCGCCTCCCCGATCCCGACCAGGACGAGCGCCGCCAGGATAAACGGCTGCAGGGTCGAGATCCGGACGCCGTGCCCGAGGCTCAGCGTATGCGGGGCGGCGACGCAGGCGAACACGACCAGCAGCAGGAAGTCGGTGCTGGCCGCCAGCGGGCCGTGCCACAGGGCCTCGAGCGTCACCAAGGCGCTCATGGCCACGACCGCCGAGAAGTAGATGCTCATCGTCACGCGTCTCTCAGCGTCCGCACCGCCCGCAGCCACCGGCCGAAGCGGCCTCGAGGATGTCCACCGTGCCCGTTGTCTCGGAGAGGATGGATCCCTCGAAGGTTCCCCAGATCAGCCCGGAGCCGCTCAGCTGCCCGTCCCCGCACGCCGTCCCCCAGATCAGCCCGGAGCCGCTCAGCTGCCCGTCCCCGCACGCCGTCCCCCAGA
>JBHIBC010000015.1:0-43274 GCA_046758905.1 Acidobacteriota bacterium | reverse complement strand
GTCAGCGGGCCGCGGGGCGCCGCAGGGGTGGGTCCGGCGCGGCCGCGCCGCGACGTCAGGCATGGGACAGCTGCTGGAGGCCGGCCTCGAGGGCCTCCTCCCTGACCGTCGCCTGGCGCCCATCCGACATCCTCTTGAGCGTCAGCTCCCCGCGATCGATCTCCCGCTCGCCGAGGATCACGACGAAGCGGGCGCCGCGCTCGTTGGCGCGCCGCAGCTGCGACCTCAGGCTGCGGTGCGGGAGCGGATCGAGCACCACGCGCTTCCGGGCCCGACGCAGCCTCCGGGCGAGGAGGAGCGCGCGGCCGATCGACGATTCGCCGAGCGCCACCATCAAGATCTCCGGCGCCGCGTCCGCCGCGCCCGCGTCCTCCGGCAGCATCATGACCAGCCGGTCCTCGCCGACCGCGAAGCCGAATCCCGGGACCGGCGGCCCGCCTAGCTCCTCGATCAGCCCGTCGTAGCGGCCCCCGCCCAGAAGGGCGTTCTGGGCGCCGAGGCCCGGGAGCACGACCTCGAACGCCGTGCGGCGGTAGTAATCCAGCCCTCTGACGAGGCGCGGGTCGAGCGAGAACTCCACCCCGAACGATCTCAGGTAGGCGAGCACCCGCTCGAAATGCTCCCGGCAGGCGGGGCAGAGGTGGTCCCGGATGTTCGGGGCGCGCGCCATCAGGTCCCGGTCGGCCTCCACCTTGCAGTCGAAGCACCGCAGCGGGTTGACCTCGACGCGGCGGCGGCAGTCGTGGCACATCCCATCCACCCGCGGCTCCAGGTAGCGCAGCAGCGCGGCCCGGTACGCCGGGCGGCAGGCGGGGCAGCCCACCGAGTTCAGCACGACCCGCGCGCTCGCGAGGCCGAGGCTGTCGAGGAAGGCCACCAGCATCTCGAGCGTCTCCGCGTCCACGGCGGGGTGATCGCTGCCGATCGCCTCGGCCCCGATCTGGTAGAACTGCCGCATGCGTCCCTTCTGCGGCCTCTCGTAGCGGAACATCGGGCCGATGTAGTAGAGCCGCTGCAGCTCCGAGGCCCGGTGCAGGCCGTGCTGGATGTAGGCCCGGGCCACCGGCGCGGTGCTCTCGGGCCGCAGGGTGAGAGAGCGTCCCTTGCGGTCCCGGAAGGTGTACATCTGCTTGGCGACGATGTCGCTGTCCTCCCCGATCCCCCGCTGGAAGAGCTCCGTGCTCTCGAAGATGGGCGTGCGGATCTCGTGGAACCCGTAGCGGTCGAAGGTCCTTCTCGCCCGCGCCTCGACGAGCTGCCACCGGCCGACCTCGGCCGGCAGGATGTCGCGCGCCCCTTTGATCGCCTCGATCATCGCTTCGCCCCTTGTGCTCCGCCGCAACATGCGGACAGACAAGGAGTTGTGCAGAATAGCACAGGTCGCTCGCAGGGCGGAAGCGGACCTCCCGGCCTATAATGGACGCGAGGGCGGCGGCGCGGGCCGATGGCCCGGGGCGGGAGGGTGTCGAGATGGCACGGCCACGACGGATCGCTATGCAGACGAAAGGCCCCCTCCGGCCCCGGGACCGCCGGGCGTTGCTCCCGGCCCTTCTTGTCTCCGGCGCGCTGCTGACCACGTCCGCCGCGCTGGCGGAACGGCAGAAGACGGTCTTCCGCAGCCAGCCCACCGAGTGGACCCCGATGATCGAGGCGGACGACGCGGGGAGCCCCGCGCGCCTCGAACTCCGGCCGTCCTGGACCTTCGACGGGTTCCGGGCCCCGCTCGCGGGCGACCCGGCGGTCGCCGAGGGCCTGCTGATCTTCGCGGCCGAGGACGGCCTGCTCACGGGGCTCGACCCGCGCGACGGGAGGGTGGTGTGGCGAAGAGATCTGGCGCACCCGATCGAGGTCGGGCCGTCCTCCTGGGGAGCCGTAGTCTACCAGGCGACCCGCGAGGGACGGCTGCATGCCCTCGACGCCCGCGACGGCACGATGATCTGGTCGGCCGCTCTCGGCGCCCCGGTGACGGCGCCGCCCCGGCGCTTCGACGACCGCCTCCTGGTGGGGACGGCGGGCGAGGAGATCGTCGCGCTCGACCCGCGCGACGGGAGCCTGCTGGTCCGCCGCCCCCTGCCCGGCCGCCCCACGACGCCGCCCGAGCCGGCCCCGGGGGCGGTCCTGATCGGCATGGACCGGGGGGTCGTCCTGGCCCTCGACCCCGCGAGCCTCGAGGTGCGCTGGCGACACGAGGCCTTCGGCGCGATCACCTCGCCGCCCCTCTACCACGACGGCCGCGTCTACGTCGCGACGACCGACCGCTTTCTCCTCTGCCTCAAGCTCAAGAACGGCAGGCGTCGCTGGAGGGCGCGCACCGGGGCGATCGCCACCGCCCGCCCGCTGGCGGTCGGTGCCCTCCTCTACCTGCTGTGCTACGACAACGACATCTACGTCCTGCGGTCGAGGAACAGCCACCTGCTGGCGCGCGTCCGGCTGGGGCACCGGCTCGACCTCGACCCGGCCCTGACCGACGAGCACATGTTCGTCGTCCCGTTCGCCGAGGCGTCGCTGGTGGGGCTCGCGCTCCCCAGGCTGCAGCCGGTCGGCCGCTACGAGCTCGACGTCCCGGGCGAGTGGTTCACCACCGCGCCAGTGGCGGTGTCGGACCTTCTGGCCATCGGCTACGGGCGCGACCGCGGCCGGGTCCTGGCGCTGAGCGTCTCCACGGCCGAGGAGGGGCAGCGGACGGAGCCGGCCGGCGCCCGGGAAGCCGCGGAGGGGCCCGCGGCGATCCGCGGCGTCGAGGGCACGGGTGAGGTCGCCCGGAGCCCCTAGCGGGCCCGGCGGATCCGCCGCCGGACCTCCTCGCCGACCTCGCGGGTCCCGAGCGGTCCCCCGAGGTCGCGGGTGGTGCGCCCCTCCCTGACGCAGGCGGCCACGGCCCTCTCAAGCCACTCCGCCTCGTCGGCCCGACCGATCTCCCTCAGCATCAGGGCGGCGCTCAGGATCGCGCCCATCGGGTTGGCCGCGTCCCTGCCGGCGTACTTCGGTGCCGACCCGTGGACGGGCTCGAACAGGCCCGTCCTGCCGGGGTGCAGGTTCGCGGACGCGGCCAGGCCCAGGCCTCCCTGCAACTGCGCCCCCAGGTCGCTGAGGATGTCCCCGAACATGTTGCAGGTCACGATGACCTCGAACTGCGAGGGGTCCTTGACCATCTGCATGGCGAGAGCATCGACGTACAGGTGCGAGGCCTCGATCCCCTCGTAGTCGCGGGCCACCTCCCAGAACGTGCGCTGCCACAGATCGTGGGCGTGCACCAGGGCGTTGCTCTTGTCCGACATCAGCACGCGCCGCAGCCCGTGCGCTCCGGCGTACTCGAAGGCGTGGCGGCAGATACGCTCCACCCCCCTCCGCGTGTTGACGTCCTCCTGGACCGCCACCTCCTCGGGGGTCCCCTTTTTCAGGAATCCCCCCACCCCCGCGTACAGGCCCTCGGTGTTCTCGCGGAAGATGACGAAGTCGACGTCCTCCGCCGAGCATCCCTTGAGGGGGCAGAGCCTCGGGTCGAGCAGGCGCACCGGGCGATGGTTCACATAGAGGTCGAGCCCGAAGCGGATGCCGAGCAGGATGTCGGCCGCGTGCCGGTTGTCGGGAACGCGCGGGTCGCCCATCGCCCCTAGGAGTATGCCGTCGTACTGCCGCAGCGCGGCGAGCGCCCCGGCCGGGAGCGTCTCGCCCGTCCTGAGATAGTGCTCGGCCCCGTAAGGGAGCTCCTCGAAGCGGATCCCTCTGCCCGAGACCTCCGAGGCCGCCCGCACAGCGGCCACCGCCTCGCGCGTCACCTCGACACCGATGCCGTCGCCGGGGATCACCGCGATCCGCGCCATCGACCCTCCACGCCGCGCCCCCGGAAAAGCTGCAGCAGCGCGCGGAAGCCGCCCCGCGCGCGGCATCGCGCGGTCTCGCGTCCCAGGTCCCGGAACGCCGCCTCGACATCCCGGCCCTCAGCCCGGCCTCGCAGCGTCCGTCCGTCCGGGAGGATCAGGACCGGGATCTCCTGGCCGTAGCGCGCCATCAGGCCCGGGTCGCCGCTGATATCCACGACCTGGAGCGCGATCCCGTGCCGCCGCGACGCCCGCTCGGCGGCGCGGCGCATCGCGAAGCAGAGGGGGCAGCTCGGGCGCGAGTACAGGACGGCGGCGGCGCGGGTCACGCCGGGTCGCTCCTCAGGAAGGCCCGCTGGCCGAGGTGGAGGACGCCCAGGGCCAGCCCCGCCCCGACGGCGTCGCTCAGGACGTCCGTGTAGTCGGAGTAGCGGGCCGACGACAGCTTCTGCAGCAGCTCGTCCACGATGGCGCACGCCAGGCAGAGGAGGAAGGCGACCAGGATGTGGCGGGGGGCGACGCAGCGCGCCAGGCCGTTGTTGAGCGCGCGGGCCGTCAGGATCGCCAGCCCGAAGTACTCCGCCGCGTGGGCCAGGTAGTCGGGTGTGACGGTCGGCAGCGCCACGTACGACTGCACGGACAGGAAGATGATGACGCACACATAGGCCAGCACCGGGCCCCACAGCCAAGCCTCCCTGAGGACGCCGGCCCGCGCCATCACCGGCCGGGGAACGGGTACATCACGTAGGCCACGACCAGCGACAGCACGATCATCGATCCTCCCAGGAGGAGGCCGATGCGCACGCGGTCCCGGGCGGTCTTCTGCGTCAGGAAGGCGAAGAAGACGGCCACGAGCACCGAGAACACGACGAGGTTCAGGAAGTGGCTTCGGATCATGACCGGAAGGCCGTCAATCCTTGCGGCCCGTGGCGATGTCGAAGGCGTCCAGGATCAGCAGGATGTTCATCAGCCCCGCCGTGAGCAGGAAGGTCGTGCCGTACTCGTAGGTCACGCTGCGCACGCGGCGACGCAGCCGTTGCATCAGCTCGATCCTCTCCGGATGGTCGTCGGCGGAGGGCAGCCGGTACACCAACCGCCCGAACGTGACGTAGCGGCTGACGAACTCGACCGGCCCCATCGCCAGGTTGTCGAAGGTGGAGAGGTAGGTCAGGGGCTTCCCGGGATCGATGACCGCGGCCGCGCCGTCCGAGGCGACGCCCAGGGCGAACGTCGCCAGCACCACCGCGCAGAACACCGCGCCCCGCCGCCTCCGGCCGAGCGCCATGTGTCCCAGTCCCGGCAGCAGCCAGGCCAGCAGGCAGGGCAGCCAGGCGCGGGCGGCGGGCTCCGGCCGGGAGGCCGGCCGGGGCGCGGGGGCGGACGCTTCGGAGCCGGCGGTCTCGGCCAACCCTTACTCCTTCACCACCCAGACCTTGAGGTCCGTCGACACCTCGGGGTGCAGCCGCACGGCCACGGTGTATATGCCGAGGCTCTTGATCGGGTCCTCGAGCTGGATACGGCGCTTGTCGATCTGGATCCCCTCCCTCTCGAGGTGCTCGGCGATGTCCGCCGCCGTGACCGACCCGTAGAGGGTCTCGCTCTCACCCACCCTGCGGACGATGGTGCAGGAGACGCCGGCCAGGCGGCTCGCGAGGGCCTCCGCGCCGGCCTTCTCCTTCGCCTGCCGCACCTGGTAGCGGCGCTTCTCGCGCTCAATGACCTTGAGGTTCCCGTCCGTGGCCGGCAGGGCCTTCCTCTTGGGGAGGAGGTAGTTGCGGGCGTAGCCGGCGGCCACCTGGACCACCTCTCCCCTGCGCCCTAGGTTGTCGATGTCCTCTCTCAGGACGATGCGCATCGATGCCTCCGACCCACGGCGGCGTCAGTCCGACGTGAAGGGCAGCAACGCCAGCGCCCGCGCCCGCTTGATCGCCAGCATCAGCTTGCGCTGGTGCTTCGAGCAGGTGCCGGAGATACGCCGCGGGAAGATCTTCGCCCGCTCGGGGGTGAACGCCTGGAGCAGGCGGAGATCCTTGTAGTCGATGAAGCGGATCTTCTCATCGCAGAACTTGCAGAACTTCTTCTTCCGGAACAGGAACTTCCTCCGGAAGGACTTCTTGCGGGAACGGCCGGATCCGGCGCGCCCCCCTCTCTTCACGGCCATGGTCTGCTCTCTCCCCCCGGACGATCAGGGCTGGGCGGCGGGCGCTTGCGGCTGCGGTGCCTCGCTGCGCTCGACCGGGCGCGCCCTCATCATGGGTGACGGCCCGAGCTGGGCCTCGTTCTCCACCCGGACCGTCAGGTAGCGGTGGATCCGATCGTTCATCCGGTAACGCCTCTCGAGCTCCCGGGTGAAGCCGGCGGCGCACTCGATGAGCATCAGCACGTAGATGCCCTCCTCCAGCCTGGCGATCGGGTAGGCGAGCCGCCTTTTGCCCCAGCGCTCGACCTTGAGGACCCTGCCCCCGGACCCGGTTACGATCCCCTCGATACCCTTGATCAGCTCCTCCAGCTCCTCATCCTGGAGACCGGGATCCGCGATGAACACCGACTCGTATTGTAGCATTCCCCTCACCCTCTCCCTTCCGGCGGCTCCGCGCCGGCCTCGCTGTCCCGGATGCGGCGGCGGTTGAACCGGTTCATGGCCCGCTCGAGCCCGCGCAGCAGGGCCGTCTCCGCGCAGTCGGCGGCCCGTCCCACGACCTCCGGCAGCCGGCGTCGCTGCTCCTCGGGGAAAGGCGTCAGGACGAAATCCGCCTGGTCGATGTCGGGCTCCGCCGGCCCCACCCCGACGCGCAGCCTCGCGAAATCGTCCGTGCCGAGTCGCTCGATGATCGACCCCAGCCCTCTGTGGCCGCCGTGGCTTCCCCGTGGCCGGATCCGCACCATCTCGAAGTCCAGGTACAGGTCGTCGCAGACGATCAGCAGATCCCGGGCTTCGGCTCCCTCCGACTCGAGCAGCTCCGCGACCGCGGCTCCGCTGCGGTTCATGAAGGTCGACGGTCGCGCCACCAGCACGTCCTCTCCGCCGACCCGGATCCGATCGACGGCCGCCCGGCTCCGCCGCTCACCCCTCCCGGCGCCGTGCCGCCTCACCAGCTCCTCGGCGACCAGCAAGCCGACGTTGTGCCGCGTCAGGCGGTACCGCGCCCCGGGGTTGCCGAGGCCCACGACGATCCTCACTCGGTGCGCCCCTCCCGCGGCCGCTCGCCTTCCGGAGGCTACTCCCTGTCTCTCTTCTTGGCCTCGCCCTCCTCGGCGCCCTCCTCGCCCTCGGCCGCCACCTTGCCTCTCTTCACGACCTCGGGCTCCGCCGGAGCCTCGGTCACCTCCTCGGCGGGCGGGCCGGCCTCCTCCTCCTTGGTGGGCGGCGCGATCACCACCAGGGCCAGATCCGGGTCGCTGAGGACCGTGTACCGGTCGCTGCGCGGCAGGTCGGACACCCTCAGCGCGTCCCCGATCTTGAGCGGCCCCACGTCGATCGCCACGTGCTCGGGGATGTCGCCGGGCAGGCAGGAGATCCTCACCTCGCGGTTGACGTGGTCGAGGATCCCCCCCTCGACCTTCACGCCGTGCGCCTCGCCCTCGAGGTGCACCGGGACGTTCACCTCGATGACCTCGTCCATCTGGATGCGCATCAGGTCGGCGTGCATCAGCCGGCCGGCCGCCGGATCCACCTGGTAATCCTTGATCATCACGTGCCGCCGCCGGTCGGTCCCCTGCAGGTTGAGCTGGAAGATGGTATTCACGCCGGAATCCGAGCGCAGGATCTGGAGCAGCTTCCGCGGGTCGACCGCCACCGCCCGGGGCTCCAGGCTCCCGCCGTAGATGATCGCCGGGATCATGCCCTGCCTGCGCAGCCGGCGGGAGGCGTTCTTGCCCCGCTCCTCCCTGGAGTGCACCTGAACCAGGAGTTCCTTCATCGCGACGTCCTTCCCCGGCCCGCGCCCCGCGGCGTCGCGACCGGTGCGAGATGTGTTGTGCGATCCCCCGCGTCACCCGCGCGGCCCGGAGCGCGTGGGGCCAGCCCTCACACGAACAGGGAGCTGACGGAGGAGTTCGTATGGATCCGCTTGATCGCCTCGCCCAGCAGCCCGGCGACCGAGAGGACCGTGATGCGCCCCGCCTTCCGCTTCTCCTCGCTCAGCGGGATGCTGTTGGTCACCACGGTCATCTCCATCTCCGAGGCCCGGATCCGCTCGATGGCGGGCCCGGACAGCACCGCGTGGCTGAAACATCCGTACACCTTGCCGGCGCCCTGCTCCGCCAGGGCTTGGACGGTCCCGACCAGAGTGCCCGCGGTGTCGACGATATCGTCGACGATGATGCAGTTGCGTCCCCGGACCTCGCCGATCACGTGCATCACCTGGGGCTCGTTCTTCTCGCCCCGCCGCTTGTCGATGATCGCGAGGGATCCCCCCAGCCTCTTGGCGTAGGCGCGGGCCCGCTCGACTCCACCGGCGTCCGGCGAGACAATGACCGGGTCCGCGAGGTTCAGTCGCGACAGGTGGTCGATCAGGACCGGCGCCGCGAACAGGTGATCCACGGGGATGTCGAAGAACCCCTGGATCGCCGGCGCGTGCAGGTCCATCAGCAGGATGCGGTCCGCACCGGCAACGGTCAGCAGATCGGCGACCAGCTTGGCGGTGATCGGCACCCGAGGCTTGTCCTTGCGGTCCTGCCGCGCATACCCGTAATACGGCAGCACGGCGGTGATGCGCGCCGCCGACGACCTCTTGAAGGCATCGAGCATCGCCAGCAGCTCCATGAGGTTGCCGTCCACCGGGGGACAGGTCGGCTGGATCACGAACACGTCGGCGCCGCGCACGTTGTCCAGCACTTGGCAGTAGGCCTCGCCGTCCGCGAACCGCCGGACCTCGATCGGCCCGATCGGGATCCCCAGCACCTCGCAGATCTCGCGGGCGAGCGCCGCATGGGCGCTGCCCGTGAACACCTTGAGCTCGCTGTCTCCGCCCGCCGACTTCATGGCCTCCACGCCCGCATCCCGCCGCCGGAAGCTGGCTGGGGCGGGAGGATTCGAACCTCCGGTGCTGGATCCAAAGTCCAGTGTCTTACCACTTGACGACGCCCCATCCGCGCGGCCCCCGAGCCGGGCCGGGTGTGCCGGGTCCCGCCCTCCGGCTCCGGCGTCAGGAACTGTCCTCCGGGGTTCCCGCATCTCCGCCGTCTCTCGTAGTGCCCCCCTCCGCTCCGCCCGCCTGGGAAATGGCCTCGCGATAACGCGCTAGGACCTTGTCCTCGATCTTCCTTCGCGTCTCGTTGTTCAGCGGGTGGGCGATGTCGCGGAAGGTGCCGTTCTTCCGCTTCTTGCTCGGCATCGAGATGAACAGCCCGTTCGTGCCGCTGATGATCTTGATGTCGCTGACGACGAAGCAATCGTCGATGATGATGGAGACGAACGCCTTGAGCTTCTCCTCATCGACGGGAAAGACCCGGACGTCGGTGATCTCCATGGCCGCCATGCCTCAGGCGTCGAAGGGCGCCGCGTCAGCTCAGGCGGTGGCTTCTCCGGTACTCCCCGCGACCGAGCGGAGCGCACCGGAACAGCTCCCAGCCCCTTCCCGTCAGATCCCGCGCCGCCCTGTCCCGCAGAGCGCCGCTCGGGAACAGCCCGAACACGGCGGACCCGCTGCCCGTCATGGCGACGCCGGTTGCGCCGGCCAGCTTCAGCCGGTCCTTGACCTCCCCGATCTCGGGACACAGGCGCCGCGCGCGGGACTCGAGGTCGTTGCCCGCGCCCATCAAGGCGTCTATGCCCTGTCCCTCCGGGGGGCAGCCAAAGTACGGAATGTTAACCATTCCGGCCGCAGGTGTCAACGGCTCATCGGGTTGCGCGTAGACCTCCGCGGTCGACAGCGATCGCCCGGGATAGACCACCAGCAGCTCCCGGGGGGGAGGATCCGGGAGGGCCTCCACTTCCTCGCCCCGGCCGCGCACGCGCGCCGTGCCGCCGAGCAGGAAGAACGGGACGTCGGCGCCGAGGCGCTCGGCCAGCGACCCCATCCGCTCCGCGCTCATCCGTTGGGCCCACAGGCGGTTGAGCCCGAGGAGGGTGGCCGCGGCGTCGCTGCTCCCGCCGCCGAGGCCCGAGCCCCAGGGGATCCGCTTCTTCAGATGTATCCGGACTCCGGCGGCGGCCCCCGATTCCTCGCGCATCGCCTCGGCCGCCCGCCGGACCAGGTTGGTCCGGTCGGAGGGGAGGACGTCGCCCTCGACCCGCAGGTCGATCCCCCGGGAGGCCGCCTCCAGCACGATGGTGTCGTGCAGCGTTATGGTCTGCAGCACGGACTCGATGTCGTGGTGACCGTCCGCGCGGCGCCCGAGGATCCTGAGGTTGAGGTTGATCTTCGCGAAGGCCCGGATGGTGAGGCGGCTCATCTCTCCCGTACCGCGGTCGAGCCGAGCAGGCCCGGCGCGGGCAGGGAGGAGAGGATCGCCCGCCTCTCGAACCCTTCCGGAATGGACGGCGTGAAGATGGCCCGCGGAAGGTCGCCGGCCGACGGCCCATCGATGGCCTCGAGCGTCACCGTCGTCCGCCTGCGCGCCAGGTGGAGCCGGATCTTCCGCGGCCAGCGCGGCCCCGGCCCTTCCCCGTAGTCGGCGTAGTCCACCGTCAGGATGATATCACCGCCGATCCCGTCCCGGACGACGGCCCCCTCGACGACGCCGCCGCGCTCCTTGCAGCGCCCGAGGTAGCGGACGTCTCCGGGGGGGCAGGTGATATCGAACCAGGCCACGGTGCGGGCGAAGGTCGCGGCCCGCCGGGTGCGTATGTGCTGCTCCACGCTCTCCGGCCGGCACATCGGCCGGCCGGTGAGCAGCGCCACTAAGCGGGCGGTGTCGAGCGGCACCCCGAGGAGCCGGTCGAGCGCCTCCGCCGAAGCCTCACCCACGTCGAACGCCCTCTCCTGCGGGAGGAGCGCGACCGCCGAGACGCCTCTGGCCGCGACCACCAGCCGGGGACCGCCGACAGGGCCGAAGAACTCGAGGCGGAACCCGTCGGGGGGAGCCAGGGCCGCCGCCATGCGGAAGCGTTCCTTGCCCGCCGGACCATCGGAGCGGACGCGGAACAGCGCGCGGTAGCCGCTCGCCGACGGCCCGCCGCGCTCGGGAAAGGCGATCGGGGCGCGCCGGGCGCACGCGAACAGGAGCGACCCGGCCGCGGCCGCCGCCAGGACCGCCCTGCGCCGTCCGGGCGTCACGGGTGGGTCTCGAGCAGGCCGCGGGCCCGCTCGACCTTGGAGCGCAGCCGATCCGGATCCTCGGGGTCCCGGGCCAAGGCATTCTCCCACTCGCGGATCGCCTGCTCCGTCCGCCCGGTCGCCGCGTAGAGATCGCCGAGGTGCTCACGGATGGTGGGATCCGACCGGTCGTAGCGGACCGCCGCCCGCAGGTTCTCCTCCGCCGGCCCGTACAGGGACATCTTGAACTGGGCCCAGCCCAGGCTGTCGAGGTAAGCCGGGTTCGCCGGGTCGAGGGCGAGCGCGCGCTCCACGTATCGGATCGACTCGGGCAGCTTCCGCCCGCGCTCCGCCAGCATGTACCCGAGGTAGTTCAGAGCCATCGCGTTGGAGGGGTTCAGGTCAATGGCTCGGGACAGGTAGCGCTCGGCGGCCTCGATACGTCCCATCCTCTCGTTGGCCGCCCCGCGCGCGAAGAACAGCGCGTCATCCGCCGGATGCCTCCGGGTGCCGTCCTCGAGGATCCTCTCGGCCTCCCCGAACCGTTCCCTCCGCAGGAGGGCCTGCGCGATCTTGACGTACGCCTGCGGGGTGCGGCCGTGCTCGCGGAGCAGCGATCTGTAGAAGTGGCGGGCCCGCGCGGCGTCGCCGCGCGCGAGGAGGACCTCCCCTCTGAGGACCTGCACGTCGATGTCGGCCGGGAAGCGCCGCGCCGCCTCCTCGAGCACGCTGTCGGCCTCCCCCGTCAGCCCGTCCTCGAGCGACGAGCGCCCGAGCAACAGGTAGAGCTCCGGGCCGGGGTCGGCGGAGACCTCCAGGGCCCGCGCGAAGGCCGCGGCGGCGGCCGGGAAGTTCCGCGCCTCGAGCTCGATCACGCCGATCTGCGAGTAGGCCAGCTCCAGCACCGTGGCGCTGTCGGCGTCCTCGGCCGCGTCCCGGCCGGCCAGGTCGACGATCTCCCGGTAGGCGGCCAGGGCCGCGGCGCGGTCCCCTTCCTCCTGCTCCAGCCTCGCCTTGTAGAAGCGCACCTCCAGGTCGTCCCCATCCCGGCTCGCCAGGAGTCCGTAGATCCGCAGCGCCCGGTCGGGCTCGGCGGTCCGCTCGTAGGCCCTGGCCAGCGCCAGGAGGCCGTCCCGGTCGGCCGGCTCGAGCCGACGCGCCTCCTCCAGCAGTCGAACCGCTTCCTCGGTCCGCCCGAGCTGGAGGTACAGCGAGCCGAGCCGGCCGAGCAGGTGTCCGCTCGGGGCGGCACTCTCGAGCACGCGGCGGTACAACCCGATCGCGTCCTCGTAGCGCTCCGTCTGCTCGTACAGGGCCGCCAGGGCGTCCACCGCCTCGACGTTCAGCGGCGAACCGCCCACCAGCTGCGCCAGAACCTCCTCCGCCTCCTGCAGGTGACCGGCGCGCAGGCTGGCGCGTCCCAGCACGAGCGCCAGCGAGGAGTCGAGCCCTTGCCGGCGCGAGAAGGCCCGGAGCAGATCGACGGTCTCCTCCATCCGACCGGATCGGTAGAGCAGCTGCGCGAGGGGCCGACACGCATCCAGATCGGTCGGGTCGTGCTCGAGCGCGCGCCGGTAGGCGCCGATGGCCCGCGCGACGTTGTGCTCCGGCTCCTCCCCCGCCTGCGCCCGGCCGAGGTGGATGTCCCCGAGCAGCCGGGCGAGGCCGGGATAGTCATGGTCCGCCGCCAGGATTCGCTCGGCCAGCGTCTCGGCGCGGTCGAGCTGATGGAGCGTGTAGCGAAGCCGCGCGAGCTCCAGCAGGAGGGCGGGCGTCGCGTCCCGCGCCGCCGCCCGCTCCATGAGCTGCAGCCCCGCCGCGATGTCGCGACGCAGGAGGGCCTGCTGGGCCCTCGAGAACAGGTGGTAGGCCTCGGCCCGGCGGCCGATCTGGCCCGGAACGCCGGCGGCGACACCGGGCAAGGGCGCCGCGAGCAGGGCCAGCAGCGCCCCCAGGGCCGCTCCAACCCGTCCAGGTCCTGCGGTCGGCCCCATGCCGTATCAGTCCTCCCCGTCCTCCTCGTCCAGGCGGACCTTCAGGCGCTTCGAGAAACGTCCGGTGAGAAGCCTCAGCTCGGACGTCCGGCCCGGCTCGAACACCACCTCGGCCCCCTCGATGTCATCGAAGCTCATGTCGGCGTTGCTCACCCGCACCTCGACGCGGCGCTCCCCCGGCTCGACCGGGATCTCCGTGCTCCACCGCGTCTTGCCCCCCGGGCCGCTGAACTTCCGGTCCAGGACCTGCGCGCCGTCGATCCGCACGATGATGCGGCCGGTCTCGAAGCGGTGCTGCAGACTCAGGTAGAGTCGCGACGACGCCTGCGCGCCGGCGGCCTCGTCGCGCGGCGGCGCGTCCCGCGTCTGCGCTCTCAGGGGGGCGTCCACCAGCCCGATCGGTGCGCCCGGCTCGGGTCCGGACCGCGCGCGGTAGACAAGATACGGCGCAACCGCCAGCATGGCCAGGCTGACCAGGAAGATGATCCATCCGAGGTTGAGGCGGGGCCCCCGCCGCGCCAGCAGGCGGGACCAGCGCGGCGCCAGGTAGGTGATGCCCCGCACGTCGCTCGGCGCGGCGCCAGCGCCCCCCGGCGCCGCGTCGTCGCGCGCCGAGACCAGCGTCGGGGGGCTCGACTGGTCGGAGGCCTCCTTCCACTCCGCCACCGCGGCCTTCAGATCCGCCGCCAGGTCCTGACAACGAGTGTAGCGGTCCGTGGTCGACTTCGACAGCGCCTTGCGCAGGATGCGGTCGAAGGACGGCCGCAGGGACGGGTTGAGCTTGGACGGCGGGGGCGGATCGACGTTCACCACCTGGTAGGTGATCGCGGTGACGCTGTCGCCCACGAAGGGGCGTTCCCCGGTGAGCAGCTGGTACAGGATGACGGACATCGCGAACTGGTCGGCCCGCCCGTCCACCTCCGCCCCCGTCACCTGCTCGGGGGCCATGTAGTTGGGCGTGCCGAAGAAGCGTCCGGGCCGCGTCAGCCCGCCGGCCTGCAGCCGGGCGATGCCGAAGTCCAGGATCTTCACCTTGCCTGACTCCGTGAGCAGGATGTTGGCCGGCTTGATGTCGCGATGCACCACGCCGTTCTCGTGCGCGCAGTCCAGGGCGCTCGCGAGCTGGCCGATCACGTCGGCGACCTGGGTCAGCGGCAGGCGCCCGCCGCCAGCGAGGAGGTCGTGCAGATTGGTGCCGGTCACGAGCTCCATGGCGATGTACGCGTCGCCGAGGTGATCCTTCTCCCCGACGTCGTAGATGGTCACGATGTTGGGGTGATTGAGCCGGCCCGCGATCTGGGCCTCGTGGAAGAATCGCTTGAGGAACTCCCCCTCCTCCCCCGGCCCGAGCGGGAAGGAGAAGGCGATGGTCTTGAGGGCCACGACGCGGCCGATCCGCGGATCGCGCGCCTTGTACACCACGCCCATCGACCCCCGGCCGATCTCCTCGAGGATCTCGTATCGCCCGATCGTCTTGGGCATCGCCATCAGCCGGACCCCTCTCCTCCGAACCCCGCCAACTCGGAAGCCGGAACAAGGTGTATGCCGGCGCTCCGCAGAAGTCCGATCGAACGCCTCAGGACCTGGACCGTGGCGGGGTGCGGGTGGCCGATGGCCACGACAGACCCCTGCGCGCGAGCCCTCCGGAGAAGGCTTCGGACCTGGCTTTCAATATAGGGCTCCTCCCGGCGGGCGTCCAGAAACAGCCCCCGCTCGACGGCCGGGATCCCCATCTCCACGGCCATCCGGAAGCCGACCGTCTCGGGGGAGGTGCGGCTGTCCAGGAAGTAGAGGCTCCGGCTCCGCACCACGCCGAGCACCGCCCGCATGACCTCGCGGTCGGCGGTGGCCCGCGAGCCCATGTGGTTGCTGACGCCGACCGCCTGCGGAACCTGCCCCAGCCCCCAGCGCACCCGGCGGGCGATCTCGGCCGCCCGCATGCGGCCGCTGACCGACCCTTCCCCGGGATCCCGGGTCGGGTACCCGAAAGGCTCCATCGGCAGGTGCAGGATCACCTCGTGGCCGGCGGCGTGGAGCACGGCGGCGAGCTGCTCGGAGTAGCGTCTGTGGGGGAGGACGGCGAAGGTCAGCGGGACGCCGATCGCCGCCAGCTCGAGGACCGGGCCCATCTCCTGTCCCACGTCATCGATCACGATGGCGACGCGGGCGAGCGCGTCCCCGACCGGGACCCAGTCTGCGTCCGGTGCGGGCTCCTCCGCCACCCCCGGCGGCGGCACGGGACCCACGGCGGGCTCGGCGGGGATGTCCCCCCCGGCAGGGGCCGAATCACCCGCCCCGGGGCCCGGCCGGGGGGCACGGCGCTCCAGCCGCCGGGCGAGGAGGGTCAGGGCGACCGCCACCAGGGCGGCCAGCGTGAGGAGGGTCGGAAGACCGATGCGGGGGGCGCGCCTCCCGAGGGTCAAGCGGCGCCCTGCCGCGCGGCGGCGAGGCCGCGCAGGTACTCGACCGCCTCCTGTCTCTGCGGGTCCCCCGCGTCGTCGACCTCACCGCCGATCTCGAGGTCCGGCTCGATCCCGGAGCCCTGCCACTCCTTGCCGGCCGGAGAGCGGTACCGGCCCACGGCCAGAATCACGCCGTCGCCGTCGCGCAGCGGCAGGAGCCGATGGTGCTTGCCGATCCCCCAGGTCTTCTGGCCGAGCACGGGCGCGTCGAGCGAGTCCCGCAGCGCGGCCGCCAGGGCCTCGCAGGTGCGGGCGGTGCCCTCGTCGACCAGAACCGCCAACGGGCCGCGCCACGCGAGCTTGCGGCCGTCGGCCTGATAGGCCTTGTCGCCCTCGTAACGATCGGTGACGGTCAGCACCGTGCCGTCGCCGACGAACAGGCTGGCCATCCCGACCGCCTCCGGGATCGAATCCGAGACGCATCCCCGCAGGTCGAGGAGCAGCCGCCGCGCGCCGCGCGCCCTCAGCGAAGCGATCTCGTGATCGAGGCGACGCGCATCGCCCGGCTCCATCCCGGTGATCCGCACCACCCCCACGTCGACCCCGATCAGCGCGCCGGCCGGACCTGTGGCCTCGATCACGGCCCGCTTCAGCGTCACCGATCGGCGCCCGGTGCCGTCCGCGGCGTTGAGGACGATGGTCGTGCTGGTCCCCGGTTGCCCCTCCAAGGCCCGCGTGGCCTCCCACACGCCCATGGTGCGGGTCGGCCGGCCGTCGATGCTGAACAGGACGTCGCCCGTGCGCATTCCCGCCTCCGCCGCCGGCGAGCCCGCGACGGCTGCGACCACGACGACGTGCCCGCGCCTCTTGAACAGCCTCAGGCCGACCTCCGCCGGACCGGCCGGAGCGCCCTCCAGGGCCAGCTCGTACTCGTCCGGCGACAGGTACTCGTTGCCCGGGTCGAGCGACTCCAGCATGCCCCGGTAGGCGCCCTCCATGAGCGTCTTCAGCTCGACCGGCTGCACGTAGTTGTGCACGATGAGGTACAGTGCCTCGTTGAACAGCTTGAGGTAGCCGTACGTCCCCTCCAAGGCGACCACGCGCCCCATCAGCGCGCCCGAGACGGTGAACACGATCAGGGCGCCGGATATCAGGACCATCACCTTCCTGTCAGTGGCGATCTTCATCGGTGAGCTTCCCCTCACGGTGCCGAGCGCGAGCCCGGCGGCCCGGAACGCCCCGGCCGCGAGACAGCCACGGTCGTCGACGGCGGACGCAGCCAGAGAGCGGGGTCTTGCGGCTCCCCGTCGTGACGGATCTCGAAATACAGGCCGACGCCGTCCGAGGTCCCGGGCTCGTCGGCGCGGCCGATCGGATCCCCCTGTCGGACCTCCCGGCCCACCTCGACCCAGCGCTCTCCCAGATGCCCGTAGACCGAGAGGTACCCGTCTCCGTGGTCGATGACGATCATCGGCCCGTAGCCCCTGAACCAGTCGCTGAACACGACGCGGCCGTCGAAGATCGTCCGGATCTGCTCTCCGGGCGACGCGGCGATGTCGATGCCGGGGTGCGGCACCTGCGTGTTGAAGCGGGGGTGGCGCACGTTGCCGAACGGCACGGTGATCGCGCCCGGCGCCGGCCAATCCAGCAGCCCCCGGAAACGCCGGAAGCCGAGCGACGGCACTCCGTCCTCCGGCGTGGCCCTCTCCAGCCGGGCGAGCAGGTCCTGGATGTCCCTCTCGACCTGGGCCAGCTCGCGCAGCGCCTGCCGCTGAGAGGCCTGCTGGCGCCTCACCCCGCTCAGGACGGCTTCCTTGCGCCTGCGGGCTTCGCGCAGGTCGGCCTCCCGATCGCCGATCTCCGCCTGCACCCGGGCGAGCCGGACGCGGTCCCGCTCCAGATCCTTCAGCACCGCGTCGAGTCGGGCCCGCTCGGCGCGAAACCTGTCGATGCGCCGCCGCTCGGCGCGGCTCAGCCTCTCGATGGCGCGGTGCCCGGCCGCGACCTGCGCCGGCGAGGCGGAGGCCGCGACGATCCTGAAGTAGCGCATCGGTCCCACCTTGTAGGCCTCGCGCAGCCAGGCGCGGAGCTCCCGCTCCGCATCCCGCAGCCGCCGCTCGATATCCCGGGCCTCGAGCCGCCCCTCGCCGATCCGCCGGAGCGTCGCCCGCTCCTCGTGCCTCAACGCGGCGCGCTCGCGGGCGAGCAGCGCCATCCGGAGGTCGATCTCGTCGAGCGCGTCGATGATCGATCCGGCACGCCTCTCGGTCCGTGCCAGCCGCTCGCCGAGCCGGCGGATCTCCTCCCGGATCCTCTCGAGTCGCGAGCGCTCCGCCGCGCGCCGCTCCTCGAGCGCTTGGCGGCCGGCCGCCACCTCGGCCGGCCCGGCCGCCCACAGCGGCGCGGCCGCGCCGACCGCCAATCCGGCCCAAACGATCAGGCCGCGGCAGCGCCGGTCAGCGTACAAGCGAGACTCCATCGATCCCCTCCGTCACGGGCAGCCCCAGGAGGGCGAGGACGGTCGGATGGATGTCGCCGATCCAGGGATCGGTGCGGCCGAAGCGGACGTTGGAGAACAGCACCCCGGGCACCAGGTCCGGGTCGACGGAGCAGTGGTCCCCGCTCCAGGGCTTGAGGTTGTCCTCGAACACCGCCGGGGGCACCTCGCCCAGGGCGGTCTGCCAGCCGACCCGATAGTGGTGGTTGTTCGCCGGACGCAGGTCGGGGATGGCCCGGGGATCGAACGACGCGTACATCTCCTCGCGGCGATACACCCTGTGGATCGGGCTCTCGCCGGTCTGGGGGTCGACGAGCCGCTCCAGCTTGAGGGCGATGGTCTCCCGAACCTCCTCGTACTCCCGGCCGGGCGCCACGCTCCCCTTCGGCTCGCGGCCCATCAGGTTGATGTAGATGTTGCCGAGGCCCATGGCGTAGGCCCTGGTCCGCGACCAGTCCACGTACTTGAAGAACTCGCCGAGCTCGCCGCGGTCGAACAGATCCTCCAAGGTCTTGCCGCCGAACACGCCGCGCTTCAGGGTCATGAGCCCGTTCTCGACCAGCCAGGTGTTGTAATTGATGCCGCGGCGGAAGGAGGCGAACCCATGGTCGGAGCAGATGATGAGGGCGGTGCCGGGGGCGACGAGATCCATGGCCTCGCCGACGATGCGGTCCATCAGCTCGTAGGCCTCGGCGATCTTTCCCCCGTAGCGGCCCGCGAGGGCCTCGTCATACAGCGGGTGGCCGGGATCGTGGAGCCGCCAGAGCATGTGAGCGACCCGGTCGGTGAAATCGAAGACCTGCACGTAGAGGCGATCGCCCCCGGTGCGCAGCAGGCGCTTCATCATCTTCCTCTGGAACTCGGCGGTGTCCCGCATGTCCTCCAGGAAGTGAAGCTCGTCGGTCAGCCCGGAGGCGAGCGACCAGGTGTCGATCGGCCATCCCAGGGTCTTGAACAGACCGAACGCCTCGAGGAGCACGGTGGCGAAGTCCCGGGGCGCCGTGAACGGGATGGGCTGGCACCGCGGGTGGAAGTTGAGCGGGCTCATGTAGAGCTTGATCTCGGGATCCAGGGTGATCAGCTTGAAGCGGACGATCCCCCTCAATCTCAATCCGGCCAGGGCGTCGACGATCGGGTTCACCGGTATCGGGACCACGAACCAGTCGCTCCAATCGCCGGGACGGAGGGTCTCGCGCCGCCCCCCCAGGTCGATGGTGATCGACTCGTCGGTCGCCTCGAGGCGGAACGGCACGTCCAGCCGGCGGGGGACTCCCCGCTCCTCCAGGCGCCTCTCCGCCTCGGCCCGCTGCCGGCGCCTCTCCTCCGGGTCCCGGACGTCGCGGATCGCGGCCTGCACGACGTAATCGAAGAACGGCTGGTTCAGCGGACCGACGACTGCGGTCTCGAGCCTTCCCCGGCGTCCCTCCAGCCGGACGATCTCGACGCTGAACTGGTTGTCGCTGACCGTGAGCCCCGGGTCGGAGGTGAAGATCGACGGGGAGCCGATGCGCCCCCGCATGTCCGGCACCCCCAGGCCGGAGAACATGGTCAGATGAGGGTGGTGCTCGGCGGGGAAGGTCACCGGGACGTTCAGGACGCGCGTCCTGAGGCCGGCTGACGCGGCCGCGGTCCAGAAGGGCAGGCCCTTCCTGGCATTGATGGCGGTGGGCAGCTCGTCGGGCAGGTAGCGCTCCGCGGTGTAGGCCACCCCCGTTCCGATCAGCAGGCCCGCCACCGCCGCCCCCGCCAGCGCCGGCGCCGCACGACGTCGGAACAGGAAGAGGCCCGCCCCCGCCAGCAGCGCGGCGGCGAGGGCGCCGAGGGCCCCGAAGATCATCGGATTGCGGGACCCGAACAGGACCGTCCGCCGCCCCTCCCTGAGCATCGCGAATTCCGGCAGGTAGGTCCCCTCGGTGCGGCGCAGGAAATCGAAGATCCCGGTCCGCCCGGGATTCAGGCCGGTGGTGAAGGAGGCCCAGGAGACCGGCGTCTGGGGAGGGTTCGTGCTCTTGAGGGGGGCGTAGAACCCCCTCTCCTTGAGCCGCGCGAGGTTCGGGAGCCTTCCCTCCTCGAGCATGGCCTCGACGATCCGCGCATCGGCCCCGTCGAAGCCAAGGACGACGACCCGATCGTAGGGCGGCCCCGGCTCATCGGCGACCACCGGTCCGGCGAGCGCCGGGGCCAAAGCCATCGCCAGCGCCGCCGCTACCCTCCCGCCTCCCAGCCTGAACAGGACCGAATCCTCCAGCCTTTCAATAGGTTACGAGAATGCGCGGCACCCATGAATTATAGGTCACATCCGGCCCTCCTTCAACACGTTGATCGGACCGGGCGGTTTCAGTATCATCGGGCGCCGTTCTTGTAAGTTACGTTGCCGCAGAGATTTGCGCGCTGCCGGAGGGGTGGTGCTCGAACAGCTCGGCCGGAAGCCGGAGAGGCTGATCATCGGCATCATGTCGGGCCGCTCGGCCGACGGCGTCGATGCCGCGCTGGTGCGCGTGCGGGGCAGCGGGGAATCGCTCGCCTGGAGGCTCCTCCGCCACGAGACCCTGCAGTACTCGCTCAGGGTCCGGGACCTGATCCTCGGCTGCTCCGAGCCGGGAAGCGGCAACGCCGCACGGGTCTGCCGGCTCAACGCTCTGCTGGGAGAGCTGTTCGCCCGCGCCGCCGCCCACGTGGCCCGACAGGCCGGCATCGATCTGAAGACCGTCGACCTGATCGGCTCTCACGGACAGACGGTGCAGCATCTGCCCTCCGACGTGACGATCACCGGCATCCCGGTGCGCGGCAGCCTGCAGCTCGGCGAGCCGGCGATCATCGCCGAGCGGACCGGCGTCACGACGATCGCCAACTTCAGGGCGCGCGACCTGGCCGCGGGCGGCGTGGGCGCCCCGCTCCTCTCGTACGTGGATTACCTCCTGTTCCGCCATCGGGCGCGCGGACGCATCATCCTCAACATCGGCGGGGTGGCCAACCTCACGGCCGTGCCGGCGAGCGCCGGACCGGAGGGCGTGACGGGGTTCGATACCGGCCCCGGGAACATGGTCACCGACGGCCTGGTGGCGCGCCTCACCGGCGACCGGGAGAGGTTCGACCACGACGGGCGTTACGCGCGCCGGGGCGCCGTGCTGCCCGACCTGCTCGAGAGCCTCATGTCCCATCCCTTCCTCGCGAAGAAACCCCCGAAATCATGCGGCCGCGAGGAGTTCGGGCGTCCCTTCCTGGACGAGATCCTCGGCCGGCACGGGTCCGTCCCCCGCGACAGCCTGATCGCCACGGCCACGCGGTTCGCCGCCGAGTCGATCGCCGCGGCCTGCCGCCGGTTCGTCATGCCGCACAACGTGTACGAGGAGGCGATCGTCTCCGGGGGGGGGACCCGCAACGGCTACCTGATGGAGCAGCTCCGCGAGGCGATCCCGGAGCTGTCCATCAAGGAGAGCGACGAGTACGGTCTGCCCGCCGTCGCCAAGGAGGCCGTGGCCTTCGCGATCCTGGCGAACGAGACGATCGCCGGGACCCCGAACAACCTGCCCGCCGCGACCGGCGCCCGGCGCCCCGTCGTCCTCGGGACGATCGTCCCGGGCACCTCCGCCCGATGAGGCCGGCCCAACCCGCGGCGCCCCTGGCGATCGTCGCGATGCTCCTCACGATCCCCGGCTGCGACGCGGCGCGGGCTCCCTCGGGCACCCTCAGCCTGGCCATCGACAGCGGCCCGTCGAGCCTCGACCCCCGTCTCGGCTCCGACGAGGCCTCCAGGAGGGTCAATGACCTCCTGTACAACGGGCTGTTCCGGGTCGCAGACACGGGCCGGCCCGTCCCCGACCTGGCGGAATCGTACCTCCGGCCCAGCCCCCTCCACGTCGTCGTGACGCTGCGCGAGGGGGTCCTGTTCCATGACGGCACGCCGCTGACGTCCGCCGACGTCGCGTATACCTACCGCTCGATCCTGGAGGACGAGGTGCCGTCGTTCCGCAAGGGGGACCTGGCGGTCCTGGAGTCGGTCGAGGCGCGCGACGAGCGCACCGTCGAGTTCCGGCTGCGCTCGCCGTTCGCGGCCATCCTGACCAACCTGAACGTGCCGATCCTCAAGTCCGGCGCCGGCTCCGACGCCGCGCGCGCCCCGGTCGGCACCGGCCCGTTCCGGTTGCTCCGCTACCGCAAGGACGAGGACATCCTGCTGGCGCGCTTCGACCGGCACTTCGCCGGGCCGAGCGGGGTCGCCGCCGTCCGGCTGAGGATCATCCCCTCCGAGACCGCGCGCCTGCTCGCCCTCCTCAAGGGGGATGTCGACCTCATCGTCAACGACCTCACGCCCGACCAGTTCGCGCGACTCGCCGACACCCCGGGCTTCGCGGTCGAGACCCGCCCCGGGCGCAACTACGTCTACATGGCCTTCAACATGGAGGACCCGGTCGTCTCCGTGCCGGCGGTGCGGCGGGCGATCGCCTATGCCCTCGACCGGGAGTCGATCGTACGCCACCTGTTGCACGGCGCCGCGACGCTGTCGACCGGCCTGCTGCCGCCCGGCCACTGGGCCTACGAGCCCGACGTCACCCGATACGACGCCGACCGGCGGGAGGCGGTGCGCCTGCTTGAGCGGGCCGGCTACGTCGCCTCCGACCCCTCGGGGGCCGGCACGCGGCTCCGGCTGAGCTGCAAGACGGCCTCCGGGGAGCTGGCTCGCCAGCAGGCCGCGATCATTCAGCAGCAGCTGGCAGCGGTCGGGATCGGGCTCGAGATCCGGACCTACGAGTGGCCGACGTTCTACGACGACCTCAGGGCGGGGCGGTTCCAGATCGCCGTCTCCAACTGGACCGAGATCTCCGACCCCGACATCTACCGCATGCGGTTCCACTCGGATTACCGGCCGCCGCGCGGGTTCAACCGCGGCCGGTACCACAACCCCGAGATCGACCGGCTGCTCGACGAGGGGGCCTCGGTCACCGACGAGCACGCGCGGCGCCGCATCTATTCCGAGGTCCAGAAGATCCTGGCCCGGGATCTGCCGTACATCAGCCTGTGGCACCGTGACGTCGCTGTCGCGCGACGCGCCCGCGTGCGCGGCTTCCGCCTGACGACCGGCGCCGACTTCCACCCGCTCCGGGAGGTCACGCTCGCGGCGGAGGCGAATCCCGGCGCGTCCGCCGGGGGTCGGGACGGCTCCCCTCAGCCCAGCTTGCGCCCCAGCACCCTCTCGATCGCCTGGATCGGGACCGCGCCCGAACGGATGACGCGGGGCGGCTCCACAGTCAGGTCGAGGACGGTCGACGCCGCGCCGCCCCGGGTCACCCCCCCGTCCAGGATCAGCGCCACCGAGTCGCCTAGCGCCTGCTCCACCTCGGAGGCTGTGGACGGGGCCGCCTGCCCGGAGCGATTGGCGCTGGTGGCGATGATCGGCCCGCCGGTGGCCCGGGCCAGCGCGGCGGCGACGGGGTGGGGCGAGATCCGCACGCCGACGCTGTGGCCGCCCCCGAGCAGCAGGGGCGGCAGGTCGTCGGACGCGGGCAGGACGAGCGTGAGCGCCCCGGGCCAGAACGCCGCGGCCAGCCGATGCGCGGCCTCCGGGAAGTGTCGGGCGCAGGTCATCACGGTGGGCTCGTCGGCGGCGATCAGCGGCAGCGCCATTCTCTCCGGCCTCCCCTTGGCCTCGAAGACGCGCTCCACGGCCTCCAGGCTGCGGGGGTCGGCGGCAAGCCCGTAGAAGGTCTCGGTCGGATATGCGACCAGTCTGGCGGACTGGATGAGGCCGGCGGCCTTCGTGATGAGCGCGTTGCCGGGCCGAACGGGATCGATCCTCTGCATCCGTTTCATGGCGCCCTGCCTAGGTGAGGTCGGTATGGTCACTATAGCCCAATGCGGGGCCGGCGTGAACGCCCGATCGGCCCCCTGCGGAGGCCGCGTGGGGCGGGGCGTTGGGCATGTCTAGGCGCGGGGCGCGCCTCCCGGCCGCGTCCCGGGCCGCGCTTCGCTGGGCTCGCCGCCTGGAGCGCAGCCGGCCGGCCCGGGAGTCCGAGGGATTGTTCCTCGCCTGGGGGCGTCACCTGGCCCTGGAGGCGGTCGCCGCTGGATTCCCGCTCCGCCGAGCGCTCGTCGGGGAGTCGCTCGGCGCCTCCCGGGAGGGCCGCGCTATCCTGGCGGCTCTCAGGCGCTCGCGCGTCGACATGAGGTCGGCTCCGGCCCGGGCGCTCGATTCGATCGTCGCGGGGTCCGGAGACCAGGGCGTCGTCCTCCTGGTCGAGCGCCGCGCCGACACGGTCGAGGGCGTCCTGGACCGGGGGCCGACCCTGGTCGTCGTCATCCACGGCGTCCAGGATCCCGGAAACGTCGGGTCGATCGCTCGCACCTCCCTGGCCTTCGGGGCCGACGCGTTGATCGCCCTGGAGGGATGCGCCGACCCGTTCGGGAGCCGCGCCGTGCGGGCCGGCATGGGAGCCCACTTCCGGCTGCCGGTCATCTGTGGCGCCGCGACCTACTGTCTGGAGCGCCTGCGCGCCCGCGGGCTGCAGGTCGTGGCGGCCGACCCGGGAGGTGAGGCGACACCCCCGCACGTCGACCTGCGGCGGCCGAGCGCGCTGCTGCTGGGCAGCGAGGGGGCGGGGCTTCCCACGGCCGTCCTCGCGACGGTGGACCGACGGGTCCGCGTCCCCATGGCGGCGACGGTGTCCTCCCTGAACGTCCACGCCGCGGCGAGCGTCCTGCTGTACGAGGCCTCCCGCCAGCGCGGCCTGCCGCCGGCCGGCCGGGCCCGCGCGCCCGACGAGCGCGACGCGCCGCCGCTTACCGGGCGGAGCGGTCCCGGCTCGCGGGTCGTCTCGACTCCGACGGCTCCCGGTCGCGGGCCAGCGGGAGGGAGAAGGTGAAGACCGAGCCGCGACCGGGCTCGCTCCTCACGCGGATGGAGCACCCATGGAGGCGCAGGATGTCCCGCACGATCGACAGGCCGATCCCGGTCCCCTCGTACTTGCGGCTCGGGCTGGAGTCCACCTGGTAGAACCTCTCGAAGATCCTCGCCTGCTCCTCGCGTGGGATCCCGATCCCCGTGTCGGCCACGTCGACCTCGAGGAAGCCGCGGGGGCCCTTTCTCGCCGCCAGGGTGATCCGGCCGCTCTCCCTGTTGAACTTCACTGCGTTGGTGAGCAGGTTGGTCATCACCTGGACGATCTTGACGCGGTCGCCGCGCACCACCAGGTCGTCCGCGTCGTAGCGCGTCGTGAGGGAGATGTCTTTCTTCTTGATACGCTCCCCCACGATCTCGATCGCCTCGTCCACCAGCTGCCAGAAGGGGATGTTCTCGAGATGCAGCTCCGTCTCCCCCTTCTCCATCCGCGAGAAGGAGAGGAGGTTGTCGATCATCTCGATGAGCCGGTCGATGTTCTTGAGCGCCACCGACAGCCCCCGTTCCTGCTCCGGGGTCAGCGGCCCGAGCCGGCGCTTCAGGACCATCTCCGTGTACCCCTTGATCGACACGAGGGGCGTGTGCAACTCGTGCGAGACGTTCGCCAGCAGGTTCGATTTCATCTCATCCAGCGACCTCAGCTCCGCGTTGACCCCCTCGAGCTGACGGTTTCGCTCCGCCAGCTTCTTCTGCGCCCCGGCGAGCTCGCGGTAGGCGACCTCCACCTCCGACTTGGCGCGCGACAGCTCGTCCAGTGTCTGCCGCAACTGGCGCTCCCCGTCGACGCGGGCCGTCACGTCCCGCGCCGTGAGGATGATCCCGAGGGTGTCGCCCCGCGCGGAGCGCACCGGCCCGGACGCCAGGTCGACGACCGCCCGGCGGGGCGGCCCGAACTCGATGCCGTCGAGGCGCTCCGCCGTCCCCGACATGGCCGCGGCGAGAAAGGTCTCCAGCCTCTCGGGCTCGGTGCACCGGGACGTCAGGGTGCGGCTCAGCTCCCCGGCGGGGAGCGCCACCACGTGATCCGCGTACAGCCCGAACAGCTCGGTGAAGCCGCGGTTGACCATGAGGACGGCCTGCTCGCCCGCCCTCGCGCCGATTACCAGGATCCCGTCCGCGGTCGACTCCAGCGTGGCGCGGAGCCGGGCCTCGCTCTCGACGATCGCCTTCTCGAACCGGGCCCGCTCGGTCAGATCGGTGACCGTCCCGATGACCGCCCGCCCGCCCCCGAAGTCGATCCCGGCCCACGCGAGGCGCGCCTCCACGGCGCGTCCCTCGCGGCCGGTCAGCCGGCAGACCATCTCGCCCGCGGACCCCTCCTGACGCTCGGCCTCACGCAGGACCTCCACGACGCGCATCACGTCGCGCGCCCCGACGAACTCCTTGAACGGCCGGTCGCGGAGCCGCTCGCGCTCGATGCCGAGCAGGTGCGCCATCGCCGGGTTGGCGTAGGCCACCCGCCCCCCCTTCAGGATCACGGCGCCGTCGCGGATCCCCTCCACCAGCCGGCGGTACCGCTCCTCCGACTCCCGCAGCCGCCGCTCCAGGGCCTGCTCCTCGGCCAGGTCTCTCGCGGCGATCAGGATCGCGCCTCCGGGGCCCTCCTCCGCCGCGGCGCCCCCCGCGGAAAGCCGGGCCGGGAAGGTGGTGCCGTCCCGGCGCTGGAGGCTGACGGTGTCGGCGATCCCCGATTCCCTGACCGAGCGCCGCGAGAGCTTCGGCAGCACGCGCTCCCAATCCTGGGAAGCGAACAGGACCTCCACGTGGTGGCCGAGGATCTCCTCGGCCGCCCAGCCGGTGAGCCGCACGGCCCCGCGGCTGAACGCGATCACCCGCCACTCGGAGTCGACCCCGATCAGCGCGATGTCAGGCGGGCCCTGGGCGAGCGCACGCAGCTCGGCGCCGCGCGATTCGGCGTCGCGGACTTCGGCACGCAGATCGTCGATCAGCCCGTTCAGCTCCCGCGTCAGCGGCCCCAGGGTCGGGTCAGGCTCCAGGGGAACGGCCCCGACCCGCGGATGGCGACGCAGGTCCGCGAGCTGGGCCGCCAGCCGCCGGAGCGCCCGGCGCAACAGGCCGATGGCCACGAGACACAGGACCACCGCGGCGATCCCGGCGAGCAGCGAGACCACCGAGATCACCACGACCGGAGCATTGAGAGGAACGCTCATAGTGACGCACCACGCCCGCGCCCGCCCCCTCCGCGCCGGCGCGCGGCGGGACGGCCCGGGTCGGTCAGGCCGATCTCCCTGCTCGACGGACGATCGTCGGGAACGCCGGGGCGGGACGGGCGAAGTAGAACCCCTGTCCGTAGCGCACCGCGCAGGAGCGGAGCGCCTTGTACTCCTCCTCCGACTCGATCCCTTCCGCGATCACCCGGGCGCCGATCCGGGAGCCGACCTGCAGGAGCGAGTGCACCAGATGCTGCTTGATGAGGCTCTGGTGGATGTTCTTGATCAGTGAGATGTCCACCTTGAGGAAATCGGGCTGGACCTCCGAGATGCTGTGCAGCGACGAGTAGCCCGTCCCGACGTCATCGATGGCGACCAGAAACCCCTGCTGCCGGACGGCGCCGAGGTCGCGCGAGAAGGCCTCGAAATCCATGATGGCGTACCGCTCGGTGATCTCCAGCACGATGTTGCGCGGCTTAAGGTCGGTCTGCTCGAGCAGCGCCCCGAGCCCGCCCTGCTGAAAGCCGTCGGCTTTCAGGGCCTCGGGGAGCACGTTGACGAACAGCTTCATGTGGGGGTCGAACCCCCGGGCGTTACGCACCGCCTGCGAGCGGCACAGGGCGTCCAGCTCGCCCGACAGCCGCGCCGCGTCCGAGCAGGCGAACAGCGCTTCCGGCACCTCGAGCCGGGTGTTCTCCGGCCCCCGGGCGAGGGCCTCGTACCCCACGATCGCGTCCCGCTCCATGTCGACGATCGGCTGGTAGTGGGTGCGCAGCCGGGCGCCGCGCAGGATCTCCCTGAGCTCTTCGGAGCGACGACCCTGAAGGCGATCGCGCGCGCGCAGCGTCATGGCGCGCGCCTCTTGGATGCCCTGGCTCACGAGCCGCTCGAAGCGCGCCGCGGAGTTGAGGCCGATGAGGGCGTAGCCGATCGAGAACTCGGCGCACAGCGGGGCCGCCCAGTCGGCGCCCTCAAGGCCGGCCTCGAGCCGCGTCCAGACGATCTCCGCGGCCCGGCCGAGGTCGGCCTCCCGGATCTCCTGCTCACCCGGCCCCTCCGGGAGGAAGAGCAGGAAGGTGCTCCCGCAGGCCCCGTCGAGCGCGAGGATCGTGCGGTCGGGCAGATCGGGCCCCCGGAGGGCGTCCAGCAGCGACGCCACGCCCGACAGGAAGCGGTCGCCCGCCTCCCAGCCGTGCGCGGCCTCCAGCCTCCCGAAGCCCGGGAACTCCACCACCAGGACGCCCAGGCGGGCGCCCCGCGCCCGCGCCTTGAGATCGTCGATGTGCAGGCAGTAGGAGGACAGGCCCGTGACCCTGTCGAAGAGGGCGCTCCGCAGCCTGAAGTAGCCGGCGCGGAGCCGCTGCGCGTCGGCGCCGCGGGGCCCCCCGTCGGCCCGGACGTCCCGGGAGCCCACGTCCCGCCTCACCCGGCCGCCCGGGGGACGGGCAGGCTGTCGAAGATCCGCCTCACGCGCCCGACCAGCTCATCGCATGAGAACGGCTTGACGATGTAGTCGAAGGCCCCTTCCTGGAGGCCCTGCAGCCGGTCATGGACCTCGCCCCTGATGGAGAACATGGCCACGGGGATCCGGCTGGTCCTCGCCTCCGCCTTGAGCAGGCGCAGGACCTGCCAGCCGTCCATCTCCGGCATGTTGATGTCGAGGATGATCAGATCGGGCTGCGCCCTCCGGAGCTTTCGCAGGGCCTCCGCCCCGGAAGCCGCCGGGATCACCTGGTAGCCGCTCTGTTCGAGGATCACACGGGTCATGTCGGCGATGTCGGCGTCGTCGTCCACCACCATGATGGTCCGCTGCACGTTCGACACGCCCGGACCGCCCCCTTCAGGCGTCGCTCCTCCCGCCCGGTTCGGACTCGAGCGGGTCCTCGCCGAGGATCGCCTGCTCGACGAAGTGATCGATCAGCGACTCGGTCGCCGCATCCAGCTGCACGAAACGCACCCCCACGCCGCCGATCAGGTGCGATCCGGGCCGATCCTCCACCTGCCTCACCACGACGCCGCGCGCCCGCACGCTCCTCCGGCCCTTGTCCCCCGGCAGCCGCAGCGAGAGGATGACCGGGGCGGCCACCGGCGGCGGCTCCGGCAGGCTCACGAACAGGCCCGACCGGCTGATGTCCTTGACCCTGCCGCGCTGCTCGCCCCGCGACGATGCGACCTGGGCCCGCAGCCTGGCGCTGCGCCGGGCCCCGTCCCGATGCGCCACCCGGGCCAGCGAGCAGAGCTCCCTCTCCAGGACCTCCCGCGTCACCGGCCGCTCCAGCGTCGCGTCGGCGCCCGCCGCGCGGCACGCCGCGATCTCCGGGGCGGCGGCCACCGCCAGGACCGGGGTCGATCGGAGCGACGGGTCGGACTTGATCTCGCGCAGGCAGGAGAGGCCCCCCTCGCCGAGCCGGGACGGGTCGACCAGGATGATGTCCGGGCCGTAGCGCCGCGCCCTCTCCAGCATCTGCCGGCAGTCCGCCGCCCGGAGGATCTCGCATCCCGTCCGCCGGATGAACGACTCCTCCAGGAGCTGGAAGAGCCCGGCGTCTTCGACCATCAGGATCCTGGACACGGCTGGGAGCGTTCCTCTCCGGGAACCGCTGCGACGGGGGTCGGATCTTCGGGCGGCCGCGCGGGACGGCCTTTTCCGCCGGGACGATACCATAGTCTCTCCGAGCCAATCAAGGACGGCCGCACCCGGCGGCTGGGCCCGGGACCCGCGAGCCGACGCGGCGCTCAGCCGCTGGCCGCGCCCGATCCCTGCGCCGCGTCCCGGGCGATCGGGTGCCCGGCGCCGTCGTTCCCCTCCGCCTCCGCGCGGGCTTTTCCGGCCTTCAGTGGAATGCCCAGCCGCTTCATCTTCTCGATGAGAGTCGTCCTCTTGATCTTCAACAGCTCGGCGGCGCGAGTCTTCACCCAGCCGGCGTGCTCGAGCGCCTGGTACAGCATGCGCTGCTCGTAGCTCGCCAGCACCTCGTCCAGGGAGAACCCGTCCCCGCCGACCTGGACCACCGGCATCTCGATGACCCCTTCCTGCCGGATCTCCCTCGGCAGGTCCTCCCGGCCCAGCTCCACCTTGTCGTACGACAGCGCCACGCTGCGCTCGATGACGTTCTCGAGCTGACGGACGTTGCCCGGCCAGGAGAAGTCGGTCAGCGCCTTGAGGGCCCCGGCGTCGAATCGCTTGTGGGGAACGCCCATCTCGCTGCAGTACTTGTTGAGGAAGTGGTGGACGAGCAGCGGGGTGTCGCCGCGGCGCTCCGCCAGCGTCGGCACCTCGATGTGGATGACGTTGAGGCGGTAGTATAGGTCCTCCCGGAACGTCCCCTCCTCCATCATTCTCCGGAGGTCCATGTTGGTGGCCGCGATCACGCGCACGTCGATGGGCACCCTCCTGGTGTCCCCGAGGGGCATGAACTCGCGCTCCTGCAGGACGCGCAGCAGCTTGACCTGCAGGCTCATGCTGGTGCTTCCGATCTCGTCGAGGAACAGGGTGCCCCCCTCGGCGGCGGCGAAGCGTCCCGGCCGGTCGGCGACCGCGTCGGTGAACGCCCCCTTGACGTGCCCGAACAGCTCGTCCTCGAGGAGCGCGTCGGGGATGCCGCCGCAGGTCACGACCACGAACGGCTGCCGGCGGCGGTCGCCGTTGAAGTGGAGGGCGCGGGCGATCAGCTCCTTCCCGGTGCCTGACGCCCCTGTGATCAGGACCGTGCTCCGGGTCGAGGCGACCTGCTCGATCAGGGACAGGATCCGCCGCATCGCGGGACTCTGGCCGACGATGTTGTGCACCCCGTAGGTGCTCTCCAGCTGCCGCCTCAGCGAGGCGTTCTCCCGGCGAAGACGGGTACGCTCCAGGGCCCGCCCGATGACCAGCTCCACCTCTTCCATCCGGAAAGGCTTCACCACGTAGTCGACCGCCCCCATCTTCATCGCCTTGATGGCGGTCTCCACCGAGGCGTATCCGGTGATCATGATCACACCCGTCTCCGGGCGGATGGCGACGATCCGCTTCAGCAGCTCGAGCCCGTCGAGGCGCGGCAGCACCATGTCCGCGATCACCAGGTCGAACGGCCTGTCGCGCACCATGTTGAGGGCGATCTCGCCGGAGTCGGCGCAGGACACCGCGTACCCCGCTCCGCCCAGCGCCACCTCCAGCACCTGGCGCACGCCCTCGTCATCGTCGACGACCAGGATCTTCTGTCGCATGCTCCGTCACCTCGGCACGTTGGCCCGAGAGTGTCGACGAGCAAAGCATGTGCCAGAGAAACGGCGACGGCGAGACGCCGGATCTCGCGGAGATCCGGCCCGAGCCGGCGCCGATCGGATGGCTCGCGTCAGAAAGGTGACAGAAATCGTCAACGCGATGGGAAAAAAGCGTCAACCGGCCGACTGGTCCGGCGGGAGGGCCCGGGGGTGCACCTCTCAGTGGGAGACGCGTCGGCGCGCGAGCGTCTGAAGGCCGGAGACCCTAGCCCGCCCGCGCAGCACCGAGCCGGGCCGAACCTCCAGCACCGGGGTCGTCAGCTCGCCGTCGAACACCCCGCCCGCCTCCAGTATGACCCGCCCGGCGGCCGCCAGCGTGCCCCGCGTCTCTCCCGAGATCTCCACCGAGCGCGCCTCGATCTCCGCGTCCACGCGGGAGGTGGGCGAGATGGAGAGGGCGCCGCCGAGGGTGAGCTCGCCCTCCAGGGCGCCGTGGATCACGACCGGCCCGTCGCCCTTGACGATGCCGCGGATGAGGGTCCGGCGGCCGATCACGGTGCAGGCGACGGGATGTGGCAGTCCGGCCGCGCCTCGGGGGGGATCGAGCCGTCCGGGTGCCGGAGCGGCTTCGGCGGAACGCCTGCGGAAGAGCATCCACCACCGTGCCCCGGGGGCGCCGGCTCCCCGGAGGAAAAAATTATGGAGCGGGCAACGGGGTTCGAACCCGTGACTCCGAGCTTGGGAAGCTCGTACTCTACCAGCTGAGCTATGCCCGCTCCTCGCCCAACGAATCTAGCACCGGGCACTCGGGGCTGTCAACGGCAGGCCCTAGAGGCCGCGCGATGAACCCGCCGCCTAGCAGGAGGTCGCCCCTGTAAAGCACCACCGCCTGGCCCGGCGTGACCGCTCGCTGCGGCTCGCGGAACAGCACCCTGAAGCTGCCGCCCGGAAGCGGCTCGACCCGCGCGGGCGCCCCGGGGTGAGTGGAGCGGATGCGGGCCGTCGCCTCGAACGGCCGGACCGGATCGGGCTGCGAGATCCAGTTGGCCCCTTCGGCCACCAACCCCGGCGCGTACTGCTCGGCCTGCGCGCCGACCACCACACGGCTGCGTCGCGGGTCCAGCGCCACCACGTACATCGGCCGGCCGGACGCCACGCCCAGGCCGCGCCTCTGGCCGACCGTGAACCCGGCTATGCCCGCGTGACGCCCGAGCACGCGGCCGCGCGTGTCCACGATCTCCCCCACCGGCCCGGCGTCCCCGACCTCGCGCCGGATGAAGTCGGAATAGCCGCCGCGCGGGACGAAGCAGATGTCCATGCTCTCCGGCTTGTCCGCGTTCGGCAGCCCCCGTGCCGCGGCCAGGGCGCGCACCTCCCCCTTCGTCAGCCCGCCCACGGGGAAATCGACCCGCGCGAGCTGCTCCTGGGTCAGCCCGAACAGGAAGTACGTTTGATCCTTCTCCAGGTCCCGCGCCCGCAGCAGCCGCCACCTGCCGCTCGCCGGGTCCCGGGATACCCGCGCGTAGTGGCCGGTGGCGATGCGCTCCGCCCCGAAGCCGAGGGCGCGCGACAGGAGGTGGTGAAACTTCGGACCGCTGTTGCACTGCACGCACGGCACCGGGGTACGCCCCGAACGGTACTCCGAGAGGAAGACGTCGATCACCTCCCGCCTGAACTCCCGCTCCAGGTTCAGGACGTAGAACGGGATCCCCAGCCGGTCGGCCGCCGCCCGGGCGTCGTACAGATCGCGGGACGAGCAGCAGCGGCCGTAGAGCGGCCGCCCGTCCCGGCCCCGATCGTAGAGCTGCATCGACAGCCCGATCACCGTCCGGCCGGACTCCTTCAGCAGCAGCGCGGCGACCGAGGAGTCCACGCCGCCGCTCATGGCGACGGCCACGCGCGTCATGAGACCGGCTCCAGGTCGGATTCCGTGTCGATCAGGATCAGCATCAGGCGGGTGCTGCCGATCCTGAACTCGGCGCGGTTCTGGATCTCCATCTGGGAGATCTTGACGTCATCGACGAAGGTGCCGTTGGTGCTGCCCAGATCGCGGAGCACGATGCGGGGCCCGTGCACCTCGAGCGCGACGTGCTGCCGCGAGACCTCCGGATCGTCCAGGACGATGTCCGCGTCGGAACGGCCGATGGTCACCTGCGGCCGGTCCATGATGAAGATCCGCCCGCTCTCCTTGCCCGCCAGCACCGCGATGGAGATCCGTCGCGAGGGGGGCATGGCCAGGCTCCCCTTCGGCACCTTCGCGCTGGCCGGCAGCTGCGCGGCATCGGCGTCGAGCCGCGTCGTCTGGTCCCCGACCCGGGCCGGGCCGGTGACGGCGATCGAGCCCTTGCAGTTGGGGCAGCGCAGCACCGCGGAGGTCCGTCCGCCGAGCTTCGCCTCGTCGAAACGGTACCGCTTTCCGCAGCCGCCGCAGGCGACGATCATCTTGTTGTTCCGGCTCCCACGGACACCGCGGCCCCGGCGCGCAGCCGCGCCACGACCGCGGGCAGGACTTCGACGAACGCGTCCACCTCCGCCTCCGTGGTCCCCGGCCCGATGCTGACCCGGATGGACGAGAGCGACTCGTCCGGTAGACCCATGGCCTCGAGGGCCTCCGACTTGCGGATCGTCCCCGCCGAGCAGGCCGAGCCCGTGGAAACGGCGAACCCCTCGAGGTCGAGGGCGATGGTCAGCGCCTCGCCGGTCAGGCCGGGGAAGGCGAGGCTCGAGGTGTTCGGTACCCGCGCGGCGCCGGCCCCGTTGACACGCGCCCCCGGCGCGCGCGACAGGATCTCCCGCTCCAGGCGGTCGCGGAGGACGGCGACCCGGGGACCCTCCGTCGGAAGGCCCCGGAACGCCGCCTCCGCCGCGGCGCCGAGACCGGCGATCGCGGCCACGTTCTCGGTGCCGGGCCGGCGGTGCAGCTCCTGGCCCCCGCCCCGCAGGTGGGGCCGCAGCACCAGCCCGCGGCGCACGTACAGGACACCCACGCCCTGCGGCCCGCCGAGCTTGTGCCCCGCGAGGCTCAGCAGATCGACCCCGAGCGCGCGGACGTCGACCGGCACCTTACCCGCCGCCTGCGCCGCGTCGCAGTGAAACAGGATCCCCCGGCGGTTGAGCTCGGGGCCGATCTCGGCCACCGGCTGCAGGGTCCCCACCTCGTTGTTGGCCAGCATCAGCGACACCAGGACGGTGCCTCGATCCGCCTCGCGCAGCACCCGCGCGGCGTCGACGACGCCGGCGCGCGAGGGGCGTACCCGGACCACCTCGTGGCCGCGCTCTTCCAGATCGGAGACCACCGACAGCACCGAGGGGTGCTCGAAGGCGGAGGTCACCACCCGGCCCCGGCCGGCGGCCGCCGCGAGCGCCGCCCCGTAGATCGCCAGGTTGTTCGCCTCGGTGCCGCCGCCGGTGAAGACGATCTCCTCGGGGCCGGCGCCCACGAGGCGGGCCACCTCTTCGCGCGCGCGCTCCACCGCCATCCGGGCCCGGTGCCCGAGCTGATGCACGCTGCCGGGATTGCCGGCGGGCGCGTCCAGGACGCGGTCCATCGCCTCGCGCGCTTCCGGGCGCAGCGGCGCGGTGGCGTTGTGGTCCAGGTAGATTCTCGTCATCGCCGGAACGTAGCACAGGAGCCGGATCCTTGACAATATTCGGAGCGGCCTGCTAGATTCGCCGCTCCCCCGACGCGGCCATCACAACTGGCCGGGAACGAGCGTGAGGGGTTCCACGGCCCATGCAGCCGCCCGACCTCAAGTCGACCATCAACCTCCCGAAGACCCGCTTCCCGATGCGGGCCGACCTGCCCCGCCGGGAGCCGCGCCTGATCGAGGCCTGGGACCGCCTCGACGTCTATGCCTGCATCCGCAGGCGGCGCGCCGGACGGCCGCTGTTCGTCCTGCACGACGGCCCCCCGTACGCCAACGGCCACATCCACCTCGGCCAGGCGTTGAACAAGATCCTCAAGGACATCGTCGTGAAATCGCGCACCATGATGGGTTTCGACGCCCCCTACCTGCCGGGCTGGGACTGCCACGGTCTGCCGATCGAGCATCAGGTCGACAAGGACCTGGGCCGCAGGAAGGCCGGAATGACGCCGCTCCAGATCCGTTCCGCCTGCCGCGACTACGCCGAGAGGTTCATCGACGTGCAGCGCGAGGAGTTCCGCCGCCTCGGCGTCTTCGGCGAGTGGCGCGCGCCTTACCGGACCCTCGACCCGCACTACGAGGGAGTCGTGGTCGAGCAGATCGGCCGCTTCGCGCGCAACGGGAACATCTACCGCGACAAGCGGTCGGTCCACTGGTGCCCCCAGTGCGCCACGGCCCTGGCCGAGGCCGAGGTGGAGTACGAGGAGCACGTCTCTCCATCCATCTACGTCCGCTTCCCCTGGCGCGCCGAGCCCCTGGCCGACCGCTTCCCCGCGCTGAAGGGCCGCAGGCTCTCGATCCTGATCTGGACCACGACGCCCTGGACCCTGCCGGCGAACGTCGCCATCGCGTTCCATCCCGACTACGAATACCGGCTGGTCGATGTCGGCGACGAGGTCCTGTTGATGGCCACGGACCGGATCGCGGAGGTGCTGGCGCTGCGCGGGACGAGGCCCGTCGCGGTGCTCGGCGTCCTGAAGGGGCGCGAGCTCGAGGGAGCGGGAGAGGCCCGCTCGCCCTATCCGTTCGCGGCCGGGGGGATCTCCCGTCTGGTGCTGGGGGACTACGTCACGTGCGACACCGGGACCGGCGCGGTGCACACCGCCCCCGGACACGGGATGGACGACTTCGAGACCGGCCGCCGGTACGGCCTGCCGATCTTCTCGCCCGTGGACGAGCACGGTCGCTTCGTCGAGGCGGTCACGCCCTACGCCGGCCAGAAGGTGTTCTCCGCGAACGACGCGATCGTCCGCGACCTCGCCGGCCGGGGGCTGCTGCACCACGCCGAGACGCTGAGGCACAGCTACCCCCACTGCTGGCGCTGTAAGAAGCCTATCGTGTTGCGCGCCACCGAGCAGTGGTGGATCGCCCTCGACCGCAACGACCTTCGCGCCCGCTGCCTCACGGCGATCGATCGGGTTCGGTGGATCCCGCCCGCCGGGGCGCAGCGCATCGCCGGGATGGTCGGCACCCGGCCGGACTGGTGCATCTCGCGCCAGCGCGTCTGGGGCGTGCCGCTCCCCTTCCCGTTCTGCGCCCGCTGCGGGCGGCCGGTCATCGACCACGAATTCATCGGGAGAGTCGCCGCGCTGTTCCGGGAACGCGGCAGCGATGCGTGGTTCGATCCCGACCAGTTCCGGCGCGTGGCCGCCGGGACGGCGTGCCCCGAGTGCGGCAGCGCCGATCTGGGGCCGCGCAACGAGATCGTCGACGTGTGGTTCGAGTCGGGGGTCTCCTACCTCGCGGTCGCCTCCTCCCGGGAGGGGCACCCATGGCCCTGCGACCTCTACCTCGAGGGCAGCGATCAGCACCGCGGCTGGTTTCACTCGTCGCTGCTGGTCTCCGTCAACGACCGCGACGCCGCCCCCTACCGCGCCGTCCTGACCCATGGGTTCACGCTGGACGGCGCCGGGCGCAAGATGTCGAAGTCGCTCGGGAACGTGATCGCCCCGCAGGAGGTGATCCGTCGGCACGGCGGCGACGTCCTCAGGCTCTGGGTCGCGACCGTCGACTTCCTCGAGGACATGCGCCTCTCGGAGGAGATCCTGGAGCGCAGCGCCGAGGCCTACCGCAAGATCCGCAATACCTGCCGCTTCCTCCTCGGTAACCTGCACGACTTCGACCCCCGGCGCCACGCCGTGCCGGCCGAGCGCCTGCAGGAGATCGACCGCTGGGCGCTCCACCAGCTCAACGCCCTGATCCAGCGGGTTCGGACGGCATACGAGCGCTACGAGCTCCACCTGGTCACGCAGTCGATCCACCTGTTCAGCACGGTGACGCTGAGCTCCTTCTACCTCGACATTCTCAAGGACCGCCTCTACACGAGCCCCGCGGACTCCCCCGCGCGCCGCTCCGCGCAGACCGCCATGCGACTCATCCTCGACGCGATGATCCGCTTGATGGCACCCATCCTGTGCTTCACGGCGGAGGAGGCCTGGCAGGCGCTTCACGGGCGGAGCGACGGGGACCCCATCGAGGATTCCGTCCACGCGCGCGAGTTCCCCGGGCCCGTCGAGCTGCCGGCCGAGGAGGAGACCCTGCGGCGCTGGGAACGGCTCCGGGAGGTGCGCGAGGAGGTGCTCAAGGCGCTGGAGGCGGTGCGCGCGTCGGGGGCCATCGGCAACTCGCTCGAGGCCGAGGTGAGCGTCGATGCGGGGGACGAGCTCAGGCGGCTGCTCGATGAGTACGCGGATTTCCTGCGGTCCTTGTTCATCGTCTCGCGGGTCCGGCTGGGCGGCGTGACGCGCCCGACCCGCGAGAGCGACCGCATCGCCGGGCTGCGGATCGCCGTCGAACGGGCGCCGGGCAGGAAATGCGAGCGCTGCTGGAACGTCATGGAGGACGTCGGCTCCGATCCCGATCTGCCCACCGTCTGCGGTCGCTGCGCCCGGACGGTCCGCGTCATCCTGCAGGCGCGCGAGGCCGGCGTGTGATCCGCGGCCGCGTCCTGCGCATCGCCTACGCCCTCGTGTCGCTGTCGATCCTGGGCCTCGACCAGCTCGCCAAGGAGCTGGTGGTCTCGCGGATGGTGCTCTCCTCGTCCGTCGCCGTCATCCCGGGGCTGTTCCATCTGACGCTGGTCACCAACCGCGGGGCCCTGTTCGGGCTCTTCCACGACCTGCCCGACCCCTACCGGAACCTGCTGTTCATCGTCATCCCGGTCCTGGCGATCCTGATGATCCTGGGGTTTCAGTACCGCACGACGCTCGCCGACGTGGTGGCCCAGACCGGCTTGGCGTTGATCCTCGGGGGCGCGGTCGGCAACCTGGTCGACCGCCTGCGGCTGGGGTACGTGATCGACTTCCTCGACTTCTTCATCGGCGACCATCACTGGCCGGCCTTCAACCTGGCCGACGCCTCGATCTGCGTCGGGGTGGCGCTGCTGGTGTCCGACCTCCTCGTGAGGGGCCGGAGCCGCTCCCGGCCGACGCCTCCCTCTGGAGGCTGAGCCATGCATCCGGTCCTGTTCGACATCGACCTCGGGCGGCTGGGGCGGTTCACGGTCGGGACCTACGGGCTGTTCTACGCCCTCGGGTTCCTCCTCGCGCTGCGGGTCGCGGTCCACTACGCGCGTCGCGACGGACTCCCGACCTCGCGCATCGTGGACCTGGGCATCCTGACCCTGATCGCCGGATTCGTCGGCGCCAAGCTCCTGCTCTACCTGCTGGACGCCCGGTACTACCTGGAGCACCCGATCGAGATGGTCCGGAGCCTGCGCTCGGCCGGGGTCTTCTACGGCGGGTTCGGCCTCGCGGCCGCGGCGGCCCTGCTCTACATCCGCCGCCGCCGGCTGCCGCTCGGCCCGGTCGCCGACCTGTCGGCCCCGGCCCTCGCCCTCGGCCAGGCGGTGGGGCGGCTCGGCTGCTTCGCCGCCGGGTGCTGCTACGGGAAGGCCTGCGCGCTGCCCTGGGCGGTCACCTTCTCCGACCCGCGGTCCTATGATCTGACGGGAGTGCCCCTGGGCATCGCTCTCCACCCGACGCAGATCTACCACGCCCTGTCGAACCTGGCCGTGTTCGGGATCACGGTGGTGGCGATGCGGAGGCGGCGCGTGCACGGGCAGGTGTTCTGGATCTACGTGCTGTCGTACGCCGTGCTGCGCATGCTCGTGGAGGCCTTCCGCGGGGACGTGGCGCGCGGCGTCTTCCTCGGAGGCCGCCTGTCCACCTCCCAGGCGATCGCCGCCGGGGCGCTGGTCGTCGCCTCCGTGATGCTCTACCGGCTGTCGCGCCGGGCGCGCGCCGACGAGGTGCGACGGCGCGCCCGGGCGTGATGGGGGGCGGGACCCGGAGCGGGGTTGGTCGCCGCGTGTCGCTCGATCTGCCTCGGGAGAGTCGCGGCGAGCGCCTCGACCTGGCGCTGGCGGCGCTCCTGCCCGCGCAGAGCCGCGCCGCCCTGCAGCGGCTGATGCGGGAGGGGCACGTGAAACTGGCGGGTCGGATCGCGCGGCCGTCGGACAGGGTCCGGGGCGGCGAGCGGGTCGTGGTCGATCTGCCGGCGCCGGCCCCGGCCGCCGTGCGGGCCGAGGCGGTGCCCCTGTCGGTCCTGTACGAGGACGGCGATCTGATCGTGGTCGACAAGCCGCCCGGCCTGGTGGTCCACCCGGGCGCCGGGGTCCGGTCGGGCACCCTGGTCAACGCGCTGCTGCATCATTGCCGGGACCTATCCGGGGTCGGTGGAAGGGAGCGCCCCGGCATCGTCCACCGCCTCGACCGCGACACCTCCGGCGTGATCGTGGTGGCCAAGCACGACGCGGCCCACCGCAATCTGGCGGCGCAGTTCAAGGAGCGCAGGGTGGTGAAGACCTACGAGGCCCTGGTCTGGGGCCGCCCGCGCCGACGGGAGGCGACCATCGACGCGCCGATCGGACGCCACCCGACGGCCCGGGTGAAGATGTCCGTCCGCCGGGGCGGCCGGGCGGCGCGCACCGTGTACAGGATCCTTGAGGACCTGGGACCGGTGACCCTCCTGGAGCTTCGCCCCGAGACCGGTCGCACGCACCAGCTGCGGGTGCACCTGAGCGATGGCGGGCACCCGATCGTCGGCGACCGCGTCTACGGCGGCCAGCGGGCCCGCTCCCTGGGCCCTTCCCGGGAGCGCGACGCGTTGCTGGCCTACGGGGGCCTGGCGCTGCACGCGCGGGGACTGGCCCTGGAGCACCCGCGCACGGGGTCCCGCCTGGAGTTCCGGGCCCCCCGGCCGCCCGATCTGAAGCGCCTAGTGGCGCTCCTGAAGGAGGTCCGGCCCGCGCCGGACCGGAGCTGAGGGAGACGAGACATGGGCAGCAGGCGGTTCGCGATTCTCGGCGCCGGCCGCATGGGCCGGGCCCTCGGGCGGCTCCTGGCCCTGCAGGGGCTGCAGGTGGGCGGCGTCACCGCCCGCACGCTCCGCTCCGCCCGCCGGGCGGTGCGGTTCATCGGCGCCGGCCAGGCCGAGAAGTCGAACCGCCGCGCCGCCTCCGGCGCCTCGCTGATCTTCATCGCCACGCCAGACCGGACGATCCCCCCGCTGGCGCGCGAGCTGGCCAGGACGGGGCCCCGCTGGGATCGCAAGGTCGTGGCTCACACCAGCGGGGCGATGTCCTCGAGCGTCCTCGAGCCGCTCCGGCGGCGCGGCGCCCGGGTGGCCTCCCTCCATCCGCTCGCCAGCATCGCCGACCCGCGCACCGGGCTCAGCGACGTCGCGAGGACGCCCTTCGCGATCGAGGGAGACCCGGAGGCGGTCCGGCTGCTGCGGCGCCTGGTGGCCCGGGCCGGCGGGATCCCGGTCACCATCCCCCGGCAGGCGAAGACCCTGTACCACCTGATCGCCGTCCTGCTTTCCAACGATCTGGTGGCTCTGCTGTCGTTCGGCCTGGAGGCGGCCCGGGCCCTCGGGCTGAGCGAGAGGGAGGCGATCCGCCTCTACATGCCGCTGGTCCGCGGCACGGTGGACAACGTCGCGCGCCTTGGACCGGTGCGGGCCCTGACCGGGCCCGTCTCCCGCGGCGACGCGACCACCCTGCGGCTGCACGCCCACGCCCTGCGGACCGTGCCGGCCGACTTCCGGAGGCTGCATCGCCTGCTCGCCCAGCGCTCGACGGCCCTCGCCCTCAAGGCGAAGACCATCACGCCCGAGATCGCCCTCAGGCTCGACAGGCTGCTCGGCTCGCTTCCTTGAATCGAGCCTCCCGGGACATTAGATTGCGGAATCGGGATCGGACCGGGAGGCGTCCGTCAGCCGGGAGGGTTCCTTGCGGGCAACGGTGAGACGAGCTCCGGCGGCGGACCCGGCCCCCCGGCTACAGGTGCTTGCACAGGCCGCCGTTCGGGAACGCCGGACCGGGCAGCCCTTCCTTCCCCTTGCACTGCTCGGTGACGCCGGTTCCCATCAGACAGCACAGGCAGTCGTCGCCGCTGCAGGTGAAGACGGTGGGGTTGGGCGTCGCGGTGAGCTGCTGATCCCAGGTGGCGATGTTGCCCGCCCGATCCACGACGTCGATCCTGAAATTAAACTGGGCCCCCGCCGGCCCCGAGATCTCCACCTGATGATTGGTCAGCGCGATGCAGTCGGTGAGGGTCGGGGTACCGAACCCGGACAGGACGAGATTCGTGACCGCGATCGCCCGCGTGAAGTTGCCGTCGTTCGCCACGGCGTCGTTGGTGGTGAGGATGAAATCGGTCAGCTGCTGGCACACCAGATCGCCCGTGGTCGGGCTCTGCCCGCAGGACAGCAGCCCGGTCCCCTTCTGGGTGAAGGAGAACTGCGTCGCAGACCCGTCATCCAGGAGGACCAGCGAGATCTCGTCGGTCAGCTGCGGCGGCTTGCGGAACGTGGCGGTGACGGAGAGGATATCGTCGCTCGTGTCGGGGGTCGAGTCCTCGTCCGAGACCTGGACGTTGAAGAGCCACTCATCGTAGGTGCCGCCGATCAGCAGGGGCCCGGGGGTTACGCTGGCCTCCAGGGGGACCTTGCAGATCTGTTGCTGCCCTTCACAGTCGGTGGGAGAGAAGCAGTCGATGAGGTACTGCGGATCGCATACGGATACGGGAGGGCTGCAGATCTTTATGAACTGCCGGCCCGAGGGGAGGGTGCAGGTCGGCGCAAAACATTCTTTCTCGAACTCCGTGGGGCAGCTGAGGACGAGCGGGAGGGTGAAGTTCCACTCGTCGGTCAGGTCGCACTGCACCGTCGTCGTCGTCGCGCTCAGCGTGGCATTCTCGATCACGGGGGTGGCACCGAAGATGTCGGGGGAGGAGGCCACGTCCTCGGTCTTGCTGCACCCCGCCAAGAGGACGAGCGCGAGAAGGGGGAAAAGGGCTGCAACAACGCGACGGAACGCCATCTTCTCAGAACCTCCAGGCTCGCACCCTCCGGGGCGGCACCGGCCCGGCTTCCCGCGCCCTCCGGCTCGGGACGGGAAGGCTCCGGGGTGGGTATCCCCCGGCTCTGCCGCGCCGGCGCACGGGGTCGTGCGCCGCTGGCGCGATCGCCGGAACTCCCTGTGTTTGCAGTTCCCTGCGCGACGGAGCCTGGCCGGGACGGGCTAAGTGTACGGGGAGGCTCCGGGCGAGTCAAGGGCGAAGCTAGCCGCCCCGCGGCTCAGATACAGCGCCCTGACAGATCCGTGCCGGCGCTTGAACTCCAGACGGCTCAATGGGTTGGCCCGGGGAGGGCGTGATGTCGCCCAAGAGCACCCTGACCGGCGACCTGAGCTGCTTCGGCCTGTCCGACGTGATCAACCTGATCTCCATCACCAAGAAGACCGGCGTGCTGCGTCTGTCCCGCGGCGCCGAGAGCCGGAGCCTCCACTGGGAGGACGGCGAGATCGTCTTCGCGCGATCCAACTCGGTGCGCGACAGCTTAGGCAACTTCCTGGTCCGCAAGGGGATCATCACCCCAGCGCAGAACGCGGCGTCGGCCGCCAAGATCGACGCCTCGACCCGGCACGGCAAGGTCCTGGTGCGCATGGGGTTCATCACCGCCGATCAGCTCCTCTGGGCGGTGAAGCAGCAGGTGCTGGAGATCATCTACTCGCTCTTCCACTGGCGCAGCGGCTTCTTCGAGTTCGTCGAGGGACCGGTCGACAGCAAGGAGAAGATCACCCTGTCGATGTCGACGACGAAGATCGTGATGGAGGGGATCCATCGGCTCGACGAGTGGGGCAAGTTCCGCGCGGTGCTCCCCGACGACGCGATGGTGCTGGAGCCGCTGCTGCCCGCTACGCAGCTCGGCGAACGGCCCGACCTGACCCCCGAGGACAAGCGGATCTACCCGCTGGTCGACGGCACCCGCACCATTGGCGAGATCGTCGGCCTCGCCCGACTCGGTGAGTTCGAGTGCTACGCCGCGCTGTTCGCCCTGCACGCCGCGGGCGCCGTGCGCATCCGCGGGGCGGCGGCCGGCGCCCGCCGCGCCGCGCGCTGAGCCGGACCCGGCTCCTCCCACGCCCGGGACGCCGATCAGCCC
>JBHIBC010000014.1:0-44429 GCA_046758905.1 Acidobacteriota bacterium | reverse complement strand
AGATCGGCGTTGGCGCTGCAGCCGGTGCCGGCCAGGCGCGCGGCCTGTCGCCGCCGGGCCGCCGCCACCCGCGCCGCGACCGCGGCGGACGGTTCCCCGCCGTCCGCCGAGCGCAGGTCCCGGAGTGGGACCGGGGCGAGCTCCACCTGCAGGTCGAACCGGTCGAGCAGCGGGCCCGACACCCGGCCGCGATACTGCGCCACCATCGCCGGCGTGCAGCCGCAGGGGCGCACGCCGCTGCCGCGGCGGCCGCAGGGACAGGGGTTCATCGCGCCGACCAGGAGGAAGCGCGCCGGCAGCTGCACCGATCGGCCGGACCGCGCGATCGCCACCGAGCGGGCCTCGAGCGGCTGGCGCAGGACGTCGAGCGTGGCGCGACCGAACTCCGCCATCTCGTCGATGAACAGGACGCCGTGGTGGGCGAGGGTGACCTCGCCTGGGCACGGCCTCCGGCCGCCACCGACAAGCGCCACGCCGCTGATCGTGTGATGCGGCGCCCGGAGAGGCCGGCAGCGGACCAGCCCCGGTGAGCGCAGCAGGCCGGCGGCGCTGTAGATGCAGGTCACCTCGATCGCCTCGTCGAGGTCGAGGGGCGGGAGAATTCCGGGGAGCCGGCGCGCGAGCATGGTCTTGCCGCACCCCGGCGGCCCCACCATGAGCAGCGGATGGCCACCCGCCGCCGACACCTCCAGGGCGCGTCGGGCATGAGCCTGTCCCCTGACGTCCGCGAGGTCGCCGCCGTCCGCCGGCGCCGCGGGCAGGAACGTGCTCGGCCCGGCCCGCGCCGCGGCACGATCGCCGCGCAGCGCCGCGACCGCCTCCCGTAGGTGCGATACGCCGTGCAGGCCGGGCCCGGGTAGGGCCAGCGCCTCCTCCAGATTCGCCTCGGGCAGGATCATCTCGTCCACGCCGTCGCGGCGCGCCAGCAGGACCGCCGGAAGGCACCCCTGCACCGCCCGGACCCGGCCGTCGAGCGCCAGCTCGCCGAGCGCCAGCACCGGCTCGAGACGGCCGGGCGGCAGGGCCCCGTGCGCCGCCAGGATCGCCAGCGCGATCGGGAGGTCGAGCGCCGCCCCCTGCTTGCGCAGATCGGCAGGCGCCAGGCTGACGGTGATCCGGCGGGGCGGCAGCTCGTGGCCGGCGTTGCGCAGCGCGGCCCGGACCCGATGCGCGCTCTCGCGCACCGCCGCGTCGGGCAACCCGACCATGTGCATGCCGGGCAGTCCGCGGCACAGATCGCACTCGACGGTCAGGGGAACGGCTTCGATGCCGAGGAGGGTCGCGCTGCGGATGCGAGCGAGCACCGCGCTTCCGGCGGCCGGGACCGTCCGGCGCCTGTCGGCTCTCCACGCCGGCGCGGCATGCATCCTAGCGGAACGGCTCGCCGAAGGTCAAGGCGCGGCGGCGCCGCGGCCGGGCGGCGGCGCGACTGTGGTACGATTCCGCGCCGGTCGGGGAGCCGCCGTTCCCCCGGCCTCCCGGGCCGTCACGCCGCGCTCCGGAACGGGTCGCCCGGACCGGCCGTAGTCGCCCGCCGCCTCCCCGGGGCCGTCCGAGCTGGAGGACCGACATCGTGCGCCTCGCGGAGATGCCCCTCCTCAAGTACCTGGCCACCCGTCCAGCGGGAGAGAAGCGCTTCCTGTTCCTAGTGCCCATGACCGGCGCGCTCACCGGCCTCACGGCCGTCGCCTTCGTGAGGCTGCTCGGCGGGGTCCAGGATCTATTCTGGGGCGACCCGCACCATCTCGTCGACCGGGCTCTCGATCTCCCGCGCCTGCATCGGTTCCTCGCGCCCGCCGTCGGCGGCCTTCTGGTCGGGCTCATGGTGTTGCTCGCGCGCCAGAGCGTGAAGGGTCACGGCACGGCGGGGATCATCGAGGCGGTGGCCTCGCGGGGCGGCTACCTGTCGTTGCGGACGACGCTGCTGAGGGCGGGCGCCACGCTGGTGACGGTGGGCTCGGGCGGCTCGCTCGGCCGCGAGGGCCCGCTGGTCCGGCTCGGTGCCGCCTTCGCCTCCCTGATGGGCCGCCGCTCGCGGCTCGGCGGGCACCGTCTGAAGATCCTGGTCGGGTGCGGCGCCGCGGCCGGCATCGCCGCCGCCTACAACTCCCCCCTCGGCGGCGCCATGTTCGGCATGGAGGTGATCCTCGGCAACTTCGCGCTGGAGAGCTTCGGCCCGATCGTGGTCTCCACCGTGATCGCCACGGTGATAGCGCGCGGCCTGCTCGGGCCCTACCGGGCCTACTCCCCTCCGGCCCACCCGAGCCTGGTGTCGGCGTGGGAGCTGGGCCACTACCTGTTCATGGGGCTGCTCATCGGCCTCGCCTCCGCCCTGTTCATCCTGGCGCTGCGCGGCGCCGAGAGGACCTTCGACCGGGCGCCGCTTCCGGCTTGGGTGAAACCGATGGTCGGCTTTGGCCTGGTGGGCCTGGCCGGGATCGGCTTCCCGCAGGTGTTCGGCAACGGTTACGAGACCACCGATCGGGTCCTGCGCGAGGCGGTCCCCATCACGCTGATCATCCTCCTGCCTTTCCTCAAGGTCCTGGCGACCGCGCTGACCATGGGCTCGGGCGGCGCGGGCGGGTTGTTCACGCCGACCCTGTTCGTCGGGGCCGTCTTGGGCTCGGCCTACGGCTCGTGGTGCGGCGCCTACTTCCCCGGAGCGACCTCCGGCCCCGGCGCCTACGCGCTGGTCGGCATGGCGGCCATGATCGCGGGGACCACCCAGGCCCCGCTCACCGCCATCCTGATGATCTTCGACCTGACCGGGGACTACGAGATCCTGCTCCCGCTGATGTTCTCGTGCGCCGTGGCCACCGTCGTCGGCCGCCTCCTGCACCCGAGATCGATCTACACCGAGACGCTGGTTGACCGCGGCGTCCGGCTCGGGGGCCGCCTGGAGGAGCTGGTGATGGACACCATTCAGGTGCGCGACGTCATGCGCGAGGGGGCGGCCCCGGTGTCCGGGGACGAGACCGTCGAGGCGGTGCTCAAGCGGATGATGCGGGAGGGACGCAAGGAGCTGTTCGTCGTCGACGCGGGAAGGCGCCTGCGCGGCTCGATCTCCCTGGCCGAGCTGTCGGAGTACCTGGGACGTCCGGACTCGCAGCGGACGGTGCGCGCCTCCGACGTCGCCTACACCGACGTCCCCGTCCTGCGGCTCGACGATCGGCTCAGCGACGCCATCGAGCGCTGGTCGCGGGTCAGCCGCGACCGCCTCCCGGTCGTCGACGGCCGCGACACAGGCCGCTACGTCGGGGAGCTGTCGGCCGGCGACATCATCTCCCTGTACAGCCAGGAGGTGCTCGGGAAGGAGGCCCGGCTGGCGCGCTTCGAGCGGCCGGCCGAGGGCGGCAGGCCGGACACGACTTACGTCGAGCTGCCGCAGGAATACGTCGTGGCGCTGGTGACGCTTCCCGAATCGTTCGAGCCGACCACGCTCAGGCGACTGGACCCGCGCGGCCGCTTCGGGATCAACGTGATCGAGGTCAAGCGACCCCTGGGCCGCACGGCCGCTAGGCGCATCATTCCCGGTCCCGACACGGAAGTGCGCGCCGGCGACGGGCTGATCGTCGTCGGCCGGGCGGGCGACATCGCGCACCTGCGCGATCCCGTACGCCTCAGGCAGGTCGCCGGGCCGCCGGAAGGGGAGAAGGACGACGGGCCATGAGAGGCGCGCCCCGCCGGAGCGGGCTGCGCCTCATCGCCACGCCGTCCGCGGCCCCGACCGCGCCACGATCCCCTCCCCCTGCCTGATGGTCAGGAATTGGTCCGCGGTCACCGGCCCGACCACCTCGGTGGCGCCGGTGCGCGCCGGCCACCGGATCTCGATCTTCTCCACGCGCTCCGCCGCTCCTAGACCGAAGTGCAACCGCATATCGTTCTGCGACAGGTAGGAGCTGGCGCTGCGCACCTCCTCGGCCTGCCGCCGCCCCCCCGCCGTCACCACGACCCGTGCGCCGATGGCGTCCCGGTTGGCCCGCACCCCCTCGAGCCGCAGGGTGATCCAGTGGCCCGCGGCGCTGGCGCCGTCATTGCGCAGCAGCGTCGCGCGGCGATTGTTCGGCGTGAACAGGAGGTCACGGTCGCCGTCGTTGTCGTAATCCGCTGTGCTCAGCCCGCGGCCGACGTCCGTCGACCGGAAGTACGGCCCGAGCCGGCGTCCGATCTCCCGGTACCGGCCGGACCCATCGTTCTCGAACAGGAACGGCCGCTCGGCATAGGTGATCATGTCGCTGACCGTGTCGATGTCGTCCATCGGGTGGCCGTTCGTCACGACCACGTCCAGGTCACCGTCGTGATCGTAGTCGAAAAGGTCGACTCCCCATCCGGTCATCAGGAGACTGGTCTCCGCCAGGCCGGACGGGTAGCTGTCGATCGAGAACAGGCCCGTGCCGTCGATGTTGCGGTAGATCTGGTTGACCTGATTGCTCAGGTTGGTGACGATCAGGTCGGGCCAGCCGTCGCCGTCGGCGTCCCCCGCGTCCGTGCCCATGCCGGACTCGGCCTTGCCGTCCTCGCTGCAGCAGACGCCGGCGAGCAGCGTCACGTTCTTGAAGCGGCCGTTCCCCTCGTTGCGCCACAGCCGGTTCGGGGTGGCGTCGTTGGCCACGTACAGGTCGACGTCCCCGTCGAGGTCGTAGTCGAACCAGACGACTCCCAGGCCTTTGCCGTTCGGGTCCCGGATGCCGACCTGCTCGGCGACCTCCCTGAACCGGCCTTCTCCCTCGTTGTGGTACAGCGCGTCCGGGAGGCCGCCGTAGACGTCCGGGTGGCAGTACGAGCGGCGCCCGACCCGGGCGTCGCCGCAGAACTTCTCGCCGTCCATCGTGAAGTCGACGTAGTTCGTGATGTAGAGGTCGAGACGCCCGTCGTTGTCGTAGTCGGCCCACGCCGCGCTCGCGGCGTACAGGGTGTTGACGATCCCGGACCGCTCGGTCACGTCGGCGAACGTCCCGTCGCCGTTGTTGCGGTAGAGGACCGAGCGCCCGTAATTGGTGACGAACAGATCCCGGTGCCCATCGTTGTCGTAATCCGCGGCGGTGCAGCCCGATCCGTACCCGGCGGCGTTCGCCACGCCGGCGCGGGCCGTGACATCCTCGAAGGTGCCGTCGCCTCGATTCCGATAGAGCACCGAGTGCGGCGCACCGGGAGGGCGCGTGGTCCCGGGGAGCGGCCCGCTCTGCACCAAGTAGAGGTCGAGCCAGCCGTCGTCGTCGAAGTCGAACCAGCAGTGGCCCGGAGCCACCGTCTCGATGTAGTACTTACGGCCGGTGCCGCCGTTCCTGTGGAGGAACTCCGCCCCGGCCCGCGCGGTCACGTCGGTGTACCGGATCGCCGGGGCCTCGGCCGCTGATGCGGCCGCCGCGGCCAGGCCGGCGGCCGACAGGGCCGCGATCGGCCAAGCGCTGCGCACGGCGGGCGGCGGCCCCGCCGAAGGCCGGACCGACCCCATCAGTACCTGCCCTTCCCCTCCGCGATCGACTCCAGGGTGTTGAAGACCTCCATCTCCCGGTCGGCCGCCGCCGCATCCCCCGCCTGGCGGTAGATCCCCGCCAGCAGGTAGTGCGGCTCGCTCAGCCCGGGGTCGAGCGCCACCGCCCTCTCGAGCGTCCGCCGCGCGTCGTCGCGGCGGCCCAGCCGCAGCTCCAACCGCCCGATCTCGGTGAGCAAGGGCGGATGGTCGGGGAAGCGCTCAGCCAGAGCGCGGTACTCGGCCAAGGCCTGGTCGAATCTTCCCTCCTGCCGGTACTGAACCGCCTTCAGGGACTGCGCGCGGATCTGGGCGTCCCTCTCCTGGGCCGCGGCGCTGCTGCCGCTCAGCTCCGCGTAGATGCGGTTCTGCTCCTCGGCCTGGTCGAGCCGCCCGGCGCGGGCGTAGGCCCTGGCTAGGTTGAAGCGCGCGGCGACGTGGCGCGGGTCGATCTCCACCGCCCGCTCCAACGACGCCACAGCCTCATCCACGCGGTTCTGCGCGAGGTACGTCAGCCCGAGCGTGTAGTGGGCCTCCGGGTGCCGGGGCGCCAGCTCGATGGTCCGTTTCAGGTGGGTCTCGGCCTCACCGTACCTGCGGCTCCGGTAGGCGATGAAACCGAGGTTATAACGCGCCAGCAGGTTGTCGGGGTAGGCCTCCAGGACGATCTCCAGTTCCCGCCCCGCGTCCTGCAGCCTCGCCTGATGGATGTAGACGCGCGCCAGCACGAGACGGGCCCGGACGTCGTCCGGGTCGCCCGTGAGGTGTGAGACCAGGAGATCCTCGGCCCTCCGGATCAGGCGGTTCTTCAGGTAGCAGGTCCCCAGCCGGGGGATGACGTGACGATCCTCCGGGTTGATCTGGAGGGCCTGCTCGTAGGTGCTCTGCGCCTCGACGTAGTCCCCCTCGCGGAACGCGTTGTCGGCGTGGGTCAGGATGGTGCGTAACGAGTCACGCGGCCGCGCGGGCTCCGGCGGCCCGGTCGGACCGCCCGAGCAGCCTGCGGCGAACAGCATCAGCAACGCCGCGCGAACCGGGCACCTGGCGGATCGCGTCATGCCTCTCACGCAGGCGGCGATTCTATCAGAGGTCCCCCCGCCCTGCCAGCGCGGCTCCGCGGCGCGAGAGCCGTCGCCCGGGTCGGGGCGACCGTCGGGAGGGTCAGGGGCCTCAGTTGACCCGGATGGTGAGGATTTGACCGGGGTAGATGAGCGAGGTGCCGTAGATGTTGTTCCAGGCGCGGACCTGACGCACGGTCACGGAGTACCTGCGCGCGATATGGGAGAGGGTCTCGCCCCGCCTGACCCGGTGGTGGATCTCCTTGCCCGCCCCGGGCGGCGACCCCTCGCCCACCCGGACCCGGTCGCCCGGCTGCAGAACGCTGCGCCTGGTCAGCCCGTTCCACCGGCAGAGGTCGTCGACCCGCACTCCGAACTTGCGGGAGATCGCCCACAGGCTGTCACCGCGCTGCACCCGGTAGATCAGCCGCCCGCCGGCGACCGACACGGGAGCGCCCGATGCGCGGGCGCGGGGGCGCGGCCCGCTCCCCTTCTCGCCGTAATAGGCGACCAACCTCTGCCCGGGGCGGATCAGCGAGCCGTCCAGGCTGTTCCAGCGCCTGAGGTTGCGGACCGTCGTGCGGTACTTCCAGGCGATCCTCTGGAGGTTCTCGCCCCGCCGCACCCGGTGGACGACCCGCTCTCCCGGCTCATACCGCGGCCGGTCCTCCCGGGCGGCCGTCCGGAGCAGGTGGGGCGTGACCCCGTTGAGCGGGATGACCAGGACCGCCCCGCGGCGCAGTCGTCTGGGGTGGTGGCGTGGATTCGCGTCCAGCAGGGCCCGCAGCGGGACCCGGTACCTCGCAGCGATGGAGGAGAACGTCTCCCCCCGCCGCACCTTGTGCAGCGTCCACGAGACCCGCTTGTCGGCCGGGATGTTCTCGAGCCTGGCCAGGACCGATTCGCCGGTCCTCTCGGGGACGCGCAGGGAGTAGGTCCTGACGTTCGGGGGCGTGACGTGCCGCCTGAGCTCCGGGTTCAGCGCCCGGATGGTCTTGAGCGACACGCCGGCGGCCTCCGCGATGATGCGCAGGTCGGTCGGGGTGTCGACGGCGACCGTGTCCCATTTCAGCTCGGGATCGATGTCGACGTCGAAGCCGTAGTCGGCCGGAGACTTGTCGATCAAGATCGACGCCAGGATCGCCGGAACGTAGTACTTGGTCTCGCGCCGGATGTAGCGCGTCCGGGCCAGGGCCCAGTAATCCCGCGTGCGGGCGCGCCGGATGGCCCGGTCGATCTTGCCCTCCCCCGCGTTGTAGGCCGCCATCGCCAGGTACCAGTCGCCGTAGCGGCGGTGGAGAGCCTTCAGGTAGGCCGCCGCCGCGCGGGTCGCCTTCTCGAAGTCGCTCCTCTCGTCGATCCACATGTCGCGCTTCAGCCCGTACTTGCGGCCCGTGTACGACATGAACTGCCACATACCCTTGGCCCGGGCCCGCGAGTAGGCGTTGTTCTTGAACGCCGACTCCTGGTGCGCCATGTAGGCGAGGTCCTCGGGCAGCCCCTCCTCGCGGAAGATCCGCTTGATGAGCGGCAGGTAGGCCCCCGAGCGCTTCAGCCCGGCCTCGAACTCCCCCCGCAGGCGGGTCTGGAACACCTCGATGTAGGCCAGCACCTTGGCGTTGAGGACGATCGGGATGTCGTAGGATATCTGCCCGACGACCTCGCGGATCTTCTCGCGCTCCTTCTCGGCCTCCTCGGGCGACAGGTGGGTGGTGATGTCCTTCAGCTCGTCGAGCGGAGATCGGCTCCCCTGGCCGTCGGCCCCGGCGTCGCGGCTGAAAAGATCGGCCTCCAGATCGGCGATGTCGCGCACGATCTCGTCGAAGGCTCTCCTGAGCGCAGGCTGCTCCCCGAGATCCAGGCCGCTGCCCAGCACCACCTCGACCGCCCGGTCGAAATGCACCTTGGCCTCGTCGAAGCGCCCCGCCTTGTACGCCTCCAGCCCGGCCTGGTAGGCCTCCTCCATCTGCTCGCGGACCCTCAGGAGCTCCTCGGGCGGAGCCTCGCGCCGCGTCCGGTCGGGAGTGGTCTCGCGGACGATCACGGCCATGGCGGCGCCGGAGGGATCGCCGGACGGCACCGCGCGCTCGCCGCCCAGCGCCGGGGCGCCCGAGACGAGCGCGAGCAGCGCGCCCAGCGCGATCGCTGAATCGCCGCAGTCGGTCTTGGGTCTCATCGCAAAAACGCGACAGGCGTCCTCGGGGACGCCTTCGCCGCGTGAATATAAGGGGCGATCCCATAACTGTCAAGAGGAACCGCCCGCAACCTCAAGGATCTCTAGAAGATGCATGCTCGCGGCGCGGCTCGTGCAGGGACCGTGGACAGGCCCGCCCGGGCGCCCGCGCCCGAACGCCTGCCGTCCGGGCCGCCCGGACCCGGGCACGGCCGGGCCTCCGGCGGCGGCGCTCGGCCCGGCCCGCGGCGCCGGCGCGCCACTGCGGTCGGCCGAGCCGCGGCACGAGTGGACTCAAGCGGCGGCGGGTGGCCCGGCTCGCGAGCGCTGGCGCGCCGTTTGCGACGACCGGTCGAGCGCCCGAGCGATCCGGCGCGCGCGTTGACACCCCGGGAGGGTTGTCCTAAGATGGCGGCGCTTCCCCGGGGAGACCCGATACCGCAACAATCGACCGAGGGACACCGAGCCATGGCGCACGATCTCAAGGAGCGATCGCGGGCGATCGATCTGGCCCTGGTGCAGATCGAGAAGCAGTTCGGCAGGGGCTCCATCATGAGGCTGGGGTCCAAGGACTTCCGGCACGACGAGGCGGCCATCTCCACCACGTCCCTTTCGATCGACACGGCGCTGGGGATCGGGGGCCTGCCGCGCGGCCGCGTCGTCGAGATCTTCGGCCCCGAGGCGTCGGGCAAGACCACGCTGGCGCTGCACGTGGTGGCCGAGGCCCAGCGCCAGGGCGGCCTGGCGGCTTTCATCGACGCGGAGCACGCCCTCGACCCCGACTACGCCCGCCAGCTGGGGGTCGACGTCGACAACCTCCTGGTGTCGCAGCCCGACTCCGGCGAGCAGGCGCTCGAGATCGCGGAGGTCCTGGTCCGCTCCGGAGCGCTGGACACCCTGGTGATCGATTCGGTCGCGGCGCTGGTCCCGCGCGCCGAGCTCGAGGGCGAGATGGGCGAGTCGCACGTGGGGCTGCAGGCGCGCCTGATGTCGCAGGCGCTCCGCAAGCTGACCGGCGTGGTGTCCCGCTCCCGCACCTGCCTGATTTTCATCAACCAGATCCGGGAGAAGATCGGGGTGATGTTCGGGAACCCCGAGACCACGACCGGCGGCCGCGCTCTCAAGTTCTACTCGTCGGTGCGGATCGACATCAGGCGGATCGGGCAGATCAAGGACGGCGACCGGGACATCGGCAGCCGCACGCGCGTCAAGGTGGTCAAGAACAAGATGGCGCCGCCGTTCAAGACCGCCGAGTTCGACATCCTGTACGGGACGGGCATCTCGCGGGTCGGGGACATCCTCGACCTGGCCATCACCCACCGGCTGATCGACAAGAGCGGCGCCTGGTTCTCCTGCGGCGAAACGCGGCTGGGCCAGGGGCGCGAGAACGTCCGGCAGTTCCTGATGCAGAACCCCGACCTGCTATCCGAGATCGAGGCCAAGCTCCGCCGGCAGCTCGGCCTGATGCCCGAGCCGAAAGGGAACGGCCGCGACGCCGTGGAGGCGGGACGCAGCTCGGGTTCCAGGGAGCCCGCGCGCCGGGAGCCCGCCGCCCGCGAGGGCCGGCCGTCCCGCGACGCGTCGCGCCCGCGCGGCCACCCGCCGACGCCGCGGCCCTGACCCGGCCCGTCCCTCATCCTTGACAGCCGCGAAGCGGCGTTGCTACGATTCGGCGCTTCGACGAACCGGATCCCGTGTGCCGCGGTAGCTCAGTCGGTAGAGCGAGGGACTGAAAATCCCTGCGTCGGCGGTTCAATTCCGTCCCGCGGCACCACTATGCCGCTCCCAAGAACCCGGCGTCGCCCCTCGTATCCCCTCGGCCCGGCCGGGGTCCGCCGTCGTCGTAACGCCGGAAGCACGTTGCGGGCCCCGGAGATGGCGGTATATTCCCGGCGAGCCGACCGGCCCCGGGCCGGCGCTGTCCCGCAGAGGGCGGCGCGGACCGGGCGACCGGCAGGACGAGGCGACATGACCAGCGGCCGCAACGACCCCTGCCCCTGCGGCAGCGGACGGAAGTACAAGAGGTGCTGCGAGAGGACGCGGCGTCCCGTCCTGACGCCCGCGGCGCTGGTGCTGATCGCCATCGTCGCGCTCGGCGGCGCGGTCGCCGTCACGGCGATGCTGAACGCACCCGATCCCGACGCGCCCCCTCCCGGCAAGGTCTGGTCCCCCGAGCACGGCCACTGGCACGACGTCGGCGGCGCCCCCGCTCGCGGGCCGATCCCGCCCCCTGCGGGGCCGCCCCCTCCCGGCAAGGTCTGGTCCCCCGAGCACGGCCACTGGCACGATGCCTCCTAGGGGTCGGCCCGCGGCGGACGCATCGAAGCCCGGGTAGGCCAACGCCATCGCCAGGAAGGCGCCGAGCGTTGCCAGCAGGGCCGCCGCCACGGCCGCGCGCAGCCTCAGCTCAGCCGCCCGGTTCGCCGGCTCGCCGGCCCGCACCACCAGGCCCAGCAGGGCGCCCGCCGCGAAGCCGCCGAAGTGTGCGGCGTTATCTATCCCGGGGATCAGGAACAGCACCAGCCCCAGGATCACCCAGCGCATGAGCTGCTCGGCGATGAGGCGGCCGGCTGGCCCGCCCCGCATTCGCCCGTACACGATGGCGAACCCGATCAGACCGAAGATCGACCCGGACGACCCCACGCTCAACGCATGCGGGGCGAGCAGCGTGCTCGCCGTGAAGGCCGCGACTCCGGTCACCGTGTACAGCACGAAGAACTTCCTCCACCCGAACGCGTCCTCGATGAGGGGGCCCAAGCTCACCAGGGCGTAGCAGTTGAAGGCGAGGTGGATCAGGCCCCCGTGGAGGTAGCCGGCGGTCACCAGCCGCCAGACCTGCCCCGCGGCGATCGCCGCCGACCACTTCGCCCCGAAGTAGAAGAGGCCCTCGGCCGGCGGCGACAGGAGGCCCAGCAGCCCGCCGGGCGCCCCGCGAGTCCCCCAGACCGCCAGCACCAACAGCATCATGACCACGTTCAGCGTCAGGATCGCCGTGGTCGCGCCGCCGAAACCCGGCAGCAGCCAGCTCATCAGAGCCCCGGCGGGACCCGTCGGCCTCCCGCGGAGCGGCGCGCCGCATTCCCCGCAGACGGCGGCGCCCACGTCGACGAGCCGTCGGCAGGATCGGCAGATCCGGGGTCCATCCTGCGGGCCGCGCCGCGCCGCTCCCCGGGAGGCCGCATGGTCCTCCAGGGCGGCCCGCCACGCCCTCTTCCTCCACTCCCAGCGGGCGCCGCTCAGCCCCAGCGCGTCCCCCAGCCGGAGAAGAAGGTCCAGCCCCGACGCCAACAGACGCCACCAGTTCATCGATGCTCCATTGTCACGCGGCCGGCGCGTGGTCGGCCCCGGCCGCGCGGCGCCGTCCGCGTCCCGACTCTGCCGCCCCGGCACCCGGCGGTGTACGATAGGGGCCCGGCCGGGACCGCCATGGGATCCACGCCGGGAGCCTCCGGGGCCCGGCGATCACAATATCGCAACGGCGCCATTCGCGCTTGCCGCGCGACCGCTCCGGCCCCATAGGGAGGTCCATGCGCCCCGCCACGGTGTTCCGATCCGTCATCCCGATGGCGTGCGTTCTCTGCGGCTTCCTGTCCCCGGCCGCCGCTCCGACGGGCGGGGAGCGTCGCGAAGCGGAGCCGCTCGCGGACAGGGTCCTCGCCCGGCTCCGGAGCGATCGCGAGGCACTGCAGCGCTTCAGCTGGGTGGAGACGGCCGTGCTCGAGAAGCGCGCCCGAGACGGCAGCATTCGGGACCGCACCATCGAGGTCCACGAGATCACCTTCCGCGACGGGCGCCGCTACGAGCGCCGCCTGTCGTTCGACGCGGATCGGGATGCCGACGGGTTCGCGATCATGCGCCAGGAGGAGTCACGCTTCCTCAGGAGCCAGGACCCCTCCGAGGGCGCCCTGAAGCGGGCAAAAGAGAGCCCGTTGCGGGCGGAGCGCCTGCTGCAGTGCTTCCGGCTGCGCCCGATCGGGGTCGAGGCGCTGGACGGGAATCCGTCGCTGAAGGTTCAGTTCGAGCCGATCCCCGGCTGCCTCACCGGCGGGCGGGCGGCCAGGCTCCTCCAGCGCGTGTCGGGGATGATCTGGCTGGACGAGCGAACCGCGGACATCCGGCGGCTGGAAGGACGGCTGCAGCAGCCGGTCTCCTTCGGGTTCGGGATCCTCGGCAGGGTCGACAGCTTCGAGATCGACTTCGACCGCATGTCGGTCGCCCTCGGGGTGTGGTCGATGGTCCGGGCCACCTACCGCGCGCGCGGCCGCCTGTTCCTGTTCAGAAGCTTCGACGTCACCTCGACGCGCTTCCGCAGCGCCTTCGCGCTCAGCGATCCGGACCGGAAGGACGCCCCCACCGCCGGCGGTGCGGACGCCGCGGAGCGGACCCGAGGCGGCGCCCCGTCCTCCCGCTGAGGCCGGCCCTACCTCCAGGTCCAGCCCACCCCCACCTTGATGTCGGGGTCCTCGTCGCCGAACCCGATCTTGAGCTCGAGGAAGAACCGGCTGCCGGACTTCAGCCCGGTCTCGATGCCGCCGATGCCCATGAGGGCGAGGTCCGTGTCGGTATCGTCGGCAGAGGGCGGCAGCTTGTCGTCGTCGCGGTTGACGTACGTCAGGCCGACGCCGCCTCCGACGTACGGCTTCCAGACCTGAACCTTCGAGAAGACATAGTGCACCTCGGCGAGCGCCTGAACCACAGTGACGTCGTCGCCGATCCCGATCTCGATCGTCGGGCGGAACCGGACGTCGCGCGCGAAGTGCCCCAGGTCGAAGTGCACGCCGCCGTAAACCTGATCGGGATCGCTGCTCGCGCCCACGCGGACGCCCCAGCCCTCCCACCGGATCCCGGCGGTCCCCCCACCCGAGGCCTGCGCGGCGGCCGGGGTCGACAGGCCCAGAGGGATCAGCGCCACGAGCGGGATCGCGAACCAACGATTCATCGGCTTGTCCTCCCACGCAAGATGGACTCCGCCGGCCGGCGGCGCCGTATCCCCATCATCCGGATCGCCCGGTGCCCCGTTCGCCGGCGGACGGTGGAACGTCCGAGGGGCCGCAAAGGCTAGCACGGGCCCCGGGGGAGGTCAAGGAACCGCCGCGCCCCGGGGAATGCCGTTGACCCGGCTCCCGTTTCCCCGTATATGGGCCCGGGATGACGCGTCTGCTCCGGATCGCCTTTTCCCTCATCGTGCCGCTCGCGACCCTCCTGCCGGGCGACCTCGCCCGCGCCACCTCCGTCCGGCGGCTGAGCCTCGAGCAGATGACGTCGGCATCTGAGACGATCGTCGAGGGCCGGATCGAGTCTGTGCGCAGCTTCTGGAAGGGGAAGCGGATCTGGACCGAGATCACGCTGACCGTCGGCCGGTCCTTCAAGGGCTCGAGATCGGCGACCCTGACCTTTCTGCAGCCGGGCGGAAGGGTGGAGAGCCCGGTCCCGCTGGCGATGATCGTCCCCGGCGTCCCGCCCCACCGGGAGGGCGAGCGGGGCTTTTATTTCCTGCAGCCCGGCGGCACCGCGGCCGAGAACGTGGTCGTCGGCCTCATGAGAGGATACGTGCCGGTGCGGCGCGACGGCCGCGGCGACTACATCCTCTCCGGGGGCCGCCGCATGACGCCCGGAGAGTTCGGGGAGCGCATCCGACGCGCGCTCGCTGGAGCCCCGCGCGGTCCGGACGGATCGGGGAAGGAGCGATGAGCGTCCGCGGGCCCGCGCCGGCGAGCGCGGGCCCGGGCGTGCTGGTGAGGCTCTGCGCCACCGCGCTCGTCGCGTCCCTCTCGTGGTTCGGCGGGGGGCGGACCCTCCTCGCCGGCGGGAATCTGGAGGCGATCGTCGACAACGGCACCGCCATCCTCCCGATCGCATGGGACGATCGGGCGATCCCGATCGCCTGGAGCCTCAATGAGCTGGGCGCCGTCGACAACTGCGGCGACGGCAACCCGACCTGCGTCGAGGGGGCGTCCCCGCTGGGTCCGGAGCGCGTTGCGGACGCCCTGCTCGCCAGCTTCGGCGCGTGGGAGGCGATAGGGACGTCCCGCATCGCCTTCCGGTTCGTCGGCACGACAGCACAGCCGGACGTCGGGCTCGACGGGGTCCAGCTGATCACGTGGGCGGACCCCTCCCCGGGGCTCTGCCCCTTCGGGGTCGTGGCGCTCACGCCGGTCGCGAGCCTCGTGGCCCCCCTCACCGTCACCGCCGCCGCACGCGACCTGAACGGAGACGGCGTCGTCGACCTCGACCCCGGGATCTACCCGGACGGGACGGTTCTCCCTGCCGGCACCATCGTGGACGCCGACATCGCCTTCTGTCCGGACGGCAACGACTTCGTGGACGAGCCCCTCGACGCGACTTCCCCCACCTACGACCTGGTGGCCGTGGCGACGCACGAGATCGGCCATCTCCACGGCCTGTCACACTCCTCCCTGATCGCACCGGCCGCCACCCTTCTGCCCTTCGTCGACACCACCGCCGGGTTCGCGCGGCAGGCGCGAACCCTGTCCCAGGACGACCTCGCCGCCTCCTCGCGCACCTACCCGGAGCCGTCGTTGCTCTCGGACCTCGGCGCGATCACGGGGCAGCTGACCTTTCCGGGCAGCGTGACGCCGGTCACCGGAGCGAGTGTCACCGCGTTCGACGTGGCCACCGGGCGGATGGCGGTCCAGGTGTTCTCCGTCTCGGAGTTCACGGCGACGGCCCAGCCCCCGGGCTCGTTCCGCCTGGACGGCCTGCCGCCGGGCACCTACCGGGTCGGGGTCGAGTACTTCGACGCAGACCCGCTGAACGCGCTCGACGCGAACTGGTGGGACGTCAACCGGTTCAACGTCACGGTGGCGAACGGCAACGCCGGCGCGGCAGCCCGTCCCGGGTTCGTCACCGGGTCCGAATCGGGCGCCGACGACCTATCCGAGCCCTTGCGGGTCGCGGTCGACGCCGGCGCCGTCGCCGACATCGGCACGGTCGTCATCGACACCGATCCTCCGCCGGCGCCCGACGGCGCCACGCCGCTCAACCTCGGCAACGCCGACTGGGCGCTGGTGCCGTTTCCCGCCGGCTTCGAGTTCCCGTTCTTCGGCCGCTCCTGGACCGCCGTGTACGTCAATGACAACGGCAACCTGACTTTCGGGGCCCCGTCCGCCTCCGCCCACACCGGCACCTTCCTCGGGCCCGACGTGGTCAGCGGCGCACCGGTGCCGCCTCGGATCGGCGTGCCCATGACCAACCTGGACCCGGGGTTCGACGACGCGGGCGGGAGCGCCGGGCCCGTCGACGCCTTCAGCCGCTTCGTCGCGGACGAGCGGGGCGCGCGGATGGAGATCGTCTACCTCGCGGTGCCGGTCATCGGGACGCGCAAGAGCTCCACCGTCGTCGCCCGCCTGTTCGACAGCGGCCGCATCGAGATCCAGTTCCGGTTCGTCGCGGCGTGGTGGGGGATCGTCGGCCTGAGCCCCGGGGGGAGCGGGGACGCGCCGTTCGCCGACATCGACATCAGCGACCGGCTGCCGTTCTCAGGATCGGCCGGCCAGGCCGTCTTCGAGCACTTCATATTCCAGCAGCCGTCGAACGTCGGCGGCAGCTTCGCACTGGTCGACGCGTTCGACCTCAACGGGGAGCTTGTCGTGTTCACGCCGAACGCCGCGGGCGGGTACGACCTGACCTCGCCCGACCTCCGGGCCGGAGTCCCCCCCGGAGTGGTGCCCGACCTGAGGTTCGACCCGGGCGGAGCGCTCGGCTGGGAGAGCCCCGCCGGGGCCAGGACCTATAACCTCTACCGCGGAGCGGTCGACGATCTGGCCGACGTCGACGGGGACGGGGCGGCGGAGATCTACGGCGGCTGTCTCGCGGGCGGTCTCCCCGAGCCGCGAGGGGCCGACCCCGCCCTGCCCGCGAGCGGCGCCGCCTTCTTCTACCTCGTCAGCGCGTCCAACGAGGCCGGGGAGGGCCCCTTCGCCCCCGCCGGCAGCGGCGCACCGAGGCCCAACGTCGCGCCGTGCCCCTGAACCCGGTGGAGCGCGGCCTCAAGTGTAGCGCCGCAGCAGGCCGGTCACCACCCCCTGGATAACGATCGATCGGCCGCGGATCCGGATCGGCCTCATCGAGGGGTTGGCCGGCTCCAGCACCAGGCCGCGCCTTCCGCGCCGCAGCACCTTCAGGGTCGCCTCACGTCCTTCGAGCAGTGCCACGACGACCTCGCCGTCCCGGGCGTGGTCGCGCGATTCCACCACGATATAGTCGCCGTCGCGGATCCCCTCGTCGACCATCGAGTCCCCGCGCACGCGCAGCACGTAGGCGCGTCCGCGCCCGACGAGCGCCCTCGGCACCGGGATCGACTCGGGCTCGACGATCGCCTCGATCGGCCGCCCGGCGGCGATCCGGCCCAGCAACGGGAGCTCGACGGCCGCGGTGCTGTATGCGGCCGGGCGCAGAGTGATCTCGCCGCGGCGACCCCGCCGCCGGCGCCGCAGCAAGCCACGCTGCTCGAGCAGCGACAGGTGCTTGTGGACCGTGGCGGGGGACGCGAGGCCGCAGCGGCGGGCGATCCGAGCTAGCGTGGGCGACCGGCCCTCCCGCGCGATGTGGCTGCGGAGGATCTCGAGGATCTGCTTCTGGCGTCTGGTAGGGTGCATCGACCACCGGGGCTCGCGCCCCGCCCTTTCTTCGTCTTCGGGATCCGGCGAGCCGATCCCCCCGCCGGGCGACCCGTCCTGCCGCGGCCCCGCATCCGACCTACTGCGGCTCCGACCACTGAAGCGGCATCAGGGTCACCAGATCGAGGAGGGACTCCCCGCGGTGGGCCACGCTGGCGGCCCGCGCCGTGCGCTCCGAGGTCGGGTTGAGGGCCACCGAGAATCCCGAGCGCCGGAACATCGAGATGTCGCCCTCGCTGTCGCCGACCGTGATCACCCGATCGTGTGGGACCCCGAACTGCTGGCAGAACAGGTCGACGGCGTCCCCCTTGCGGTCGTGCTGCACGTTCACCTTCACCTCGCCGGTCAGGCGCCCGCCCCGCGTGATCAGTCGGTTGGCGATCGTGTAGGCCAGGTTGAGCTCGTAGTGCACGCGCTCGGCCAGCAGGGTGAGGCCCGTGGAGATGACCCCCACCAGAAGTCCGGCCCGCGCGATCTGGCCAACACACTCCACCGCCCCGGGACGGTACGGGATCCGATCGGTGATCGCCCGCAGATCCGACACCGCCATTCCCTTCCAGTGGGCCGCGTCCCGGGCGCAGAACTCCTCGTAGCTTATCCGCCCCCTCCGGAAGGCGACGAGATGCCGCTCGGCGTCGCGCTCCCACAGTCCCAGGACCTCGTGCAGGTGCTGCCAGACGCTCGGCACCGGCGTGAGGGTGCCGTCCAGGTCGAACAGCACCGCACGGTAGTCGAGGCTCACAGCTCCCCCGCCATCGCCGCCGCCTTCGGCTCCCGGACCGCGCCGGTGCGGTAGGCCTCCGCGAAGGCGCTCACCACGCGCCTGTCGAACACTCGATCGGACAGCTCGAACAGCCGAGCGATGGCCCTGTCGTACGACATCGCCTTCTGGTAGGGGCGATTCGTGGTCATGGCGTCGAAGGCGTCCGCGACCGCGACGATCCGGGCCGCGAGGGGGATCTGCTCGCCTTTCAGGCCGAGCGGATAGCCCGATCCGTCCCATTTCTCGTGGTGGAAGCGCACGCCCGGGATGATCTCAGCCATCGCCTTGATCTTGGAGAGCATCTGGGCGCCCTTCTCCGGGTGGCGCTTCATGACCTGGAACTCATCGTCGGTCAGGGCGGCCGGCTTGCGGAGGATCTTGTCCTCGATGCCGATCTTCCCGATGTCGTGGAACAGGGAGGCGATGTGCACCGCGCGGACCTCGCGCGTGCCGAGCCCCATCTGCCTGGCCAGGATGACGGCGTATCGGTTGACCCGGTCGGAGTGGCCGCGCGTGTATGGGTCCTTCTCGTCGATCGCCTCGGCGAGGGACTTGACCGTCCCCAAGAACAGCTCGTGATTCAGCTGGGCCGCGGCGCGCACGCGCTGAATGTAGCTCTGGATCTGTTCGGCCATGGTGTTGAATGTGCGCGCCAGCTCCCCCAGCTCGTTGCGGCTCCGAACCCGGACCCGATGGTCCAGATCGCCGCGCGCGAACGCCTCGGTCCCCCTCGCCAGGGCCTGGATCGGCCGCGTCACGTGGGCCGCGAGCAGATAGGCCAGCACGAGCGCCAGGAGCATGGCCAGCCCGGCCCAGATGAGCGTCGTCTGGACCATCTGATTGACGGCGGCGTAGGCCCGCCGTTTCTCCAGCTGCGCGAAGACCCCCCATCCGAGCGAGGTGGTGTCGAAGGACGCGATGTACTGGACCGGCCTGGAGCCCACGTCCAGGCTGAACTCCGAGGTGAGGGCCGAGCGGCCGCGGGACCTCAGAAACTCCTGAACGATGTCGAAGGAGCGGTAGTCGCCGGCGCTCAGGACGCCGTCCTCGTCCCGCGCCGCGAACAGGCGCCCCTCGCGATCGATGGCGTAGACCGTGTAGGCGGTCCGGCGGCCCGCGACCACCGGCCTCCACAGAGCCTCGAAGTCGGTGACCCCGGCCAGCGCGCCGTCCGGGCGTCCCGAGCCCACGGGGACCGCCACCACCAGCACCGCCGAGGGACCGCCGCCGCGGGGCGGGAACGCGGGATCGCTCACGCGCACGCGACCGGCGAGCGCGGCGCTGGTCCCCCTGCGGATCTCCTCCTCCACCTCCGGGCCGGGATCGAAGCCGTCGTGGCGTGCCTCCAGAGGCGGGCCGGACCGGGGCAGATAGCGCAGCAGCAGGAGATCGCTCCCGAGCAGCTCCTCGAGCAGGTCCCGGCCGCGCGCGGCGCTGAGGGGCGCGCCGCCGGAGCGCCTCGGGAGCGACTCGATGGAGTCGGCGAGCCGCACCATCTCGGCCCGCAGGGCGTCCACCGAGGTGCTCAGATGCCGCGCCATCGAGGCCGCGGCCTGAAGCTGCGCCTCCTGCTGGGAGGTCACCAGGGATTCGCGGCTGATGTCGATGAGCTTCCAGGCCGTGAAGCCGAGGGGCAGCAGGCCCATTGCCACCAGCACGAGCATGAAGGCGTAGACGATCCTGCGGGGCGGCTTTCGTAGGTCAGCGCGGGTCGTCTTGGGGCCGGGAGCGGTGTCCATCGTGCTGGGCCGGGGTCATCCGCCTCGGAAGTGAGCGACGCGATCGCTGGGGACGGACACGGGGCGGAGATTCTATAGCCAGGCCCGCCGAGGAGTCAATCGCTCCATACCCGCGGGGCCGCCTTTCGCGGCCGGCGCGACCCGCGCCGCCGCGCCCGGCAGACGCCTCAGCGGTCCCGCGGGACCGCCATCATCCGCTCGAGCGAGCGGCGTGCCCCCTCCGCGTCCTCCGGGTGAACGTCGATCTCGAAGACCTCCTCCTCCAACGAACGCCGGAGCCCCTCGAGCGTGACCATCTTCATGTAGGGACAGTGGAGGCGGCAGCCGATGCACCCGTCGGCCGGGATGAACTCCCGGTCGGGGAAGCGCTTGCTGAGCTGATGGATGAGGGCCCACTCGGTCGCGATGACGAACGTGCGGGCCTCGGGGTGGCGCTCCACGGCCGCGACCATCCCCGAAGTGGAGCAGATCTCGTCGGCGATCTCGAGCACGTCCTCGCGGCACTCCGGGTGGGCGATCACCACGGCCTCCGGACGGTCGGACTTGACCTTCCGGACGCCGGCGTCCCGGAGCACGTCGTGGGTCGGGCAGGCTCCGTCGTAGATCACGATCTCCTTCTCGGGCACCTGCCGCGCCACCCACGTCCCGAGGTTGCGGTCCGGAACGAATAGGATCCGGTCGTCGGGCAGGCTCCTCACGACCGAGACCGCGTTCGCGGAGGTGCAACAGATGTCGGCGAGGGCCTTCACCTCCGCGCTGCTGTTGATGTACGCCACGACGGCGTGGTCCGGGTAGCGCTCCTTCCACTGCAGGAGCGACTCCGGGGTGATCGAGTCCGCCAGGGCGCAGCCCGCCGCCAGGCTCGGCAGCAGGACCTTCTTGCCGGGATTGAGGATCTTGGCCGACTCCGCCATGAAGTGCACGCCGCAGAACACGATGATCCTCGCGTCCGTCCGGGCGGCCTGCAGCGCCAGGCCCAGGGAGTCGCCCACGAAGTCCGCGGCATCCTGGACGTGCGGGAGCTGGTAGTTGTGGGCCAGCAGGACGGCCTGCTTTCGCCGGGCCAGCGCGCGGATCGACTCCGTCTCCCTCTCCGCCGCCCCGGGATCGGGCTCTCTCCAGGGCCGGGGAACCCAGGCTCCGGCGACGCTCACCGCGCAGCTCTCAACGCTCATCGTGCCTCCGGACCACGCGCGCCCCCCGGTCGGGCCGGACGGACCTGTTGCCGGCGGGGAACACGCGCCAGAACTCCTTCTTGATCAGGCTGGTGATCGTGGCGCTCTTTGAGAAGCCGTGATAGCGGGCGATCGCCTGAAGCATGTCGAGCTCCTGATCGGTCGCGGTGAAGGTGCGGATCTTCTTGTGGGCCATCGGGCATCGGGTGACTATACGGAACTTATATACTTTCCGTACAAGATCCTATCCCCCGGGCGCGGCGAAGTCAAGACGGCCGGCGCGCGCCGGCCGGAGGCGCTCTTTCCTTGGCTGTCCCGAGGGGGGATGGCGGCGCCGGGGCCGGGGATGTCCCGGGGGGGTTCAGGCCCCTGCGGCGGCCGGCTCGGCGGGGCCAGCCGCCTCGGAACCCTCCTCGACCGCGCCGCTGGTCTTCAGGACCCGGACGAAGGCGTCGACGCACTCGGGGCAGAACTGCCGACCGGCCATCCGCTGCATCTCGCGCATCGCGAATCCGAGCGGCAGCCCGACCCGATAGGGGCGGGTGGAGGTCATGGCGTCGAAGGCGTCCGCCAGACAGACGATGCGGGCGGCGAGCGGGATCTCGGTGCCCTTCAGCCCGTCCGGGTAGCCGCCGCCGTCGTAGGTCTCGTGGTGGTGCTTGATCCCGGCCACGTGCTTCTCGAACGTCTTCACGGGGGCGAGGATCTGCGCGCCGATGACCGGGTGCGCCCTGACCGCCTCCAGCTCCTCCGGCGTGAGTTTGCCCGGCTTGTTGAGGATCTTGTCCAGCATGCCGATCTTCCCGATGTCGTGGAGCCGGGCAACCTGGCCGATCACCTCGACCTCCCCGGGGGGCAGCCCCAGCGAGCGGGCGATCAGCGTGGCGAAGCGGGACACCCGCTGGGAGTGCCCCGAGGTGTACCGGTCCTTGGCCTCCAGGGCCACCGCCAGCGACTCCACTGTCTGGATGTAGGAGCGCTCCTGTTCGCGGCGGGCCCGCTCCAGCTCGGCCAGGGTCGCCGTCAGCTCACGGTTGCGGGCCTGTAGGTCCGTCAGCAGCCTGTCGCTGAAGCACCTCATCTCCCGCTGCCGCAGCATCGACGTGACCGTGAACTTCAGGTCTCCCGGATCCCACGGCAGCGGGATGTACTTGTCGAGCCCCGTGTTGTTGAACGCGTAGATCGCCTCCTCCAGGCTCGGCCGGTCGGCGAGGAGGATCTTGCCGATCCCCGGGAACTGCGAGTGCGCGATCTCCAGGAAGCGGGCGCCCGCCATGCCGGGCATCGACTGGCGGGCGATCAGGATCTCCACGGGACGCCCCTGGTCGCGTAAAGAGTGGAGCAGGCGCAGCCCCTCCTCGGCCCCGCTGGCCGGCAGGATCTCGATCTCCGGCGGACAGGCCGCCGAGATCCTCTCCTCGTGGAGCCGCCGCGTCGTAGGGTCGTGATCGACCAGGATCAGGGCTGGACGGCTCATCGCCCGCTCCGCCGACCGGCCGGGCCGGGGACGAACCGCCCGGCCCCGAGGAACGATCCAGGCATCTCGCGGCCAATATAGGAGCCGGGTCTGCGCCCGAACAAGGCGCGCGGTACCGGCCCCGAAACCGTGATCGGCCCGGCGCCGCGGCGCGTTGACCTCCGCCCGGGTGCTGGTCTATACTCCGCCGGCTATGTATGGCGTCTATGGCGCGTTGTTGCGCCTCGCCTGGGCCGCCGTCCTCCCTTACCAGATCGTGATCCCCCGATGGAGCGGCGGCCCCGGTCCGCGCCTGCGCGAGCGGCTCGGCTACCCCTCCGAGCCGGCGGGGGTTCGCCCGGGCGGTCTGTGGCTGCACGCGGTCTCGGTCGGAGAGGTGCGCCTGGCGCTGCCGCTCCTCGAGGGGCTGCGGGATCGCCTGCCGGAGCGGTCCATCCACCTGACGACCGGGACGGCCGGCGGCCGCGCCCTCGCGGAGGCGGCGCACCGGCGTGGCGTGCCCCCGGGTCCCGATTCGCTCTCGGCCCTCCCGTTCGACTTCCCGGGCCCCATGCGCCGGATCCTCGATCGCCTCGCCCCCTGCGCCGTGGTCCTGCTCGAGACCGAGATCTGGCCGAACCTGCTCCGGCTGTGCGGCCGTCGCGGCACGCCGGTCGTCCTCGCGAACGGGCGGATCTCCCCGCGCAGCTTCCCGCGCTACCGCGCGGTCCGGCGCTTTCTCCGGCGGGTGCTCGCCGACGTTCGCCTGTTCGGCATGCAGTCCGAGGAAGACGCCGAGCGGATCGTCGGGATCGGGGCGCCGCGGGACAGGGTGAGCGTGACCGGGAACCTGAAATTCGACCTGCCGGTCCCGGACGCTGAGTCCGCCGAGGTCCGGCGCCGGCTCGGCCTCCGAGACCGTTCGCCGCTGTTCCTGGCCGGCAGCACCGCCCCCGGCGAGGAGAGTCCCGTCCTTGAGGCTTACGCGATGCTGCGCCAATTCGACCCGCGCGCGCGGCTGATCTTCGTTCCACGTCACCCTGAGGACGCGTCGCGCGCCGAGGCCGCCTTCCGCTCGGCCCGCTTGAACACGGCACGCTGGAGCCGGACAGGGGCGGGATCGGCGGGTGGGCCGCCCGGCGGCGCCACGGAGGGACCGGCGGCGCGGCACCAGGTCCTGATCGTCGATGCGGTCGGGCTCCTTCCCGAGCTGTACGCGGCGGCGGACGTGGTCTTCGTGGGAGGAAGCCTGGTGCCCCGCGGCGGCCACAACATCCTGGAGCCGGCGGCCCTCGGGAAGCCGGTCCTGTTCGGACCCCACGTGGAGAACTTCCGCTCCGCGGCGCGGACGCTCGTCGCGGCCGGAGGCGGATTCGTCGTCCGGGACGGCCGGGCGCTAGGGCAGCTGGGCGTGCGGCTCCTCTCCGACCGCGACGTCCGCGAGGCCGCGGCCTCCGCCGCCCGGCAGGTCGTCCGCGCCAACCGGGGGGCCATGCGCCGGACCCTGGATATGATCCAGGCGATCATTCCGCCCTCGGCGGCCGGGCGGCGCGCGCCGGCGCGCGCGTGAGCGGAGCGCACGCCGGCGCGCGGGGCGCCGTCGCGGCGCTGCTCTACGCCCCCGGCCTCCTGTATCGTGCGGCGGTCGCGGCCCGCAATTCCCTGTACGATGCGGGATGGATCCGAGCTCGACGGCTCCCCTGTCCGGTGATCAGCATCGGCAACCTTACGGTCGGCGGCACCGGCAAGACGCCCCTGTGCTCCTTCATCGCGGGGATGCTGAGCGATTCCGGGTACCGCGTGGGGGTCCTGAGCCGCGGCTACCGCCGGGCGAGCGAGCGCACGCCGTTGCTGGTCTCGGACGGGCGAAGCCTGCTCGCCGAGGCCCGTTCCTGCGGTGACGAGCCGTACCTCATCGCCCGGGACAACCCCTCCGTGCCGGTCGCGGTGGGCGCCGACCGCGCCGCCGCGGCGCGGATCCTGTTCGAGGCCTCTGCGCCCGAGGTCGTCGTGCTCGACGACGCCTTTCAGCACCGCCGCGTCGCGCGCGACATCGACCTCCTCCTGGTGGACGGGCGCGACCCCTGGGGAAATGGTAGAATGCTGCCGCTCGGTCCGCTGCGGGAGCCGCTCGCGTCCGTCTCCCGTGCGGATGCCGTCGTTGTGACCCGGGCGGACGGGACGGGGGACGCCGAGCTGGCGCCGGTCCTCGAACGCTACGGGCCGAGGCTGGAGGTGTTCCACGCCCGCATCGAGCCGCGTGCATTCGTGCGGCCCGACGGCGAGTCGCTGAGCCCTTCGGCGCTGAAGGGCTTGTCCGCCTACGCGTTCTCCGGTATCGCCCGCCCCGACCGGTTCGAGCGGGAGATCGAGGGGCTGGGGCTGCGGGTGGTGGGGACGCGGCGCTTCCGGGACCACCACCGTTTCCGGTCCGGCGATCTCGAGCAGCTGCGGCGCGCGGCACGGCGCGCCGGTGCCGAGGTGCTGGTGACCACCGAGAAGGATCTGGTGCGCATGTCCGGAGCGCCCGAGCGCGGCGCCGCTCTGCTCTATGCACTGTCCCTCGGGGTCCACTTCACCGACCGTCGCGCCCTGCCGGCCTGGCTCCTCGATCGGCTCCACCGCCTGCGGGAGGGCCGGCGCCGGACCTTCCCCGAACGATGAGCGCCGGGAAGCGGCTGCGCGATTTCCTGCTGTACCTCCCGTGCCGGTGCGCGTTCGTTCTGCTCGCGTGCCTTCCGCGTCGCGCCGGACTCGCGATCGGGAGGTGCCTCGGGCACCTCTTCTACCGCGCCTCACCCGGGCATCGCCGGATCGCGCTCGACAACCTCCACCGGGCGCTCGGCCGTGATGTCGACCGGCGCTCGCGCGAGCGGATCGCCCGTGCCGCCTTCGCCCACCTGGGGATGATCTGCGCGGACGCCGCCTACTTCCCCAGGCTCGTACGCCGGGCGACCGAGCGGGTGGCCGTCTACGAGGGGGTGGAGTATCTCCGGGAGGCACAGGCCGAGGGACGGGGCGTCCTCCTGTTCTCCGGCCACTACGGCCACTGGGAGCTGGTGGCCCTGCTGCAGCACCGGCTCGGGGTCCGGATGGCGATGGTGGTGCGCCCACTGAACAACCCCTGGTTCGACGGCATGCTGGTCCGGCTGCGGCGCCTCTCCGGCAACACCCTGCTCCCGAAGCGCAACGCGGCGCGCGGCGTCCTGCGGGCGCTGCGCGACGGGCGGGTCGTGGCGATCCTGATCGACCAGAACGTGCGCGGAGAGGCCGGGATCGCCGTCGACTTCTTCGGGGCCCCGGCCTCGACCACGCCGTCCCTGGCGACGTTCGCCTTCAAGAGCGGCGCCCCGATCGTGCCGGTCTTCTCCTACCCTCTGCCCGACGGGAGGCTGCGGATCCGGTTCGAGCCGCCCCTGCGGGCCTTGCGGCGCGGCGCTCTCCAGGACGACGTTCAGGCGCTCACCCACCGATGCACCTCCATCCTCGAACGGGAGGTGAGGCGACGTCCGGAGTACTGGCTGTGGATGCACAACCGCTGGCGCACGGCCCCCTCCGGCGTCGGGTCCGGGCCCCGCCGCACGGACGGCGCGGGCCGCCTCGACGCGGCACGACAGGGCGGGGGGACGATCGCCCGGGCGGGGGCGGGGTGGCCGTGATGCGCCCGGCCATCTTCCTGGATCGCGACGGGACGATCAGCGAGGAGGTGGGCTACGTCAACCACCTGTCCCGCTACCGGCTGCTGCCCAACAGCCTGGAGGCGATCCGCCTGGCGAACCGCGCCGGGTTCCTGGTGATCGTGACGACCAATCAGTCCGGCGTGGCGCGCGGGTACTTCGAGGAGTCGCTGGTCCGGCAGGTGCACGACCGGCTCCGGGAGCTCGCGGTGGCGGCGGGCGCCCGCCTCGACGGCATCTACTACTGCCCGCATCATCCGCGTGAAGGATCGCCGCCGTACCGGGCCGACTGCGACTGCCGCAAGCCACGCCCGGGGATGTTGCTGCGGGCCGCCCGAGAGCACCGCGTCGATTTGGCTCGCTCGTACGCGATCGGCGATGGGCTTCCCGACATCGAGGCCGCCGCGGCGGCGGGGGTGCCCGGGATCCTGGTGCTGACCGGTTACGGTCGGGGGCTGCGCGAACACCAGCCGCACCGGTTCACGACGGTGCCGGTGCACACGGCGGAGGATCTCCTCGCGGCGGTCCGGTGGATCCTGTCGCGCGGCTCCCGCGCGGCGATCGGGGGCCCGGCCCCGGAGGAGGAGGGCCGCCCGTGACCCGGGCGCGCCGGGGCGATGAGGCGCCCGGCCCGGGGGCCGGGCCGGGTGAGCCCGCGCCGACGCGCGCGCCGCCCATCGGCGCGATCGACCGGATGGACGGCGTCGAGGTCCTAGTCGTCGGCGATCTCGTTCTCGATGAATTCGAGTACGGCGAGATCGGACGGGTGTCGCGCGAGGCACCGGTTCTGATCCTGAACCACCAGCGGACGGAGACCCTTCTCGGCGCAGCGGCCAACGCGGTCCACAACATCCACGCGCTCGGGGGGCGCCCCATCGTGGTGGGCCGCGTGGGGCAGGACGCCGCCGGGGAGCGGATCACGGAGCTGCTGCGGGAGCGCGGGATCGAGATCGCGGGGATCTGGCGGGACCCGGGATACCGGACCCCCCGCAAGCGCCGCATCCTGGCGGGCAGCCCGCACGCGGCCAAGCAGCAGATCGTCCGGATCGACCGGGGGGGCGGACCCCCGGTCCCGGCCGACGCTCCGCAGCTTCGCCGACGGCTTGAGGACGGAGCCCGCCGCGCGAGGGGGGCGCTGGTGTCCGACTACGGGCTGGGCCTGATCCACGACGGCACCCGCCCGGCGATCCTGGAGCTGACCCGCGGCGCCGGACTCTCGCTGTTCGTCGACTCGCGGGCCCGGCTCGCCTCCTTCCGCCCCCTGACGGCCGCCACCCCGAACCTGGAGGAGGTCGAGCGGGCCCTCGGCGAGACGGTCGGGGAGGAGGTGGCGGCGGTGCACCGGGCGGGCGAGCGCCTGCGGCGCGAGCTGGATGCGCGCGCGCTGGTGGTGACCCTCGGCAGCCACGGGATGTCGGTGCTCGAGGCGGGCCGGCCGCCGGTCCACCTGGCCGTCTACGGCACCGATGAGGTCGCCGACGTCACCGGGGCCGGCGACACCGTGATCAGCGCCTTCACCCTGGCCGCTTTAGCGGGTAGCGGCTACCTCGAGGCGGCGCTTCTCGCCAACTACGCCGGGGGGATCGTGGTCATGAAGCGCGGGACCGCCACCGTCGCCCCGGACGAGCTGCGCCGGGCGGTCCGGACCGATCCCCTCTTCGAGGGCCGCCTGCGGGCGACGTGATCCGCCGCCCCTCGACGCGGAAGGGGCGAGCCGCGGTCCCACCGACCGGGCTGCGCGGCGTCATGCGCCTGCGCGACCTCCTGGGGGCCGTGGAGGGCCTGCGACGCCGCCGGCGGCCGCCGCGCATCGTTCTGGCGAACGGGCTGTTCGACCTGCTGCACGTCGGCCACGTGCGGTACCTGCGGGCCTCGCGCTCGCTCGGGGAGCGGCTCGTCGTCGCGGTCAACGACGACCGTTCGGCCCGCGCCCTCCGGGGTCCGGGCCGGCCGATCGTGCCCGCCCGCGACAGGGCCCGCCTGGTCGCGGCCGTCGAGGGCGTCGACGCCGTCGTCCTGTTCGGGGGCCGCAGCGTGGCGCCGCTCCTGCGCAGCCTCCGGCCCGATGTGCACTGCAAGGGCACCGACTACACAACCGGCACGGTGCCCGAACGCCACGTTGTGCGGTCCTGCGGCGGCGTGGTGCGCATCGTCGGCGACCCCAAGGACCACGCGGTCGCCGACCTCATCCGCCGGATCGCCGGCCGCTCCCGCGGCGGGACGCACCGCGGGCGGATGGGGCGCGGGAGGAGATGACGGGGGCGCCGGCCCCCACCGGCTCGTCGCGGGGCGCGCGGCGGCCTACTTCTTCCCGGCCGCGTCCTCCGCCCCCCCAGCCTCCTCGGCGGACCGCGCCTCCTCCTCGCCTTTCGCCCTGGCGGCCGCCTTCCGATCCCTGCGGGCCTTCTTCTCCTCCCGCTGCTTCTTGAAGGTCGGCTCGGAGCCGATGAGCTCGACGATCGCCAGGTCGGCGCCGTCCCCGGGCCGTGGGCCCAGCTTCAGGGTGCGGGTGTAGCCCCCCGGACGGCTCGCGAAGCGCGGCCCGAGCGTGTCGAACAGCTTCTTCACGACCGTCTTGTCGGCGACGTGCCGCAGCACCTGCCGGCGGGCGTGCAGCGTGTCGCGGCGAGCCAGAGTGATCAGGCGCTCCGCGAACCGTCGCAGCTCGCGCGCCTTCGGCAGCGTGGTCCGGATCCGCTCGTGTCGGAACAGCGCGGCCGCCAGGTTGCGGAGCAGCGCGCGCCGGTGTCCGGATGGCCGCCCCAGCTTCCTCGGCCCGACGTTGTGGCGCATGGCGCCCTCATTCCTCCTGAGGCTTGAGGATGTGCTCGACCTGCATCCCGAGCGACAGGCCCATGCCGGCCAGGAGCTCCTTGATCTCGTTCAGGGACTTGCGGCCGAAGTTCTTGGTCTTGAGCATCTCGGCCTCGGTCCGCTGCACGAGGTCCGCGATCGTCCTGATGTCGGCGTTCTTCAGGCAGTTGTAGGAGCGCACCGACAGCTCGAGCTCCTCGATGGAGCGCAGCAGGTTCTCGCGCAGGCGCTCCTGCTCCCGGTCGATGCCCCCCTCCGCAACCTCCGGCCTCTCCTCGAAGTTGATGAAGATGGACAGGTGGTCCTTGAGCAGCTTGCTCGCCAAGGCGACAGCGCTCTGGGGCGCCACCGCGCCGTTGGTCCAGACCTCCATGGTCAGCCTGTCGTAGTCGGTCGTCTGCCCGAGCCTCGCGTCCTCCACGACGTAGTTCACCTTCCTCACCGGCGAATGAACGGAGTCGATCGGGATGTAGCCGATGCTCAGATCGCTGTCGTAGTTCCGGTCGGCCGGGACGTAGCCGCGGCCCGGCTTCACCCGCATCTCGATGTCGATCCTGCCCTCGTCCGAGAGGGTGGCCACGTGCACCTCGGGATCGAGGATCTCCACGTTGGGGTTGGTCTCGATGTGCCCCGCCTTCACCTCCATGGCCCCCTCGGCGCGCAGGCAAATCGTCTCCGGATGGTCGACGTTCAGCTTCAGAGGGATCTGCTTCAGGTTGAGGATCAGGTCGATGGTGTCCTCGACCACCCCGGGGATGGAGGTGAACTCGTGCAGGACGCCGTCGATCTTGACCGCCGTGATCGCCGCACCCTCCACCGACGACAGGAGGACCCGGCGCAGGGCGTTCCCGATCGTGGTGCCGAAGCCCCTCTCGAAGGGCTGAGCCCAGAACTTCCCGTAGGTCGGCGTCAGCGACTCCGTGTCGCACTCGAGGCGCTTCGGCCTCTGGAATCCTTTCCACAGCATCTGCGCGTTCCTCCTCGGGACCCCGCTCGAGCGGTCGATCCCTCTTGACGACTACTTGCTGTACAGCTCGACGATCAGCTGTTCCTGGATCGGCATGGTGATCGCGTCCCGCGTCGGCAGCGAGGCGATCGTGCCGCTGAACGCCTCGGGGTCCGCCGTCAGCCAGCCCGGGACCCCGCGGCCCCGCGTAGCCTCCAGCGCCGCCAGCACGGCGGTGTTCTTGCGGATCCCCTCCCTCAGGCTGACGACCTGCCCCGCCCGGAGGAGGTACGAAGGGATGTCCACCTTCCGCCCGTCGACGCGCACGTGCCCGTGGGCGATCAGCTGGCGCGCCTGGGCCCGCGAGGACGCGAAGCCCAGCCGGTAAACGGCGCTGTCGAGCCGCCGCTCAAGGTTGATCAGCAGGAGCTCCCCGGTGACGCCCTTCTTGCGGCTGGCCGCGCGGAAGGCCAGGCGGAACTGGTTCTCGAGCATCCCGTAGATGCGCTTCACCTTCTGCTTCTCCCGCAGCTGGATGCCGTAGCCGTGCATCTTGACGCGGCGCTTCCCGTGCTGGCCGGGAGCGAAGTTCCTCTTCTCGATGGCACACTTCTCCGTGAAGCAACGATTCCCTTTGAGGAAGAGCTTCATCCCCTCCCGGCGGCAGAGCCGGCACACCGAACCTCGTATCCTGGCCAAATCGATCCTCCCCCTCTCAGACCCGCCGGCGCTTCGGAGGACGGCACCCGTTGTGCGGGATGGGAGTGACGTCCTTGATCGCCTTCACCTCGAGGCCGATCGCCTGCAGGGCCCGGATCGACGACTCCCGCCCCGATCCCGGGCCCTTCACGCGCACCTCGACCTGCCGGACGCCGTGCTCGCGTGCGGCGTTCCCGGCCGCCTGGGCCGCCAGCTGCGCGGCGAACGGCGTCCCCTTCCGCGACCCCTTGAACCCCACGCATCCGGCCGAGGACCACCCCAGGACGTTGCCGCCCTGGTCGCAGATCGTGATCACCGTGTTGTTGAAGCTCGCGTGCACGTTGGCGATCGCGAAGGGGATGTTCTTCTTCTCCCGCCTCTTCCCGCCCCTCTTGCCCGTCGTGCCGGTGGCGACCGCCGGCCCGGCCTGCGCCGGCGCTCCCTCGCCTTTGGAGGGCTTCACGCCCGCGCCGCCCTGCGGGGCCGTCCCCGCCGTCTGTTTCTTCTGGTCCGCTTCAGCCATCCATCCCCCGCGCGCTCTGTGGCGCTAGCCCTTCTTGCCCACCGGGGCCTTCTTCTTGCCGGCCACGGTCTTGCGCGGCCCCTTGCGGGTGCGCCCGTTGGTGTGCGTTCTCTGGCCGCGCACCGGCAGGTTGCGCCGGTGCCGCATGCCGCGGTAACAGCCGATGTCGATCAGCCGCTTGATGTCCATCTGGACGTTCTTGCGGAGGTCGCCCTCGATCTGTCCCTCTTCCTGGATCACGTCGCGGATCCGCCGAACCTCGTCCTCGGCCAGGTCCTTGACCTTCGCCCCGGCGCTCACACCCGCTTTGCCCAGGATGCGGCCGCTGCGCGACCGCCCGATCCCGTAGATGCAGGTCAGCGCGATCTCGATCCTCTTGTTCTGCGGCAGGTCGATCCCTGCGATCCGGGCCATTTCGGACCTCCTATCCTTGGCGCTGCTTGTGCTTGGGGTTCTCGCAGATCACCCGGATCACCCCGCGCCGCTTGATGACCTTGCACTTGTCGCAGATCTTCTTGACCGATGCTCTCCTCTTCACGATGGCTCTCCCGCGGATCCCCGCCGTCACTTGTAGCGGTAGACGATCCGCCCTCGCGACAGGTCGTAGGGCGACAGCTCCACCAGGACCCTGTCGCCCGTCAGGATGCGGATGAAGTGCTTGCGCATCTTGCCCGAGATGTGCGCCAGGACCTGGTGCTGGTTGTCGAGCCGCAGTCGAAACATCGCGTTCGGCAGCGGCTCGATCACCGTGGCCTCGACCTGGATCGCGTCGTCCTTCGGCACCTAGATCACCTCCAGCTCGCCGCCCAGCACGAACGGCCCGTCCTCGGTGATCGCCACCGACCGCTCGAAATGCGCCGACAGCGATCCGTCCGCCGTCGACGCCGTCCAGCCGTCGGAATGGATCCGAACCTCGGCGCCGCCGCTGTTGATCATCGGCTCGATCGCCAGGACGAGACCTTCCTTGAGCACCGGGCCGGAACCCGGAGGGCCGTAATTGGGGACCTGCGGGTCCTCGTGGAGCGCCGTGCCGATCCCGTGCCCGACGAACTCGCGGACGACGGAGAATCCTTCCGACTCCGCGCAGCTCTGCACGGCGGCGGAGATGTCGGACAGCCGGTTGCCGGTGCGCGCCGCATCGATGCCCCGGCGCAGCGACTCGCGCGCGACCCTCAGCAGCACCCCCGCCTCCCTCGACACGCGCCCGACCGGCACCGTGACGGCGGCGTCCCCGAAATAACCGTCCAGGATGACGCCGAAATCGAGCCCCACGATGTCCCCCTCCTCCAGCACCCGATCGGACGACGGGATCCCGTGGACCACCTCCTCGTTGACCGAGGCGCACAGCGCGCGGGGGAAGCCGCGATACCCTTTGAACGCCGGCCTGACCCCCGCTTCACGGCACATCCGCTCGGCCACGTCGTCCAGTTCCAGGGTCGTCACTCCCGGTCGCGCGCGACGCGCCAGCTCGGACAGGATCCGCGTGACGATCCGGTTGCAGCGGTCCATGGTGCGGATCTCGTCCCGCGACTTATAGATGATCATGACCTCGTCGCCTCAGGGCCGTCCACGCCGCCTCGATGCGGGAGTAGACTTCCCCGGGCGACCCCTTCCCGTCGATCGTCGTCAGCAGACCCCGCCTCTCATAGCTCTCGATCAGCGGCGCCGTCTGATCGCGATAGGCGCGCAGGCGCCGGGAGATCGCCTCCTGGGTGTCGTCCTCCCTCTGGCGCAGCTCCCCCCCGCACGCGTCGCAGACGTCCGCCGTCCTCGGCGGCCGGAGGCGCACGTGAAACGGGCGGCCGCACGCGTCGCACGTCCGGCGGCCGGACAGGCGGTCGAGGATCTCCGCCTCGTCCACCACGATGTTGAGCACCCTGTCGATGGCGGCGCCTCTCTCCGCCAGGATCCGATCCAGAATCCTGGCCTGCCCCATGGTCCGCGGGAAGCCGTCGAGAAGAAAGCCGTCCCGCGCATCGGGGCGCTCCAGACGCCGCCGGACCAGCTCACCCACCACGTCGTCCGGGACCAGCCCGCCGCGCTCGACGATCTCCTTCACCCTCCTTCCGAGAGCGGTCCCCTCCTGGATCGCCGCCCGGAGCATGTCCCCCGTCGCCACGTGCGCCAGCCCCACGCGCCTCCGGATCTCGGCGGCCTGCGTCCCCTTGCCGGCGCCCGGGGCTCCGAAGATCACCAGGCGGAGGCCGCCGCCGGCACCGCCGACCATCGCTCTATCCGCGCCGCCCGCGGACCCGCGCACCCTTCAGGAACCCGTCGTAGTGCCTCATGATGAGCTGCGATTCCACCTGCTGGATGGTGTCCATCGCGACGCCCACCACGATCAGCAGGGAAGTGCCGCCGAAGAAGAACTTCAGCCCGAAACCCTGCGTCAGGAAGGTCGGGAGGATCTGGTCCACCGTCGGACCGATCCACGGAAGGGTCTGCACATTGAGGCCGCTCATCAGGATCTGGGGCAGCAGCGCTATCAGACCGAGGTAGATCGCCCCGACGAACGTCAGGCGGGTGAGGATCGCATCGAGGTACTCAGCGGTCCGGCGCCCCGGCCGGATCCCGGGTATGAACCCGCCGAATTTCTTCATGTTGTCCGCGACGTCCATCGGGTTGAAGATGATGGAGATGTAAAAATAGCAGAAGAATATGATGGCCCCGAAGTAGAGGAGGTTGTGCAGCGGCATCGCGTAGTCCAGCTGCCTGTAGACGTTGTCCCACCCGGGACTGCCCTGCAGGCCCGCCCACTGCATCAGGGTGAGCGGAAAGGCCAGCAGCGAGGACGCGAAGATGACCGGGATCACGCCGCCCGTGTTCAACCGCAGCGGCATGTGCGTCTGCATCCCTCCGTACATGCGTCGACCGACGACCCGGCGGGCATACTGGACCGGGATGCGGCGCTGCGCCCTCTCGACCCACACGATGACCGCCACCACGGCGATCATCATCGCCAGCAGGAGCCCCACCGTGAGGATGCTCTTGTCGCCGGTGATCACGTCCTGCATCAGCGTCCGCGCCGCGAACGGCAGTCCGGCGACGATCCCTGCGTAGATGATCAGCGAGATCCCGTTGCCGATCCCGCGATCGGAGATCTGCTCCCCGATCCACATGATGAACGCGGTGCCGGTCGTCAGGGTGAGGACGGTCATCAGCCGGAAACTCCAGCCCGGATCGTTGACGACGTTGATCCCTCCGGCGGCGCCCCCCAGGCTCTCCAGCCACATGGCGATCCCGAAGGACTGGATGATCGAGAGGGCCACGGTGCCGTACCGGGTGTACTGGGTGATCTTCTTGCGGCCGACCTCGCCCTCCTTCGACAGCTTCTCCAGGTAGGGCCACACGACGGTCAGCAGCTGCAGGATGATGGAGGCGGAGATGTACGGCATGATCCCGAGCGCGAAGATCGTGAGCCGTCGCAGGTTGCCCCCCGAGAACAGATCCAGGAAGCCCAGGATCCCGCCCCCCTGCTGTCGGAAGAAGGCCTCCAGGGCGTGGAAGTTGACGCCCGGCACGGGGATGTGGCCGCCGATGCGGTACACGGCGATCATCAGGAAGGTGAAGATCACCCTCCGACGAAGGTCCGGGATGCTGAAGATGTTCTTGATCGATTCGATCATGACGCGACGGAGGCCTCCGCCCGGCGGGGCTCGATCACCTCGGCCCGGCCCCCGGCCCGGACGATCTTCTCCAGCGCGGACCGGCTGAACCGGTGGGCCCGGACCTCGATGGCCCGGGTCAGATCGCCGCCCCCCAGGACCTTCACGCCGTCCCGCAGGCTGCCGACATAGCCCTCCTCGACGAGCCTCTCGGGCGTGATGACCCCCTCGAGCTCCGCCAGGTCCCCGACGTTGACGATCGCGAACCGCTTCCTAAAGATGTTGGTGAAGCCCCGCTTCGGCACCCGCCGGTGCAGGGGCATCTGGCCCCCCTCGAACCCGGGGTATTGCTTGCGGCCCGATCGCGAGCGCTGGCCCTTGTGGCCGCGCGTCGCAGTCTTGCCGTGGCCGGAGCCCGGCCCCCTGCCGATGCGCTTCGGCCGGCGCCGCGATCCCGGCGCGGGGGACAGGGACGACAGATCGATGCCGCCCGCCATCTCACGCCTCCACGATCCGGACCAGGTGCGGGATGGACCTCACCATCCCCCTCACCGCCGGGTTGTCGGGGCGCTCCACCCGGTGGTGCGGGTGGCGCAGGCCCAGGGCCCTCAGGATCCTCCGATGCCGGGCCATGCAGCCGATCCCGCTGCCGTACTGCTCGATGAGCACCCTCCCTCCGATCGCGGCCTCCTGCCGGACCGCCGCCTCCGGACCCGGGGCGCCCGAGGCCCGGCCGGCAGCCGGGCGCTTCGAGGTGGCGCCCGCGGTCTTTCTCCCCCTCTTCCCCGCGGCCCTCCTCCCCGTCGCGCGGGGCCTGCGGGATCCGGCCCTGCCTCCGGGAGCGGCCGCACTCCTCTTGGTCGTATCAGTCCTGCGGGGCATCGGGCTCCTCCGGCGCTCCGGCCCGGCGCCGCTCGCGCTCGGCCGCCGGATCCTTCAGCTTCAGCAGGCCATCGAAGGTGGCCTTCACGACGTTGTAGGGGTTCGTGGTCCCCAGCGACTTGGTGAGGACGTCCTGGATCCCGGCCGATTCCACCACCGCCCGGACGGCGCCTCCGGCGATCACACCGGTTCCGGGCGAGGCCGGCTTGAGCAGGACCTGGCCGGCGCCGTACAGCCCCAGGATCGGGTGGGGTATCGTGGTGCCCCTGAGCGGGACGCGGATCAGGTTCTTCCTGGCCCGGTCGACCCCCTTGGCGATCGCCGACGGCACCTCCTTGGCCTTGCCGGCACCGTAACCGACGTGGCCGCGGCCGTCGCCCACTACGACCAGCGCGGTGAAGCGGAAGTTCTTGCCCCCCTTGACGACCTTGGTCACCCGGTTGATGTGGACGACCTGATCCTTCAGCTCCAGCTCTTCCGGCCTGATCTTCTCCACGCTCCGCCTCGCTCCGCCGCCCGGCCCCGGGCGCGACCTGCCTTAGAACTTCAGCCCCGCGGCACGCGCCGCGTCCGCCAGCGCCCGAACCCGGCCGTGGTACAGGTACCCGCCGCGATCGAAGACGACCTCCTGCAGCCCTTTACCCTTCAGACGCTCCGCGATGAGGGCGCCGATCTGCTTCGCGGCCGCCACGTTCCCGGTGCCGGTGCCCCCTGCGGCGCGGAGCTCGAGGCTCGACGCGCTCGCCACCGTGCCGCCGTTGACATCGTCCACCGCCTGGACGTAGATGTGCCGGAGGCTCCGGAAAACGCACAGCCGCGGCCTGGTGGCGCCGCCCGACAGACGCGCCCGAACCCGCGCATGTCGCTTCTGCCTCGCGTCCCGCCGATTCGATTCGCTCACCATGGTGCGACCTCAGCCTCCCGTGGCCTTGCCGGCCTTCCCGGCCTTCCTCCGGACCCTCTCATCCGCGTAACGGATGCCCTTGCCCTTGTACGGCTCCGGCGGCCGCATGGCGCGGATGTCGGCCGCCACCTGGCCGACCTTCTGCCGGTCGGCCCCGGCGACGAACAGACGCGTCTGCCGGTCCACCCTGACTTCGATACCCTCCGGAATCGGGAACTCCACCGGGTGCGAGAACCCCAGCGCCAGCTGCAGGACGCGCCCCTGGACCTGGGCCCTGTAACCGATCCCCTGGATCTCGAGCTCGCGCGTGAAACCCTCGCTCACCCCTCTGACGGCGTTCGCCACCAGAGCCCGCGTCAGGCCATGAAGGGCCCGCAGGCGGCGGGAGTCGTCCGCACGGCTCAGGGTGACGGCGTCCGACCCGACGGTGCAGGTGATGCCGGCCGGCAGGGGGCTCGCCAGCGAGAGGTTCCCCTTCCGCACGACGACCCTCGGGCCATCGGCCTCGACGCTCACCCCCGAGGGTATCGGGATCGGCAGCCTCCCCACGCGCGACATCGTCCGCCCCTCACCAAACCTTGCAGAGGATCTCGCCGCCCATGCGGGCCCTGCGAGCCTCGATCCCGCTCATCACGCCGCGGGAGGTCGACACGATACTGAGCCCCAGCCCCCCCATGATCGGCGGGATCTCCCGGTGGCCCGCGTAGACGCGCTTTCCGGGCCGGCTGATCATGGCGAGCCCCGATATGAAAGGCCGGCCCTCCCCGTCGTACCGCAGCGCGACGCGGATGGTTCGTTTCGGCCCCCGCTCGAGGACCTCGACGTCTCCGACGTACCCCTCTCGCTTCAAGATCTGCACCATGGCCAGCTTCAGCCCGGAGTGCGGCATCTCCACCCGGCCGTGCCCCGCCTGCAGGGCATTGCGGATGCGCGTCAGCATATCGGCGATCGGGTCGTTCATGGTCTCCTCCGCTCCCCGCCGGGCTGCGGGCCAGGCGCCGTCACCAGCTCGATTTGATCACTCCCGGGATCTGCCCCTGCAGCGACAGGTTCCGGAAGCAGATGCGGCACATCTGGAACTGCCGCATGTACCCGCGCGGGCGGCCGCACCGCCGGCAGCGGTTGCGGTGTCGTACGGAGTACTTCTGCTTCTTCCTCATCGCCGCGATCCAGGCCTTGGTCGCCATTCTCCGATCTCCCGTGCCCCGCTAGTCCCGACGGAACGGCATCCCCAGAAGCGTCAGCAGGTTGCGGCTCTCCTCGTCGGTCTTCGCGGTGGTGACCACCGTGATGTTCATGCCGCGGATCTTGTCGATCCGCGAATAATTCACCTCCAGGAACACGATCTGGTCCTTGAGGCCGAGGGTGTAGTTCCCCCGCCCATCGAACGAGCGCGTGGGCAGACCCCGGAAATCCCTGACGCGGGGCAGCGCGATCGAGACCAGCCGATCGAAGAACTCGTACATCCGGTCGCCGCGCAGCGTGACCGCGCAGCCGATCGGCATCCCCTTGCGGATCTTGAAGTTCGCGATCGACTTGCGCGCTCGGCGCACGACCGGCTTTTGGCCGGTGATGGCCGACAGCTGCTCCATCGCCGCGTCCAGGGCCTTGATGTTCTGGTTGGCCTCCCCCACGCCCATGTTGACCACGATCTTGCGCAGACGGGGCACCGCCATACGGTTCCGGTACGCGAAGCGCTCCATCATCTGCCGCAGCACTTCCTCCTCGTAGAGCTGCCTCACCCTCGGGACCGGGTGGCCCTCGACCGCCGCCGTCTGCTGCCGAGCCATCTCCTCCGCCTACCTGTCCAGGATCCCGCCGCAATGCTTGCAGATCCGGACCTTCTTGCCGTCGTCGAGGAACTTGTGGCCGATCCGGGTCGGGCGACCGCACTCGGCGCAGACCACCATGACGTTGCTGCAGTCGATCGGGGCCTCGCGCTCCAGGATCCCGCCCTTGATGTTCCTCCGGGGATTCGGGCGCGTGTGCCTCTTGACGAAGTTGATGCTCTCGACGATCGCCCGGCCCTCGGAGCGCAATACGCGCAGGACGCGGCCGGTCTTCCCCCTGCTCTTCCCGGCCAGGACCACGACGTTGTCGTTGCGGCGGATCCGCACCTTGTGGGCCGGGCGCGCCCTCGCCATCGTCAGATCACCTCCGGCGCGAGCGACACGATCTTCATGAAGTTCCTCTCCCGAAGCTCGCGCGCGACGGGACCGAAGATGCGGGTCCCGATCGGCTCCCCCGCATCGTTGATGAGGACGGCGGCGTTGTGGTCGAAACGGATATAGGTCCCGTCCCTGCGCCTCAGCGACTTGCTCATCCTGACGATGACCGCCTTGACCACCTGCCCCTTCTTGACATTCCCCTCCGGGGTCGCCTCCTTCACGTTGGCCGTGATCACGTCCCCGATGCGGCCGTAGATGTTGGCCGACCGGCCCCGGGCGTGGATGCAGGAGATCCTCCTGGCGCCGGAGTTGTCGGCCACCTCGAGGATCGTCTTCATCTGGATCATCGTCGTCCTCCCGGCGCGCGGCGATCCCGCCGCGCTGGCCGCGGCCGCTAGCCCGCGGCCCCCCTGCGCAGGATCGAGGACACCCGCCAGCGCTTGTGGCGCGACAGCGGGCGCGTCTCGAGGATCAGGACCCGGTCCCCCACGCGGGACTCGTTCCGCTCGTCGTGCGCCATGAACCGGCTGCGGCGTCGGAGGTACTTCTGGTAGAGCGGATCCTTCACCAGCCTGGCGACCTCCACCACGACTGTCTTGTCCATCCTGTCGCTGACCACGACTCCGATCTTCTGGTGCCGGTGGCCGCGCCCTGGGCTCCGGGGCTCCCTGGCCTCCTGTTGCTCCATCGTCGTCTCCCGGACGCTAGCGTCCCTCGCTCGACCTCTCGCCGATGACGGTCAGGACCCGCGCCAGCTCCCTGCGGGCCGCGACGATCCTCTGCGGGCTCTCCACCTGCCCGGTCGCCTTCTGGAAGCGCAGCTTGAAGATCTGCTCCCGCAGCTTGGCCTCGTGCTGCACGAGCTCGTCGAGCGTCTTCTCCCTGAGCTGCCGGGCCTTCACCCGAGGCATTTCAGATCCCCCGCTGCACGAACTCCGTCTTCAGGCCGATCTTGTGGGACGCCAGGCGGAGCGCCTCGCGGGCGATCTCCGACCGGATCCCCTCCATCTCGTAGATGATCCGGCCGGGCCTGACGACCGCCACCCAGCCCTCCGGCGAGCCCTTCCCCTTGCCCATGCGGGTCTCGGCCGGCTTCTTGGTGACCGGCTTGTCGGGAAAGATCCGTACCCAGATCTTCCCGCCCCGCTTCACGAAACGCGTGATCGCCACGCGTCCCGCCTCGATCTGCTTGTCCGTGATCCACCCCGCCTCCAGCACCTTGAGCCCGTAATCCCCGAAGGCGATGCTTCCGCCCCTCCAGGCCTTGCCGCGACGCCGCCCGCGATGGTGTTTGCGGAACTTCACCTTCTTCGGCATCAACATGGCAACAGATCCTCACCCCCGGCCGCCGCCCGGCCTCAGATCGGGGACAGGCCCAGACGATCCTGCGGGCGCGTCAATCCTTTCTGCTCGCCCTTGTAGATCCAGCACTTCACGCCGATCCGGCCGTAAGTGGTGCGGGCCTCGGCGAACCCATAGTCGATGTCGGCACGCAGCGTGTGCAGCGGCAGCTGGCCGTCGAGGTACCACTCCGACCGTGCGATCTCCGCGCCGCCGAGCCTGCCGGACACCCGCAGCTTCACGCCCTTGGCGCCGAAGCGCGTCGCCGACTCGATGGCCTTCTTCATCGCCCGACGGAACGCCACCCGCCGCTCCATCTGCAGCGCCACCGACTCCGCGACCAGCTGGGCCTCCAGCTCCGGCTTGTGGATCTCCATGATGTTGATGAAGATCTCGCGGCCCGTCTTCTTCTGCAGGTCGTCCCGGAGCCGGTCGACCTCCACCCCCTTGCGCCCGATGATGATACCGGGCCGGGACGTGTGGATCGTCATCTTCAGCTTGTTCGCGGCGCGCTCGATCTCCATGCGCGCCACGCCCGCGTGTGCCAGGCGCTTCTTGACGTCGCTCCGGATGGTCACGTCCTCGTGCAGCAGATCCGCGTAGTTCCGCTCGGAGTACCAGCGCGAGAGCCAGGTCTTGTTGAACCCGAGCCGAAACCCGTACGGATGAACCTTCTGTCCCACTCTGCACCTCCGACGCTGCGCCCTACTTCCTCGACCTTGATCGTTTCGTCCTCGCGGGCTTCGTCCGCGAGGCGGCGGCCTTCTTCCCGGTCGCGCCCCGTGCCGCGGCGGCGCGGCGTCCGGCCGCGCCGGCGCGCGCCGGAGGGCGTGCCGGCCGCGCGGCCCCGGCGGACGCGGGCGGGGCCGCCGCCGGCTCGGGATGCTCGCCCAGCCCGATGGTCACGTGGCACATCCGCTTGAGGACGCGGAACGCCCGGCCCATCGGGGCCGGCCGGATCCGCTTCAGTGACGGTCCCCCGTCGACATAGGCGGTGTGCACGTAGAGGCGATCCACGTCCACCTCCTGCTTTCTCTGCCGCGCGTTGGCCACCGCGGAGTCGATCACCCGGCCGATCTCCCTGGCGACCGCCTTGCGCGTGAAGCGGAGCGTGTTCAGCGCCTCGGCCACGTCCTTGCCCCGAACCAGGTCCACCACCAGGCGGGCCTTCTGGGCCGAGGTACCGAGGTACCGGAGCCGGGCGTGCGCCACGATGTCGCGTCCGAGCACGTGTCCCGTCCCTCCTACGTCGTCCGCACCACGCCCGCGGCCGGTCCCGCGCCGCCGCCCGAAGGCGCGGCCTCCGCCCTCGCGTGCCCCCGGAAGCTGCGCGTCGGGGCGAACTCGCCCAGCTTGTGCCCGACCATGTTCTCGGAGATATACACCGGGATGAACTTCCTCCCGTTGTGCACGGCGATCGTGTGGCCGACCATCTCCGGGATGATCGTCGAGCGCCGCGACCACGTCCTCAGGAGCTTCCTGTCGTGGCGGCGATTCATCTCCTCGACCCGTCGCCTGAGCACTTGGTCGACGAACGGCCCTTTCTTGATGCTGCGCGCCATGCTCTCCCCCCGCGTCCTATTTCCGCCGGCGGATGATGTCCTTCCGGGTCCGCTTGTTCCTGCGCGTCTTCCTCTCGGGGACGCCCCACGGCGTGCAGGGGGGCCGGCCACCCGAAGTCCGTCCCTCGCCGCCCCCCATGGGGTGGTCGATGGGGTTCATCGCCACGCCGCGCACGGTCGGCCGGATCCCCAGCCACCGGCGCCGGCCGGCCTTGCCGAGGGAGACGTTCTCGTGGTCCAGATTCCCCACCTGGCCGACGGTCGCGCGGCACGTCTCGAGCACCCGTCGGATCTCCCCCGACGGGAGCCTGATCTGGGCCCAGCCGTTCTCCCTCGCCATCAGCTGGGCCGAGGCCCCTGCGCTGCGCGCCAGCTGCCCACCCCGGCCCGGCTTCAGCTCGATGTTGTGGATCGCGGTCCCGAGCGGGATGCACTTGAGCGGCATCGCGTTGCCCGGCACGACGTCCGCCTCCTGTGAGCTCACGATGCTCTGGCCCACCACCAGCCCGACCGGCGCGATGATGTACCGCTTGTCACCGTCCGCGTAATGGATCAGCGCGATCCGCGCCGAGCGGTTGGGGTCGTACTCGATGGTGGCGACGCGCCCCGGGACCCCTTCCTTGTCGCGCCGGAAGTCGATGAACCGGTAGGCCCGCTTGTGTCCGCCGCCGCGATGGCGCACGCGGAGCCGGCCGGCGCTGTTGCGGCCGCCCGTGCGCCGCTTGCCGGCCGTCAGGCGCTTCAGGGGCCGGCGCGCCGTCACGTCGTCGAACGTCGTCACCGACATCCAGCGCCGGCTCGGCGTCGTGGGCCTGAATGTGCGAACCGCCATGCGCTCCTCCGACTACACGGCCTCGAAGTACTCGATCTGCCTCTCGCCCGCCTTCAGGGTCACGTACGCCTTCTTCCAGCTCGGGCGACGCCCCTCGAACCGGCCCATGCGCTTCCTCTTCCCCCGCACGCTCTGGGTGCGGACGTGGGCCACCTTGACCTTGAAGATCTGCTCAACGGCCCGGCCGATCTCGACCTTGTTGGCCCTGCGATCCACGCGGAAGGCGAGGACGCCCTTCTTCTCCTTGAGCAGGGTGCTCTTCTCGGTGATCAGCGGCGCGATGAGGATCGAGTGCGCGGGCCTCATGGGTTGAGCACCTCCGCGACCCGCCCCGCGGACGCCTCGGTGAGGATCACCGTGTCGTACGCGAGCAGGTCGACGATGTTGATGGCCGTGCTGACGATCGTCTTCACGCGCGGCAGGTTCCGGGCCGACAGCTCCAGCGCCCGATTCCCTGGCTCGTCGACGAGCAGCGCCGATCCCGCGATCCCCAGTCCCGAGATCAGCTTGCGGAGCTCCCTCGTCCTGGGCGCCGGGAGGTTCAGCGCCTCGACGACCATCAGCTTGCCGTCGCGCAGCTTGGCCGACAGGACCGCCCGCAGCGCGCCCTTCCTCTTCTTCCGCGGGAAGGCGTAGGCGTAGGAGCGCGGCTGCGGGCCGAACACCGTGCCTCCCCCCTTCCACAGGGGCGAGCGGATCGATCCGTGGCGCGACCGGCCGGTCTTCTTCTGGCGCCACGGCTTTCGACCCCCGCCGCGCACGTCCGAGCGGTTCCGGGCGGCGTGCGTGCCGGCGCGCCCCGCCGCCCGGTAGGCGACGACCGCCTCGTGGATCAGCGAACGGTTCAGCGGGGTCGAGAACACCGCGTCCGGAAGCTCGACCTGCCTCGAGGGCTTCCCGTCGAGCGACATCACCTGCAGCCTCGGCATGCCCTCATCCCTGCTTCGAGCCGGCCTTCCGGGCGGCCCGGCTCCGACGCACGCTCACGTAGGCGCCGCGCGCGCCCGGGACCGCCCCCTCCACGACCAGCAGGTTGTTCTCCTCGTCCACACTCACAACCTGGAGGTTCTTGACCGTCACGCGGGCGTCCCCCATCCGGCCCGCCATGCGCGTTCCGCGAAAGGTGCGGGACGGGTAAGCGGACGAGCCGATGGAGCCCGGCGCGCGGTGGAACATCGACCCGTGGCTCGCCGCCCCGCCGCGGAAATGATGTCGCTTCACGACGCCCTGGAAGCCCTTGCCCTTGGAGCGCCCGATCACGTCGACACGGTCGTTGGGCTTGAACATGGAGACCAGCAGCCGATCCCCCACCGCCGGGGACTCCGCCCCCGGCGCCAGCCGGAACTCCCGCAGCCGGCGCGTCGGGGGGAGATCGGCCTTGCCGAAATGGCCCCGCAGCGCCTTGGAGACGCGCTTGACCTTGTCCGGCTCGACCAGGCCGATCTGCACGGCCTCGTAGCCATCACGACCCTTCTCCTTCCTCTGCACCACGACGCACGGGCCCACCCGCAGCACGGTGCACGGGACCGAGCGTCCGTCGTCGGAGAACACCCGCGTCATCGCCACCTTGCGCCCGATCAGTCCCTCGACCACCGCCCCCTCACCGGCGCTCCTTCTCGAACGCCTTGATCTCCACCTCGACGCCGGCCGGAAGGTCCAGCTTCATCAGCGCGTCGACCGTCTGCGACGTCGGCTCGAGGATATCCAGCAGCCTCTTGTGCGTCCGGATCTCGAACTGCTCCCTCGACTTCTTGTCAACGTGGGGGGAACGGTTCACCGTGAACTTGTTGATGACCGTCGGCAGCGGGATCGGCCCCGCGATCCGCGCTCCCGTCCGCCTCGCCGTCGCCACGATCTCCGTGGTCGACTGATCGAGGACCCGGTGATCGTAGGCCTTGAGGCTGATGCGGATCTTCTCGTTCAGCATCGTCTGCGTCCGTCCTACGCCAGGATCTCCGTCACGGTGCCGGCGCCGACGGTGCGGCCGCCCTCACGGATGG
>JBHIBC010000013.1:0-46282 GCA_046758905.1 Acidobacteriota bacterium | reverse complement strand
TCGCGGGATGCTCCGCTCGCTCGACCCGCACTCGAACTACCTCGACCCGACGACTACAAGAGCATGCTGGAGGAGCAGCACGGCAGCTTCTCGGGCCTCGGCATCGTCATCTCCAAGCCCTCTCTCGACAAGCCCCTGACGGTGATCTCCCCCCTCGAGGGCACCCCGGCCTGGCGCGCCGGGATCCGCGCCGGGGACGTGATCTCGCAGATCGAGGGGGTCGATACTCTCGATATGCACATCGACGAGGCTCTGCGCCGGCTCAAGGGGCCGAAGGGGACCCAGGTCACGATCACCGTCACGCGTCCCGGCCTGGAGGAGACGCTGCACTTCACCATCACGCGCGACAACATCACGACCAAGAGCATCCGTCAGGCGTTCCTGATCCGCCCGGAGACCGGTTACATCAAGGTCGATAACTTCACCCGGAGCACCGACCGCGAGCTCGACGCTCGCGTCCGGGCGCTGCTCAGGCAGGGCATGAAACGGATGATCCTCGACCTGCGGCAAAACCCGGGCGGGCTGCTGGAGCAGGCGGTCCGGGTGGCCGACCGGTTCCTCCGCAAGGGACAGATGATCGTCTACACGCAGGGCCGGATCAACGGCTCGGACCAGGAGTACCGGGCCAGCGGTCGGGGCAACCTGAACCAGATCCCCCTCGTCGTGCTGGTGGACAAGTACAGCGCCAGCGCTTCCGAGATCGTGGCCGGCGCCATCCAGGACCACGACCGGGGACTGATCGTCGGGAACACCACCTGGGGCAAGGGGCTCGTGCAGACGGTCTACCCCTTGAGCCACAACGCGGCGCTCGCCCTGACCACGGCGCGGTACTACACGCCCAGCGGCCGCCTCATCCAGCGCGACTACGGCTCCCTGGAGGACTACCTGAGCCACCAGGAGGACGAGGACGATCTGCTGAGCCGCGCTACGGACGTCCGCCGCACGGACGCCGGCCGCACCGTGTACGGGGGCGGCGGGATCCGGCCCGACGTGATCGTGTCACTCCAGGAGACCTCGCGGTTCATCGATCGGCTGGAACGCGGGCAGGTCTTCTTCCACTTCGCGGTGGACTACCATGCCCGCCACGGGGAGGTACCGCGGGACTTCGAGGTGACGCCCGAGGTGCTGGAGGAGTTCGCCCGGTTCATCGACCGCCGCGGGCTCCCCTGGACGCAGCAGGATCTCGACGACAACCGGGAGCGGCTCCGCAGCGAGATCCACGAGGCGGTGGCCTCGGCCCAGTGGGGGCTCGAGGCCGGGTACCGGGTCTACGTCGAGACGGATCGCCAGATCCAGCGCGCGCTCGAGCTCTTCCCCGAGGCGCGGCAGCTCGCCGCACTGTCGCGGTCCGGGAAGCCGGGAGCGCGCCACTGAGGCCGGGCCCGGCACCGGGGCCGCCCGCGCCCCCTCCCGGATCCCGTCTCCGGCCCCCGGCTCAGTTGCGGCAGGTCAACAGCCGCAGCGTGTCCGAGAAGGGGCGGCGCTGGAAGAGACGCAGCTCGGTGCGGCGACCCTCCGCCGACTTGGAATCGAGATACCGCACGTAGCGCTCCGCCAGGCCGGCCGCGCGCCGGTATCGCGTCGCCTGCTCGCCCTCCCCCTCCGGGTACTTCTCGAACAGATGATGCCGCGCCCAGAGCCTATGCTGCTCGGAGATCCTGCGGCGGCCGGTCTGCTTTCCGAGGAGGTGGACCACCACGAGGTATTTGGTGACGTTGGCGTGGTGCTCCAGCTCCAGCAGGCTCACGGGTCTCCCCTCGGCCGCCCTGCTGGCGAGCACCAGCAGATGATCCAGCTCCTCGACCAGCACCGCGAAGGCGTCGATGTTGCGGTCCCCCAGGCCCGCGAGCGGGTGGAAGAGCTCGAGGTGCCGCACCAGAGCATCGGGGTAGTACAGGGAGGCCCGCAGCGACGACCCCGTCTCCCGGACGAGGAGGCGCGCCCCGGCGGGTCCCGTGGGCCGACGCGCCGGGCTCTGGCCGTACAGGGCCGCGAGGCCCCGGTCGCCGATGATGAAGGGAGCCAGATCCTCGATCACCGGCCGCATCGCGTAGCTGCGCTCGATGATCGTCTTGAGGGTGTGCACCAGGGGCGTGCCGCTCACGGCGCGACCACCCGGTAGACGAAGCCGCCGGACCCCGCGTCGACCTCGACGCGCCGGACGCGGCTGCCGAGGCGCGTCCGGTGCGCGACCTCCGAGAGGAGGGCCGCCTCGTCCACCGCCCGCTCGCCGCGCCGCGCCTCGCGGATCCGGCTCAGCAGCCGGCGCCCGGCCTCGGTCAGGGGGCCGGCGCTGCTGTGCAGGCGCAGGCTGACCTCGACGTTGCACACCCGATCCACCTCCCCCACCAGACGGCGCGCGCCGTACTCCTCGCTGAACCCCCGCCGCACCAGCTCCTCGCGGGCGGCCGGGGTGACGCTCAGATCGACTCCGTGGCGCGCCGCGTAACGCGAGGCGATCCGCCCGACCTCCTGGTCGACGATGCGCGCCGCGGACCCGATCGACAGCGGCGCGAAGTGGATGATCTCCAGCCGGTTGAGGAACTCGGGCGACAGGCCGCGCCGCACGCTGCGGGACGTCGTCTCCCGCTCCCGACCTGGGGAGCGCCGGGTGCCGTAGCCGATCGGCCGGCCGGACCCGCTCCGATCACCGTAGCCCAGGTTGGAGGTGTACGCGAGCACCGTGGCCGGGAAGCGGAGCGTGCGCCCCCTGTTGTCCATCGTCCAACCCCGGTCCATCAGTGACAGGAAGAAGCGGGCGAGCTGCGGATGCGCCTTCTCGATCTCGTCGATGAGCAGGAACGACAGGGGCGCCGTCCGGGTTCGCTCGTGGAATTCCGCCAGGATCCCCTGCTCGTCGCTGCGGATGAAGCCGCGGGTCGAGCCCTTGAGCTCGGTGACGTCGGAGGGATGGGTGTACTGTGGACCCTCCAGGACCAGGAAGGGGACCTCGACCCCCCAGATCTCCTCGAGCGAGCGCACCAGGGTCTCGATGAGGTAGTTCTTCCCCACCCCGGTCGGGCCCACCAGCAGGTAGCTCTGCGGCCTGGGGCGGCCGCGCGTCCCGACGGCGAACACCGCGAGGTTGTCGCAGATCTGATCGACGGCGTCGTCCTGGTCGACGATCTCGCCCTTGAGCCGGCGCCTCAGGCCGTCCAGGTCGAGGCTCGCCAGGAGGATCTCCCTCTCGTAGCCGGTGAGCCGCTCCTTGCGGTCCGGCCCTCCCGGGATCCGCTCGGGCTCGGCCGCGGGAGTCGGGGGCCGGGGCTCGCGCAGGACCTCCACGGCGGAGGAGCCGGGGGCCCGCGGGGCGTCGCGCGCCGGGCCCTCGCCGGCCGGCACCAGGGCCGCGGGCCGTCGCTCCCCCCGGCCCGCCGCCGGCCGGAAGGCCTCGAGCGGGGTGGCCGCCGGATCCTCGGAGCACAGGGCCTGCAGGATCTGGGCGTAGATCTGGAACCGCGACGCGCACTGCCGGAGGAACAGGATCTCGTCGCCGATCGGCAGCCTCTCCACCAGGTTCCTGTCGTAGAAGTCGCGCAGCGTGGGGTCCTGAGCCAACAGCTCGAGCACCTCGCTCGCGAGGCCGTAGGAGCGGGGGCCGAGGTCCAGCAGGTCGAAGCCCCGGAAGGAGGTGCGCCCCGCCAGCCCGACGTCGTACAGGCACTTGTCGCCGCAGGCCCGCAGCACATCGGGGACGCTCCACGTCCTCAGGAGCCGGTCCTCGGGGCTGCCGCCTCCCCGCGCCCGCGCCGGATCCAGCAGGCTCGCCGGCCTCCGCACCCCGGCCAGGATCCGGTTGAGCGTCTCCGGGTCATACCCCTGCTTCAGGAGGAAGGTCGAGCGCCGCAAGATCTCGATGAGGAATCGGGTCTCCAGATCGTCGAGACCGCCCTCCCCGAGGGCACCCTCGGCCGCGGCCCGAAGCTGTGTCTCGAGCCTCTCGGGCGTCAGGGGCAATCGCCGGGGATTTTCGGCGGACGCCATGGTCGACCTCTATCTTTCATGTTTATCTGTAGATAATTATAGGTCCCCGGGGCGCCGCGGCAACCGGAGCGCGGCCCGTTCGGGGCGTCCGGGGGGCCCCCGGCCGGGCGACCGGGACCCCCTTGACAGCCCCCGGCTCGCCGATTATCATTAGCACTCGATAGAGCTGAGTGCTAGCAGACCGCGCTCCCGGCCCCGGCCGGCGGCCGCGAGAGCCGGCGAAGGAGTGCAACGTGTCCGTTCTCAAAACCCGTGCGAGGAGGAAACCGATGAAGGTGAAGCCGCTTTACGACCGCGTGCTGGTCAAGAGAGTGGAGCCCGAGGAGAAGGTGAAGGGCGGCATCATCATCCCCGACACGGCCAAGGAGAAGCCGCTGGAGGGTAAGGTGGTCGCCGTCGGCTCCGGCCGGCTCGACGACGACGGCAAGCGGATCCCGCTCGAGGTCAAGTCCGGGGACCGCGTGCTGATCGGCAAGTACGCCGGGACCGAGATCAAGATCGACGACGTGGAGCACGTCATCGTCCGCGAGGACGAGATCCTGGGTGTGATCACCTGAGGGACGACCGACAAGCCAAGCCCGGGGGCCGTGCCCCCATCTCATGGAGGTGAACGCGATGCCTGCCAAGGAAATCGTATACTCGGAGGAGTGCCGCCAGGCGATCCTCCGCGGCGTGAACAAGCTGGCCGACGCCGTCAAGTGCACCCTCGGCCCGCGCGGCCGCAACGTCGTCCTCGAGAAGAAGTTCGGCGCGCCCACGAGCACCAAGGACGGGGTGACCGTGGCCAAGGAGATCGAGCTGGAGGATCCGAGGGAGAACATGGGTGCGCAGCTGGTGCGCGAGGTCGCCAGCAAGACCTCGGACGTGGCCGGCGACGGCACGACCACCGCGACCGTCCTCGCCCAGGCCATCTTCCGCGAGGGCGTGAAGGCCGTCACCGCCGGCGCCAACCCGATGGATCTGAAGAGGGGTATCGAGCGGGCGGTCGAGAAGGCGGTGGATGAAGCGAAAGCGCTGTCCCGCAAGATCACCGGCAAGGCGATCACCCAGGTCGGCACCATCTCCGCCAACAACGACGAGACGATCGGCGAGATCATCGCCGAGGCGATGGACAAGGTCGGCAAGGACGGCGTGATCACCGTCGAGGAGGCCAAGGGGCTCGAGACGGAGCTCGAGATCGTCGAGGGGATGCAGTTCGACCGCGGCTTCCTGAGCCCCTACTTCGTGACCGACGCGGAGCGCATGGAGTGCGTGCTGGAGAACCCCTACCTCCTGATCCACGAGAAGAAGATCTCCAACATGCGCGACCTGCTGCCGCTGCTCGAGCAGGTGGCCAAGAGCGGTCGGCCCCTGCTGATCATCGCCGAGGACGTCGAGGGCGAGGCGCTCGCGACCCTCGTGGTCAACAAGCTGCGCGGCACCCTGCAGATCTGCGCGGTGAAGGCGCCCGGCTTCGGCGATCGGCGCAAGGCGATGCTCGAGGACATCGCCGTCATCAGCGGCGGGAAGTGCATCACCGAGGATCTCGGGATCAAGCTGGAGAACGTCCGCGTCGAGGACCTCGGCCAGGCCAAGAAGATCACCGCCGATAAGGACAACACCACCATCGTCGAGGGCAAGGGCAAGCGCTCCGACATCGAGGGCCGCGTCAAGCAGATCCGCACCCAGATCGAGGAGACGACCTCCGACTACGATCGCGAGAAGCTCCAGGAGAGGCTCGCCAAGCTGGTCGGGGGGGTCGCCATCATCAAGGTCGGGGCGGCCACCGAGACCGAGATGAAGGAGAAGAAGGCCCGCGTGGAGGACGCGATGCACGCCACCAAGGCGGCCGTCGAGGAGGGGATCGTTCCCGGCGGCGGGGTCGCCCTGGTCCGCGCCATCCCGTCTCTGGACAAGATCAAGGAGAAGAACCAGGACATCCAGACCGGGATCAACATCGTCCGCCGCGCCCTCGAGGAGCCGCTGCGGCAGATCGCCATCAACGCCGGCTACGAGGGCTCCATCATCGTCCAGCAGGCCAAGGACAAGGAGAAGCCCGCCCTCGGCTTCGACGCCTACCTCGGGAAGTGGGTCGACATGTTCGACGCCGGGATCATCGACCCGACCAAGGTGGTCCGCACGGCCCTGCAGAACGCCTCCAGCATCGCCGCCCTCATGCTGACCACCGAGGCGCTCGTCCACGAGCTGCCCGAGAAGGAGAAGGCGGCCGGCGGCGCCGGCCCGCGCGGCATGGGCGCCGACATGTACTGAGGCGCCCGCCCGGCGCGCCGGCACGGGGCAGCTCGGCGCCGGCGCTCGGCACCCACCCATCGCCCCCCGGGGCCCCCCCGGGGGGCCTTTTCTTGTCCAGGAGGACGGCCGGGCGGACGCGGCCGCGACCCCGGCCCGGGAGGGCCGCGACGACGGCCCTAGAAGCTCTGGTGGCCTAAGGAGAAGCCGTTGAAGGTATCGGAGACGGCGACGTCCGGCGGCAGGTCCACGCGGAACCGATGCGCGGCCACGTCCACGTTGACCCTGAGGTCGTGGAAGGCCAACAGGGTCGAGTCGCCGTCGACCTCGGTGTACTGCACCTGGCGCGGCAGGAAGGTGTCCCCGTCAACCCAGATCTTCATCTCCGCCATGTGTTCGCGGATCCGCCGCTTGCGGGGGGTCAGGACGAGCAGCCGGGTCCCCGGGAGGTCGCTCTCCGGAGCCAAGCGGAACTCGTAGTACTTGGACAGGTCCTCGATCGACTGCCCGACGCCGAGGTAGCGGAACAGCCGCCTGCCGATGAACTTCTTGATCTGCACCTCTTCCGCCTTCTTCAGCGCGGGGTAGTAGGCGATGTACTTCCGCTCCGTGATGACGAAGACGCGGCGTTCCGGCTCGGTGTACTCCCAGCGCACCTGGTTCGGGCGGTTGAAGTAGAACCTGCCGCGGGAGACCAGCGGCTCGGCCAGCAGCCGGAGCTCCTTCCTCTCGGTGAACTCGGCCACCATGGTGGTGGCCTCCCGCTGCGCCCTGTCGAAGCGCTCCAGCACCCGCTCGAGGGAAGCCTCGCCGTCGGGCCCCGCGGGTCGCCCGTTCGTCCCGGACGCCAGCACGGCGGGCATCACCCCGTAGCAGAGCAACGCCGCCAGCGCGCCCGCCGTCACGATTCTGCAAGCGTCGGATGTCACCGGATCGCTCTCCTGGCCGAGCCGAAAACTTTTAGAATGTAGCAGAGGTCGATCCCGCGGTCAAGGAACGTTATCGTCATCGCCGAGCTGCGGGGCCCGCAGGCGGCCCCTTCGCGGCCCCGCTCGGATCGACACAACGGCGGGCACCCGGGGATCATTCCCCCGGGCGGAGGTGATTTCGACCCGTGGGAGGCTACCTCCTGCGCAGGGCGTTGCTGGCGGTGCCCCTCCTGCTGGGCGTCGCCAGCATCATCTTCTCGCTGATCCACCTGATCCCGGGCGATCCGGTCGAGGTCATGCTCGGCGCTGGGGCCGGCCCGGGAGACGTGGCCGACCTGAGGCACCGGCTCGGCCTGGACCGCCCGATCGCCGAGCAGTACCTGTCGTTCATGGCCGGGCTCCTGCGGGGGGACCTGGGACTGTCTCTGCGCTACCGCGATCCCGTCGCCCGGCTGCTCCTCGAGCGCTACCCGGCGACGATCCTGCTCGCCGCGGCGAGCATGCTGCTGGCCCTGGGAGTCGCGATCCCGGCTGGAGTCGCCGCGGCCATGCGACCCGGCGGCCCCGTCGACCGGCTCACGGCGGCCGGCTCGGTCGCCGCCCTGTCGATCCCGAGCTTCTGGCTCGGCCCGCTGCTGATCCTGCTGTTCGCCATCCGGCTCGACTGGCTGCCGGCCTCCGGGATGGACACGCCCGCCTCGGTCCTCCTCCCCTCGCTGACCCTGGCGGTCTCGTTCGGCGCCCTGCTGGCCCGACTGGTACGCGCGTCGATGCTGGAGGAGATGGGCTCCGCCTACGTCACGGCGGCCCGCTCGCGCGGCCGGAGCGCGGCCGGTGCGGTCCTGCGGCACGCCCTGCGCAACGCCCTCCCCCCGGTCGTCACGGTGGCGGCGCTGCAGATGGGCTCGCTCCTGACCGGCGCCATCCTGACCGAGACCATCTTCGCCTGGCCCGGGCTGGGCCGGCTGCTGGTGCAGGCGATCGCCCATCGCGACTATCCGCTCGTGCAGGGCTGCGTGCTCCTGTTCGCCCTCACCTACGTCGGGGTCAACCTCGCCGCCGATCTCCTGCACGTCGCCCTCGACCGACGCGCCGCGCCATGACGCGCCCCGCGCGCCGCCGCGCTCGGATCCGGGGAGCCGTGATCCTCATCGTGATTGCTGCCGGGGCCCTGGCGGCCCCTCTGGCCCCGCTACCCCCGCCCGACCGGCAGGATCTCGCGCGCCGCCTGGAGGGACCGAGCCCCGGGCACCCGCTGGGCCTCGACGATCTGGGACGCGACGTCCTCTCCCGCGTCCTGTGGGGCGCGCGCATCTCGCTCGCGGTCGGGCTGAGCGTCGTGCTGATCGCCGGGACGTTCGGGGTGGCGGCGGGATCGGTCTCCGGCTACCTGGGAGGACGCGTCGACGCCGTCCTCATGGCGCTGGTCGACCTGCTCCTCGGGTTCCCGGGAGTGCTCCTGGCGATCGCCTTGGTGGCGGTGCTAGGGCCGCGCCTGTCGAACCTGATCCTCGCCCTATGCCTGATCGGGTGGGTCGGTTACGCCCGGCTGGCGCGGAGCCTGGCCCTGGGCCTTAGGGGCTCGCCCTTCGCCGACGCGGCCCGCTCCGCCGGGTGCGGGCCGGCGCGTGTGCTGCTGCGGCACCTCCTGCCCAATCTGCTCGGCCCGTGCCTGGTCCAGGCGGCCTTGGGGCTGGGCGGCGCCGTCCTGTCGGAGGCGGGCCTGTCGTTCCTCGGCCTCGGGGTGCCGGCACCCGCCCCGAGCTGGGGCGGCATGCTGCGCGCGGGGAGCCAGAACCTGCTGGAAGCCCCGCACCTGGCGATCGCGCCCGGAGTGGCGATCTTCGCTGCGGTCCTCGGGGCCAACCTGATCGCGGAGGGAATGAGGCAGAGGCTGGACCCGCGGGGCGGAGCGCAGGGCACGACCCTGTGAGTCAGAAGGGGCGGACGTTGTGGGCCGCGACCTCGGCGAGGATCTGCTGCTGGATCCGCGCCCACCCCTCCTCGGGGATCTCGAGAAATATCTTCACGATGCGCGGATCGAACTGGATGCCGCTGAAGCGCTCGATCTCGGCGCGCGCCGTCTCGTACGGCAGGGCCTTGCGGTACACGCGGTCCGACGTCATGGCGTCGAGGGTATCGGCGACGGCGAAGATGCGCGCCCCGAGCGGGATCTCCTCCCCCCTCAGCCCCCGCGGATAGCCGGTCCCGTCGTAACGCTCCTGGTGGCTGAGGACGATGGGACGCGCCTTCTCGAGGAACTTGATCCCCTGCAGGATCTGATAGCCGATCTCGGGGTGCTTGCGCATCTCCACCCACTCCTCGGGCGTCAGCTTGCCCGGCTTGCGCAGGATCGCGTCGGGCACGCCGATCTTGCCGAAGTCGTGCAGCAGCGCGCCCCGGTAGATCTCGGTGAGATCCGGATCCGTGATCCCCATGCGCTCCGCTATGCAGCGGGTGTAGGCGGCCACCCTGAGCGAGTGCCCCATGGTCTCGCTGTCGCGCGTGTCGAGCGCGATGGCCAGTGCCACGAGGGTGGTCTGGTAGGACTCCTCGAGACGGCGGAACAGCTCCTCGATCTCGTTGTTCTTGCGGATGAGCTCCCGGGTGCGGGCCTGCACCCGGGCCTCCAGGTTTCGCTGATACTCGCGGTTCTCCAGGATCAGTCGCCGCTTCTCGAGCGCCCGCTCGACGGTGATCCGCACCTCAGCGAGGTTGAACGGCTTGGTCAGGTAGTCGGTCGCCCCGAGGCGGATCGAGTTGATGGCGGTGTCGACGTCCACCACTCCGGTCACCATGATGACCTCGGTGTCGGGTCGGGATCGCTTGATGTGCTGCAGGAGCTGGACGCCGTCCATCTCGGGCATGTCGATGTCGCTCACCACGAGATTGAAGCCGTTCCCCTTCAGCTTGTCGAGGGCCTCGATGCCGTTCGCGGCGATCTGACACTCGTAGCCGCTGTCGGTCAGGCCCTCGGCGAGAACATCCCGGATGGCCTCCTCGTCGTCCACCACGAGAATGCGGGTCGGCTCGTCCATTCAGCGGGCTCCCACCCGGACGGCAGCGTCGCGGCGTGCGGTCGGCGCACCGATCCGGCGCGGCCCTTCGTGACAGATCCAATGTAGGTGCGTGCGCAGGCGTGTCAAACCGCGGCAGCGCGGCCGGGCCTCCGTCTCAATTCCCAGATCGTGATCGAGCTTCCATGTCGAGCCAGTTGCGCCCCACCCGCAGATCGGCGATCAGGGGGACGGCGAGGCGCTCCACCGACTCCATCGTCAGGCGAAGGAGGGACGCGGTCGGGTCCAGCTCGGCCTCGGGGACCTCGAGGAGCAGCTCGTCGTGGACCTGGAGGGTCATCCGCGCCCCGCTGCCGCTCTCCATCAGGCGCTCGTGGAGCACGACCATCGCCCGCTTGATGAGGTCCGCGGCCGTCCCCTGGACGGTGGTGTTCACGGCGGCCCGCAGAGCCTGCTGTCGCGCGTTCCGGTCCGCCCCCCGGATCTCCGGGAGATGACGGACGCGCCCGAGAAGCGTCCGGACGCGCCCCTCGGACTCGGCCTCGGCCGCCACGGCCTCGACGTACTCCTTGACCTTCGGGAAGCGGCGGAGGTATTCCTCGATGAACCGGCCCGCCTCTCTGACGGAGACTCCCTGCTCGCGGGACAGCCGCTGGGGCCCCATGCCGTAAATGATCCCGAAGTTCACCGCCTTGGCGCGGCGGCGCATCTCGTCGCTCACCAGCTGCGGATGCACCCCGAACAGCTCGGCCGCCGTCCTCCGGTGCACGTCCTCGCCCTCCCGGAAGGCCGCGATGAGCCCCGGGTCTCCGGAGAGGTGGGCCAGCACCCGCAGCTCGATCTGGGAGTAGTCACCGCACAGGAGCAGGCACCCTTCCGCCGGCACGAAGGCGCGCCGGATCCGTCGGCCCAGATCGGTGCGGATCGGGATGTTCTGGAGGTTCGGGTCGCTGCTGCTGAGCCGGCCGGTGGCCGCCACCGCCTGGTTGAAGGAGGTGTGGACGCGCCCCGTCTCCCGGTTGACCAGCAGGGGCAGCGCGTCCACGTAGGTCGACTTGAGCTTCTGGAGGCTCCTGTACTCGAGGACCCGCCGCGGGAGCTCATGCGAGCGCGCCAGCTCCTCCAGAACCTCGACGCCGGTCGAGAAGGTCCGGGTCTTCTGCGTCTTCCTGCCGGGCCTCAGGCCCAGGGTCGAGAACAGGACCCGGCCGAGCTGCCTCGGGGAATTGATGTTGAACTCCTCTCCGGCCAGCTCGTGGATGGCGCCGGTCAGGCGCCGGAGCTCACTCTCCCATCGCGCCGACAGGTCGCGCAGGAACTCGCTGTCGATCCGCACTCCGGTCCCCTCCATCGCGGCCAGGACCTCGGCGAGCGGCATCTCCAGGTCGATCAACAGCGGCAGCAGTCCCTGACGCTCGAGGTCCGTCCGGAGCCGCTCCTCCAGCGGCAGTAACGCGGCCGCGCGGGCGCAAGCCACCGGCGCCACGCGCTCCACTCCGACCTCCGCCATGCTCACCGCCTTCGCCCCCGTTCCCAAGATCGCCTCGTAGGAGGGCACCGTGAGGGCGGCGATCTCCCGGGCCACCGCCTCCAGCGCGTGGGCGCGCCCGGAGGGGTCCAGCACGTAGCTGGCGAGCATGGTGTCGAAGCCGAACCTGGCCTCGCGCACGCCGTGCCGCCGTAACAGGATCAGGTCGCTCTTGATGTCGTGCCCCACGCACCGGAACCCCCGGCCCTCGAGGAGGGGCGCCACCCGCCGCATCGCCGCGGCCGGGTCGAGGCCGCTCCCGGACGCCGAGCCGCCGCGACGGAGGGGAACGTAGTAGAGATCGCGCTCGCCGGGACCGGCGAGAGTGATCCCCACGGGGGAGGCGCGCATCGGTCGCGGATCGTCGCTCTCCAGGCTCAGCGCGCAGAGGCCGCCGTCCCGCAGCCCCGCGACGGCACGCTCGAGGGCGTCGAGATCGCGGACCACGGTGTGGGGCCGCTCGCGCGATTCCGCCGGGACCTCGATCTCGCGGGCCAGAGCGCCGAACTCGAGCTCCGCGAACAGCTCGCGCGCCCTGACCGGGTCCGGCCTCCCGAGCCTCAGATCCTCCGGCCCCATCTCGAGCGGGGCGTCCCGCCGGACCGTGACCAGATCGCGGCTCATCCGGGCGGCGTCGGCGTGCGCTAGCAGGCCCTCGCGGTAGGCCCTGCGGGTCACGTCGGCCGCCCCGTTCAGCAGCGACTCGAGGTCGCCGAAGCGGCGGATCAGCTCCCGCGCCCCCTTGTCTCCGATACCGGGCACGCCCGGCACGTTGTCGGACGCGTCGCCCGCCAGGGCCAGGACATCGCACACCTGTTCCGGCCTCACGCCGAAAGCGCGCTCGACCCCTTCGCTGTCCAGGAGCAGATCCTTGGCCGGGTTGTACACCAGCACTCCCTCCCCGACCAGCTGCAGGAGATCCTTGTCGGTGGTGACGATCACCACGCCGCGGCCGCCCCGCCGGGCGCGCTCGGCCATCGTGGCGATGAGGTCGTCCGCCTCGTACCCGGGCAGCTCGAGGATCGGCACGCTCAGCACCCGGCACACCCTCTTGACGTACGGGATCTGCGCCACCAGCTCGTCCGGCGCCTCGGGCCGGTTGGCCTTGTACTCGGCGTACGCCTCGTGGCGGAAGGTCGGCTCGGGCAGGTCGAACGCCACGCCTAGGTAGCGCGGCCGCTGCTCGCGCAGCAGCTTGCGCAGCATGGTGGTGAACCCGTAGACCGCATTGGTGGGGAGGCCGCGGCTGGTGGTCAGGCCCCGGATCGCGTAGAACGCCCGGAAGATGTTGTTGGTCCCGTCGACCAGGTAGAGGGTCCGTTCCGGGTCGGGGCGTACGGACATCCGTGGCTCTCCTCCCTGCGCGGCGTCAGCGGGGGCCGGCCGCCCCTCGCAGCCGGCGCCGGAGCGTCGCGACCAGTCTGACATAGGCCCCGTACTCGGGACCGTACCTTTTCGCCAGCTCGTCGCGCAGCGCGCGGGCCAACGCGGGGCTCGCCCCGGAGGTGGACACGGACAGGAGGAGGGGGCCTCGCGCCAGCACCGCCGGGAACAGGAGCGAGCAGAGGTCGGGGTCGTCGACCACGTTCACGAATCGACCCCGCCGCTTAGCCTCTCGAGCCACCTCCCGATTGACCCCCCGATCGGAGGTGGCGGCGACCACCAGCCTCGCGCCGCCCAATCCTCCCCTCCGGTAGCGCGAGCGTACCCACACGAGCCGCCCGCGCCGGGCCAGGGTTCGGACGCGCGGCGCCGCGCCGGGGGCGACGACCCTCACCCGCGCTCCCGCCCGCACCAGCGCGGCGATCTTCCTCGACGCGACCCGCCCCGCCCCGACGACGAGGCACGGCACGCCGCGGAGGTCCAGGACTACCGGGAGGGCCGGCACCGGAAGGAGAGTCCCGCGCCCGCTCAGGCGGAAGGCCCGGGGGTCGCGCCCCGCCTCGCGGCCGGCGACCCGGAGCGGGCATAGAAGGGATGCGCCCGGCACAGGTCCCGGACGCTCTCCCGGAGCGGCCCGACGTCGCCCTGGTCGGGCCCGCGCCGGAGGGCCTCCAGGATGAGGGAGGCGATGGCCTTCATCTGCTCGGGCCCCATCCCGCGCGTCGTGACGGTCGGCGTCCCGATCCTCACGCCGCTGCAGACCATCGGCCTCTCGGGGTCGAAGGGGATGGTGTTCTTGTTCACGGCGATCCCGACCCTCTCCAGCCGCTCCTCGCCGGCCCTCCCGGTGAGTCCCTTGGGCCGGAGGTCCACCAGGAACAGGTGCGTGTCGGTGCCCCCGGAGACGATGCGCAGCCCGCCCGCCGACAGCGCCCGCGCGAGCACCGACGCGTTCTCGATCGTCCGTCGCTGATCGCTGCGGAAAGACTCGCTCATCGCCTCCCTGAAGGCCACGGCCTTGGCGGCGATCATGTGGACCAGCGGCCCCCCTTGGGTCCCGGGGAAGACGGCGCTGTCGATCGCCCTGGCGTACCGCTCCCGACACAGGATGAGCGCCCCGCGGGGGCCGCGCAGCGTCTTGTGCGTCGTGGTGGTCACGAAGTCGGCGTGCGCCACCGGGCTCGGGTGCACTCCCGCGGCGACCAGTCCCGCGACGTGAGCGATATCGGCCAGGACCAGCGCGCCGACGCCGTCGGCGATCGCCCGCACGCGTTCGAAATCGATGACCCGCGCGTAGGCGCTCGCGCCCACCACGATCATCCTGGGACGGTGCTCCCGGGCCAGCCCGTCCAGCGAGTCGTAATCGATCCGCTCGGATGCCCGATCCACCCCATAGGGGACGACCCTGAAGTACCTTCCGGAGAAGTTGAGCGGATGCCCGTGGGTGAGGTGCCCGCCGTGCGACAGGTCCATCCCCAGGATGGTGTCGCCAGGCTTCAGCATCGCCATGTAGACGGCCATGTTCGCCTGCGAGCCGGAGTGGGGTTGCACGTTCGCGTGCTCGGCACCGAACAGCTCCAGGGCGCGCTCGATCGCCAGCCGCTCGACGGTGTCGCTGTGCTCGCAGCCGCCGTAGTAACGCCTGCCCGGGTACCCCTCGGCGTACTTGTTCGTGAACGCCGAGCCCATCGCCTCCAGCACGGCGGGCGAGGCGAGGTTCTCGGAGGCGATGAGGACGAGCGTCTCCTCCTGACGCGCCACCTCCGCCTCGAGAGCGGCCGCGACCGCGGGGTCGGTCTGCCGCAAAGCTCTCAATGCGTCTTCCTCCACGGTGCGCCGGGGTCGCCTCCGCCGGCGTTTCAGAACCGGCCCGGCGCTCGGCACGCCGAGCGCCCGGGAGGCGCATGGTATCATCGCTCGCCGCGAGCGGGGAACGGAGCGCTGAAGGGGATGAGACCACCCGAGGCCGTTCATTACGTCGAGCGCGGTGATCGCGGCGCGCCGACCATCGTCTTCCTGCACGGTATCACCGGCTCCCGGAGGTACTGGGAGGGCAAGGTCCGGCACCTGGCCCGCGACTACCGTCTGATCCTCCCCGACCTGATCGGCTTCGGGCTCTCCCCGAAGCCCCACGTCGAGTACACCATCGATCTGTTTCGCGACAGCGTTCGGTCCCTGATCGTGGAACTAGACCTGGCTGACCGGCCGATCCTGTTCGTCGCCCACTCGCTCGGCAGCCTGATCGCGCTCGAGTACGCCGTCCGGTACGCAGCCCAAGTCTCCCGGATGGTTCTGCTCAGCGTGCCGAGGTTCACCGACCCGGCGACGGCCCACGCCATCTTCTGGCGCGGCTCTCCGCACTACCGCAGGCTGCTCAATCAGCACTCCCTGGCCGAGACCCTGGCACAGGCCAGACGGAGCGGCCTGGAGATCACCCTGCGGTACATGTTCCGGTTCCCCTGGAAGGTCATCCTCGACAGCCACAAATTCACCTTTAAATCGCTCACCTCCACCCTCGAGCATTGCCTGCTCGGCTACCGTATCGACCGCATCCTGCCCGCGGTGCCTCCGATCCCGACCCTGCTGATCCACGGCGAGCAGGATTCGGTGGCCCCCCTGGATCATGTCCGCCCCCTTCCTCGTGACTACCCCCACATGCGGCTCGAGACTATCCGCGGTACGGGGCACCACCTGTTTCTGACCCATACGCGGCGCTGTTTGCGGCTGATAGAGGATTTCCTACGGCAGGATCAGCCGGGCCTCGGGCTCATGCTGTCGGGAGCGGGAGGCAGGTAGACCGCCGGCCCAGCACATCGGCCCTGGAAACAGTGCGCGAAGGGGAGCGGACAACTTGCGTAAGTGCCTGATTTAGAATATGTTATGAAATGCAAGAAGTACTTGACAATCGGACGCTAAGGATTTATATTGACCAGCGTATAAGCTCTAGCGTGCAACGAATCCGCAGGCATAGACTCCGATGAACATCGACAGATTCACCGTCAAATCCCAGGAATCGCTGCAAGCCGCGATCTCGGCCGCGAGCCGGTGCGGGCATGCCGAGATCGCTCCCGAGCACCTGCTGCACGCCCTCCTCGAGCAGGAGGGGGGGCTGGTGCCGATCCTGCTCCAGCGCACCGGGGTCGACGTCCAATCGCTGCGACGGCGCCTCCGCGACCGGCTGGACTCCGGGCCGCGGGTCGAGGGGGGCGCCAGCCCCGTCATCGGCGACCGCCTGCGCTCGGTCGTGGAGAGCGCCGAGCGGCTGGCCCGCAGGTTCCGTGACGATTTCGTGTCGGTGGAGCACCTCTTCCTGGCCATCCTCCAGGAGCGCGGCGCGGCTTCGGATCTGCTCCGCGAGGCCGGGATCGAGCAGGCGCGCGTCCTCGAGGGGCTGAAGGCGGTGCGGGGGTCCCAGAGGGTGACCTCGCAGAACCCGGAGGACTCGTTCCAAGCCTTGGAGAAGTACGCCCGGAACCTCACCGATCTCGCCCGGCGCGGCAAGCTCGACCCGGTGATCGGGCGCGACGAGGAGATCCGCCGCGTGGTCCAGGTGCTGTCACGCCGCACCAAGAACAACCCGGTGCTGATCGGGGAGCCGGGCGTCGGCAAGACCGCCATCGTGGAGGGGCTGGCACGCCGCATCGTCGACGGGGACGTCCCGGAGGGGCTGAAGGAAAAGGAGATCGTCGCCCTCGATCTCGGCGCCCTAGTGGCCGGCAGCAAGTACAGGGGAGAGTTCGAGGACCGCCTCAAGGCCCTGCTCAGGGAGGTCGAGCAGAGCGAGGGACGCTACATCCTGTTCATCGACGAGCTGCACACCCTCGTGGGGGCGGGCGCCGCGGAGGGCGCGGTCGACGCCGCCAACATGCTCAAGCCGGCGCTGGCGCGCGGGGAGCTCCGCTGCGTGGGCGCCACCACGCTGTCGGAGTACCGCAAGCACCTCGAGAGGGACGCCGCCTTAGAGCGGCGCTTCCAGCCGGTCCTGGTCGGCGAGCCGGGCCCGGACGACACCATCACCATCCTGCGCGGGCTGAAGGAGCGCTACGAGGTGCACCACGGGGTGCGGATCAAGGACGCCGCCCTGATCGCGGCGGCCACGCTGTCGCACCGATACATCACCGACCGGTTCCTCCCCGACAAGGCGATCGACCTGATCGACGAGGCGGCGTCGCGCCTGCGGATCGAGATCGACTCGCTCCCCCAGGACATCGACGTCCTGGAGCGTCGCGCCGTCCAGCTGGCCATCGAGCAGAAGGCACTGGAGAAGGAGTCCGATCCGGCGAGCAGGGGCCGGCTGAAGGAGATCCGCAGGGAGCTCGCCGCGCTCCGGGACGAGAGCAAGACCCTGAAGGCGCAGTGGCAGGCGGAGAAGGCGGCCATCGACGAGATCCGCTCCCTCAAGGAGAGGATCGAGCAGACCCGCCTCGCGGCCGAGCAGGCCGAGAAGGGCGGCGACCTGAACCGGGCGGCCGAGCTGCGCTACGGGCATCTGGCCGACCTGCGGAGCAGGCTCGACGCCGGCAACGCGCGGCTCCGGGATCTGCAGAAGGGCGGTCGTCCCATGCTCAAGGAGGAGGTGGACGAGGAGGACGTCGCCGCCGTGGTCTCCCGCTGGACCGGCATCCCGGTCAGCAGAATGCTTGAGGGGGAGGTCCAGAAACTGCTCCGCATGGAGGAGCGCCTGCGAAGACGCGTCGTCGGCCAGGACGCACCCGTGGCGCTCGTCAGCCAGGCGGTGCGGCGCGCCCGGGCCGGCCTGTCGGACCCCAACCGGCCCACCGGCTCGTTCCTGTTCATGGGGCCGACGGGGGTGGGCAAGACGGAGCTGGCCAGGGCCCTGGCCGAGTTCCTGTTCGACGACGAGCGCGCCATGGTCCGCCTCGACATGTCGGAGTACATGGAGAAGCATTCGGTGGCCCGGCTGATCGGGGCGCCCCCCGGGTACGTGGGCCACGACGAGGGGGGGCAGCTCACCGAGGCCGTCCGCAGGAGGCCTTACTCGGTGATCCTGTTCGACGAGATCGAGAAGGCCCATCCCGACGTCTTCAACGCGCTGCTCCAGATCCTCGAGGACGGGCGGCTGACCGACGGCAAAGGACGGGTCGTGGACTTCAAGAACACGCTGATCGTCATGACCTCGAACCTCGCCGGCGATCTCCTCGCGGAGGCGGGCCCGACCTCCGGAGACGGACTCAGGCGGCGGGTGGAGGCCGAGCTGAAGCGTCATTTCCGGCCCGAGTTCCTCAACCGCATCGACGACATCGCCCTGTTCCGTCCCTTGGGCCGGGAGGACCTGATGAGGATCATCGACATCCAGGCGGGCCGGCTGGCCCGGGTGCTGGAGGCGCGCCGGCTGACGCTCCGGCTGAGCCCGGAGCTGAAGGCGCACCTGGCCGAGGTGGGATACGATCCACAATACGGCGCCCGCCCGCTGAAGCGCACCATCCAGAGGCTGGTGCTCGACCCTCTGGCCCGGCGGATCCTCGAGGGCGGCTTCGAGCCCGGGGACGAGCTGCTCGCGCACTGGGACGGGAGGGCCGGAGAGGTCGTGTTCGAGAGAGCGGTTGCCCCCGGCACCGTGGCCGAGGCGGCAGGAGCAGGCGGGCGCTGACGGCGGCCGCGGCGTCGCGGCCGCCGGGAGGACGATGGAGGAGGGACCGACGATGACCACGGCTCGATGGGACCCGTTCCGGGACCTGATGCGGATCCAGGACAGGATGAACCGGCTGTTCCAGGAGACTCTGGCGCGGCAGCGCGGCGAGGAGGAGATCGAGAGCGGGCGGTGGGCGCCCGCAGTGGACATCTTCGAGACGGCGGGGTCGATCGTCATGAGGGCCGACCTGCCCGGCGTCTCCCAGGACGACATCGAGGTCCGGGTGGACGACAACACCCTGGTGATCCGCGGGGAGCGTCCGATCCCGGCCGACGTGAAGCCGGACGACTACCATCGCTCGGAGCGCCCTTTCGGCGCGTTCCTGCGCTCCTTCACCCTGCCGCTGAACGTCGACCAGGGCGCCATCCGCGCGATCCACAAGAACGGCGTCCTGGAGGTGGTCCTCCCCAAGAGGAAGGAGGACGCGGCCAAAGCGATCCGCATCGAGGTGAAGTAGGGGCGGCGGCTTGGCCCTGGCTCGAGGCCGCGCTAAGATCGGGCCGTCGCTCGCGCCGCGGCGAGCGGATCGCCGTTCGGAGGCACAGGCAGATGAATAACGTAAAGACGACGGCCCTTCTGGCCGTCCTGTCTGCCCTGCTGATCGTCGGCGGCCAGGCGCTCGCGGGACGCGGCGGGATGCTGCTGGCGCTCGTCATCGCGGCCGTCATGAATTTCTTCTCGTACTGGTTCTCGGACCGGCTGGTCCTCGCGTGGCACCGCGCGCAGCCCCTCTCACGCGGCGAGGCGCCGCGGCTGTTCGAGATCCTGGAACGGCTCACCGCGCGCGCGGGGATCCCGATGCCGCGCGTTTACGTGCTGCCGGAGGAGGCTCCGAACGCCTTCGCCACCGGGCGGGACCCACGGCACGCCGCCGTCGCCGTGACCCATGGGATCCTGAGGATCCTCGGGGAGGAGGAGCTGGAGGGAGTCCTGGCCCACGAGCTGGCGCACGTCCGCAACCGCGATATCCTGATCGGGTCGGTGGCGGCGACGCTGGCGGGCGCGATCATGGTCCTGGCCCGGCTGGCCTGGTTTGCGGCCCTTTTCGGCGGCGGGAGCCGCCACGACCGGGGGGGCGGCAATCCCATCGCCCTGCTGGCGACCGTGATCGTGGCGCCGATCGCGGCAACGCTGATCCACCTCGCGGTGTCGCGCTCGCGCGAGTTCCAGGCCGATCAGAGCGGCGCCGAGCTGGCCGGCAGCCCGTCCGGGCTGGCGAGCGCCCTGCAGAAGCTCGAGCAGCGCGCAAGACTGATCCCGATGCGGACCGCCGGGCCCGCGTCGAGCCACCTGTTCATCGTTCGGCCCCTGTCCGGCACCGGCCGGACCCTGGCTGGCCTGTTCAGCACGCATCCGCCGGTCCGGGAGCGGATCCGGCGGCTTTTGGGTGGCTGAGCGGAGCGCACCCCGAGGCGATCGAGGAGGGACGACGGGTACCGCCGTGAGCGAAGAACGCCCGAGCCGCAACCGGGACAAGGGGGACGGCCGCGAGCCCCACTTCTCGGTGATCGACCGGCGGCCGTCGTACCGAGACGGCGCCGCCGTCGAGCCGGAGCGGCGCTTCCCCACGTACGTGCAGGAGCTCAAGGCCCGCGCCGAAGCGGCGGAGCGGCGCGCCCGCGAGATCTCGGCCGCCTACCGCCGCCTCGACGAGGAGCGCGACGCGTTTCGGGAGCGCCTCCGCCGCGACCTGGAGCGGCGCGTGGAGTTCGCGCGGGCCGAGATGATGCGTAAGGTCATCGCCGTGCTCGACGACCTCGACCGCGCCATCGACTCGGCCGCCGGGCCGACCGAGCCGCGGTCGCTGCTGCGGGGGGTCGTCCTGATCCGCGACCACCTGCTGCGCGTCCTGTCCTCCGAGGGCGTCGAGGAGGTGGAGACCGTGGGCCGCCCCTTCGACCCGATTCACGCGGAAGCGGTGGCCACTGAGGAGACGGAGGATCCGGCCCGCGACAACCTGGTGGTGGAGGAGATGCTGAAGGGGTACACGCTGCGCGGGACGCCCCTGCGTCCCGCCCGGGTCAAGGTGGCACGCTGCCGGCGGCGGGCGCCGGAGGCTTCCGAGGCCGGCGCCGCCCCGGAGGCTCCGGACTCCTGACGCCCGACAGGAGCTCCGCCGGCGCGGTCCCGTCGATCCCGTCCGGGCAGTCGATCCCCAGGAGCCGGCATATGAACGGGGCGACGTCCACTGCTGCGACCCTCACGCGGCGGGATCCGGGGCGCACGCCGCTGCCCCAGGCGTGGAACACACCCCACATCGCCTTGTCCTCGGGGCGGTAACCGTGCATTCCCCGGGCCCGCGGCCGCTTCGGGGCACGGTCCGCGAAGTAGGACGCCGGCGGGGCGATCGCGACCAGGTCGCCCACCCTCGACGGGTGCCGGTAGCGGAGAGCGGCCGGCATCGCCGATCCCTCGAAGATCTCGATCCCCTCGATCCTCCCGAGGAACCGTCTCGCCGCGGCGCACGCCGCGGCCGAGCCGCAGTAAAGATTGCTCGTGGCACCCGAGGAGAATGTGCGCACCTCGCCCGCCGGACCGGTCAGGATGCGGTCGAGGCGATGCACCACCGTCACCTCCGACATCCCGTGATCCGACACCACGACAAGGGCCGCGGGACGGTCGAGCCGCTCCACCGCCCGCAGGAGCCGGCCGATCTGCCGATCGGCGCTCAAGGTCCGCCGACGCGCCGCCGCCGACCGCGGCCCGTGCCGGTGCGCCGCCGAATCGACGCCGCCCAGGTAGGACATGATGAGGTCGGGGCGCTCCGCCTCCCCACGCCGCAGCCACTCCAGGATCCGATCCACCTTCTCGGCGTCGGGAACGCCGGGGGAGAACGGCACCCGGATCGTCGCCGCGATCCCGCGCCACGGGGTATACGAGAACACCCAGTGGTAAACGGCGGCGCGCACTCCCTGTCGCTCGGCCGTCACCCAGAGGGGCTCGGCGAGGAGCCAGGACGCATCGTCCTCCCTGTGAAACGGCCCACGCTCCCTATCGAGGAAGGAATTGTTGAGGATGCCGTGCCGGTCCGGGTGGACGCCGGTCGCGATGGTGGCGTGCGCCGGAAAGGTGTTGGCCGGGAAGGGCGGGACGAGCCCTCCGGCCGACGCCCCCTCCCGGCGCATGCGCGCCAGGTTGGGCGCGCCGGCCCATTCGGGCCCGTCCCACCGCAGGCCGTCGATCGACACCAGGACCACCGTCTCGGCTGGGCCCGACGGGGAGCCGGGCGGCGGGACCCCGGCCGCGTCCCCCGCCGACAGGAGCGGGAGGAGAGTCGCCAGGAAGGCCAGGCGCCGCGCCGCCGTCCGCCGCCGGAGGACCTCAGACAAGGTAGGCGACCGCGAAACCGACCTGGGCGCAGAGCATCATCAGGTACATGTGGGTCCAGGAGGGATGGTTCTCCATGCTGGCGAGGGCCCCCGGGTCGCGGAGGATCAGGCGCGCGGTCCGGATCCCCCACGCGGCGAGCGTCAGCCCAAGGATCGACAGCAGCAGCGGATCCCCGGTGAGCACCCTTCCCGTCCCGAACGGGTCGGGGGCGAGGGCGCCCAGGGGTATCAGCAGCCACGGCAGCACGAAGAACGGCGCGATGAACCGAGCCGAGGCCTCCACCCCGTAACGGATCGGAAGAGTGCGACACCCGTGTGCCGCGTCTCCCTTCATGTCGGAGAAGTCCTTGCTCGTCGTCGCCCCCAGCAGGAACAGGAAGAAGATGAAGCCGATGTACCACGGCTCGAGCCGGATGACGCTTCCGACCATCGACCATCCGGCCACCTTCAGCAGACAGCCACGGGGAACCGCGATCGTCAGGTTGGCCCAGATGCCGAACCTCTTGGTCCGTCCCCACGCGGGGTCCGAGTAGACCAGGGTCAGGACCGTCCCGGCGAGGAAGATGAAGAAGCACTCGTGCTCGAGCAGGGGGGCGGTCGCCTTGTCGAGCACGCCCACGCGCGGATGGACGACGACCAGCCAGGTCGGCAGGACGGCGCAGGCGTACAGGACCGCCGAGAAGGTCCTCCCGGCGCGCGGCGAGATCGCCCCGGACGGGAGCGGCCTCCCCGGCTTGTTGCGCCGGTCGATGTCGAGGTCGTGGTACTGGTTCAGCACGTTGCTGGCCGCGTTGAGCAGGGCCGCGCACAGCGCGCCGAGCAGGATCGTCAGGAGGATCTCGAGGCTGAGCCGCCGCTCGGGGTCCGGGTTGCCGGCGGAGCCGAAGGCCGTCAGGGCCCCCGAGATCACGCCGAGGGTCGGCGGCAGCAGCGTGAAGGGTCGCGTGAAGGTGAAGTACAGGCGCGCCCTGGCCGCGAAGCGACCCCGGGCGGCGGGCGCTGCGTCGCTCATCCGGACCCTTTCTCTCCCGCCCTACATGGACACCGGCAGGAGGCGGGCCAGGGCGATCCCGGCGAAGACCCCCACCAAGGTGTTGGAGAAATTGACCGCCTCGTTGTCCATCAGCCCCCGCGCCTCAAGGGTCGCCCCCAGCAGCGAGTCGGCGGTCGACCCGAAAAACGCGGCCGCGACCACGATCCCCAAGGACTCCACGCCGACAAGCCCCGCCTGCCAGGCGAGCCCCCCCAGGACCAGTGCGGCCGCCGCCCCCGCGGCCGTGCCGACCGCGGACACGGCGCCGTCCGTGCCGACCGCCACCCGGCGCAGGGTCGTGATCAAGAACGGCCGGCCTCCGTAGGCCTGGCCGATCTCGCTGCTCACCGTATCGAACGCGGCGGTGGCGCAGGCGCAGACGAAAGCGAGCGCGAAGATCCCGGGAGACGGCGCGGCCGCCATGAGCACCGCGAGGTAGGCCGCCACGCCGCAGTTGGCCAGGGCGTGCCGGGCCGAGCGGGCCCCCTTCTGCGGCTGCGCCGTCCCGCTGGCCAGCTTGCGTCGATACCCGAGACGCGTGGCGGCCGAGCCCATCACGAAAAAACCGATCAGGATCAGGTAGCCGCGCCAGCCGGCGAAGCCGAAGGTGAGCGTCCCCACGAGGAACCCGGCGAGCGCCCCGGACCGATCGACGGTCCGGGTCCGGCGCAGCAGTAATGCGACGAGGAGGTTGACCAGGGCGCCGACCAGCAGGGCGCCGCGCAGCCGCGGGGCCGCCGATAGCAGCGTGGCCCCGTCGACCTCGAGTAGCCCGCGGAGGAAGAGCGCCGACAGGAGCGGAACGGTCAGGTTGTCGTTGAGCCGCCACCGCAAGGACTCGACGAAGGCCGCGAACAGCCCGGTGGGGATCGCGAGCAGGGCCGAGCCGAGCGCACCGCGGCCCATCCACACGAGGACTAGCCAGCAGACGGCTGCGGCCGCGATCGCGCAGGCGCCTGATCCGCCGACCGTCTTGGCGGCGTTCCAGGGAATCGGCCGCCACCCGAATCGCCGGCCGCATCCGGCGGCGGCGGCGTCCCCGGCCGCCATGATCCCCCAGCCTGCCGCGGCGACCTCCATGCGCGCGCCGAACAGCAGGATGAGCAGCAGCACCGACACCGGGTAGAGGAGGATGCCGGAACGCAAGGGAGCCGCCCGCTCGCCATCCCTGAAGAGGGCCGCGCCGCCGAAGCGCGGCAGCAGGACCAGGTTGAAGCCGACCGCGGCCAGGGCACATGCGGCGGCCTGCCAGAAAGTGAGGTACTTGAGCAGGAACGCGAGCCCGCCCGCTCCCACATGGACGGCCCTGCGGGCCGCCTCGTTCGCGTGCCTCATCGCCGACCCTCAACCCGGACCTGGACCGCCGGCTCCCTCCGCCCGCAGCGCCTCGAGCGTGCGGCGCAGTCCTTCCCGCAGCGGCGTCACCCGGTAGCCGATCTCGCGCATCGCCCTGTCGCTGCTGTAGGCCCACTCGTGCCGGAAGGTCCGCACGACTCCGGGCGTCACTGCCGGCCGCCGGCCGCTGATCCACGCCAGCCCCTGCAGGACCGCCCCGGCCGCCTCCGCGGCGGCGTACGGGATCCTCCAGCGGGGGGAAGGCACCCCGGTGAGCTGCTCCAGCACCGAGAAGAGATCGTCCTGGGTGACGTTCTCACCGCCGAGCACATACCCGCGGCCCGGGGCGCCCCTCTCGAGGGCCGCCAGATGGCCGTCCGCGACGTCCTCAACGAAGGCGTGACAGATCCGGTTGTCCCCCCGGCCCAGCCGAGTCCTGAGCCCCGCCTCGAGGTGGCGGGCCAGCATCCGCCGGAGGAGGTTCCCCTCGGTCGCCGCGCCGGGACCGTACACCACCCCGGGGTAGACGACCACGGCCGGGAGCCCCGCCGCGATCCTCTCCCGGACCATCCCCTCGGCGATCCATTTGGTCCGCTCGTAGTCGGTGCAGAAACGCCGGTCCCGCCGGTCGAACGAGTCCTCGTCGCCGATCCGGCCGTCCGTCGGCCCCAGCGCCACGATGGTGGAGGTATAGACGATCCTGCCGACGCCCGCTTCCTCGGCGGCGCGGAGCACCGACGAGAGCCCGGCGACGTTCACGCGGTCGAAATCCGCCCGCCGGCTGGACCACGTGCGGACGAGGGCGGCCATGTGCACCAGCGCGTCGCAGCCCGCGAGGGCGCGCTCGATCGACGGACGGTCACAGATGTCCCCGATCGCCGACTCGCACCCGGACGGCGCCCTCGCTTCGCTTCCTGGCCGGCAGAGCGCCCGCACCCGGTGCCCCGCGGCGGCGATGCGCCGCGCGACGTGCGAGCCGAGGTATCCGGTGGCCCCGGTGATCAGGACCCTCATGCGCCGCCGACCCTGCCCCCGCCGGCGCCCAGGTAGTCGTGCAGCGCCTCCCTCCAGTGCCGGGGGCGGTGTCCGGTGAGCCGTGTGTACAGGGTCGTGTCCAGCGCCGAGTAGGCGGGGCGCGCGGCCACCCGCCCCGCCCGGCCGGTCGGGATCGGCTCGAGCCGGACTCCCCGCGCCCCGGTCGCCTCGACGATGGCCTGCGCCATCTCGTACCGCGAGGCGACTCCGAGGTTGGCGAAGTGCACGATCCCCCGCCGGTCGGTCGCGAGCAGCCGCTCCAGCGCTTCCGCCAGATCGGCCGCGTAGGTGGGCGTCCCCCGCTGGTCGTGCACCACCCTGAGGATGCCGCCCTCGCGGGCGCGGCACCGGATCGCGTCCACGAAGCCGGTCCGTCCCGGGCCGTAGAGCCAGGAGGTCCGCACGATCAGGTGGTCCTCGGCCGCCGCCGCCACCCGCCGTTCGCCCTCGAGCTTGCTGCGGCCGTACTCGGACAGCGGGGCGGTCGGGTCCTCCTCGCGGTACGGCCTGTCGGCACGTCCGTCGAAGACGAAGTCCGTGCTCACGTGCACGACCCGGCAGCCCGCGGACGCCGCGGCGCGCGCCACGTTCTCCGCGCCGTCGGCGTTCACCCGCTGGGCCCGATCCCGATCGATCTCGCAGCCGTCGACGTCGGCGAAGGCAGCGCAGTTGATCACGACGGTCGGGCGAAGGCGCTCGATCTCGGCCTCGAGCCGAAACCGATCCTCGACGTCGATCTCAGCGCGGGTGGCGGCGATGGTGGCGGGAAACGATTGCTCGAGCCGCTCCGAGAGCAGGGACCCGAGCATCCCCGCCGCACCGATGACGAGCGGGACGGTGGCTTCCGCTCGGTCCATCAGAAGCCGCCGCCAGAGCGTGACTGGAGGTCCACGACGTTCCCCACGCCCTTCAGATTGATGAGGAAGCGCAGTTCGCGCTGGCTGGTGGTCGTGTAATTGCGCTCGAGGAACTCGATCTGGAACCCGCAGCACTGGGTGTTGTACCCGAGCTTGTACCGCTGGTCCCTGAGCCGGGGCTCGCCGGGCAGCACGTCGCCAAGCTCGTAGTTGACCTGGAGCCCGAGCAGCAGCCGCCTCCGGAAGAGGTTGGTTTCCCCCTGCAGGACGATCTGGCTCCGGTCCCTCACCGGGACGAACGCCAGGCCCTGTTCCTGCAGCGCCTGCCCCTCCAGGTCGCGCGTCAGGGACCAGGTCAGATCCAGAAACCCGCGCCGCGGGCTTCTGAGGTTTGCGCTCAGGCTCGCCTCGCGGAATTGCCTGAACAGAATATCATACGAGGTCCGCAGGTCGAGGCTGGTCCGGATCGACGGGTTCAGCCGCAGCGTGGCGCGGATCGGGGATGCCCGGCTCTCGTCGTCCAGCGCCACCGAGCGGCTCAGCGGCCGCAGGAAGGAGTAGTCCTGGCTGATCTCTAGGGTCGCGATCTCCACCGTGCTGAGCCGCTCGCCCGCCTCCGGCCCTTCCTCCATCCCCGCCTCGCCGAGCTCCACCCGCCGCCGATCCTTCTCGCGCATGAATGCCTCCCGGGCCGCGCGCAGCGGGTCCAGGCTGCTGCCCACGTACTCCGCGCCGTAAACGGTGCCGGCATCGAAGTCCTCCAGCCGGCTGGCCGGCCGCCTCGCGAACAGCCGCGTCACCAGGGCGTAGGTCACCTGGTTGGCCCGGTCGGGGAGCGTGTCGATCTGGTCGAAGCGGATGACGTTCTCGACGTCCTCGACCTCGGACCGGTAGGTGTAGCGGATCGTCGGCTCGATCGTGTGCTTGTAGCGCGTCGAGAAGTCCGAGCCGGGCCGGTTGAAGACCCGGCTGATCTTCGGCCCGATGATCTGCAGGCCGGCCTGATAGCCGTTGCGATTCAGGTTGTCCTCGAAGGTGGCCGACCGCTCCCCGTCCAGGCTCCCGTTCCCCTCGCCGAAATCGCCGGTGTTCGGGAGACGATCGCATCCAAGATCGTCGGCTGCGTCGAAGATCCCGTCGCCGTTCTCGTCGCGTTCCGTGTCGTCCTGTCCGTTCCCCTCACCGAAATCGCCGGTGTTCGGGAGACCGTCGCATCCCAGGTCGGTCCTCTGGCTCTTGGTGTAGTAGGTGTCGCGGTAGCTGACGCTCGCATCGACGTCGAGCCAGGTGACGGGAGAGAGCTGCGCGGAGAGCGTCGGGAATGCGTCGAGCCGCTGGTAGGAGACGTCCTCCTCCCCCTTGTCGAAGGCCGCCGCCGAGGACTCGAGTGCCAGGAAGAACGGGCTGCGACCCAGCCGCTGCCGGCTGCTGCGGAACTCGATCTGGGGCTGGATCCAGCGGATGATCTCCTCCTTCCGGGTGACGCCTAGAGGGTCCCCGAGGCCCGAGGGAGAAACCCCCACGGTGACCAGCTGCTCGCGCCGCTCGCCCCGGATGTTCAGCGAGTGGAAGCCCCAGTTCCGGGTGACGTACAGGTCGGACAGCGCCTGCGGGTTGGTGGACAGGCGGATGTCGCGCTCGAAGTCCAGATAGTAATCGAAGTCGCTGATGAAGTTGGCCCTGGCGATGAGCCGCCAGCCGGCGTCGAAGTGCTGGAGGTGTTCGTAGTTGATGACCCAGCGATCGGTCGACACGCCCTCCCGCATCTCGTCCTTCGCGACCTGGTCCCGGATGATGTAGCCGGTGAAGCGGCCCCGGCCCAGCTCGCTGGGGACATAGCGGTACTCGACGCCGTTGCCGTAGCCCGCCTCGGACCAGTAATCGAAGAAGAAGGTGGCGTCCATGTTGCGTCGCATCGCCCAATAGAAGGCGTTGCTGATCACCGTGCCGTTGCGGTCCGAGAAGCCGAACTCGGGGAACAGCAGCCCGGAGGCGCGGTCCGTCTTGATCGGCCAGACGAGGTAGGGCGTGTAGAACACCGTTACCCGCCCCACCTTGAACGAGAGATTGTGCAGGTAGGCGTACTCGCTGAGGCGCAGCAGGGCCCGCCCCACCTTGAAGCTCCAGTAGGGGATCGGCTGGGTGCACGCCGTGAAGGTGGCGTCGTGCAGGACCAGCTCGTTCTCCGAGATCTTCTCGACGCGCTCGGCCTCGAAGTAATACGAGGGCTCGGCGTAGCCGCGGGCCTTGTGGAAGACGCCGGTCCCGCTCTCCAGGTTGTAGTCCAGGCTCTCGGCGGTGATGCGCGCATCCCCGTGGTCGAAGATCACGTTGCCCTCGGCGTGGGCCGTGCTGGTGGAGGGGACGTAGCGGACGAAGTCGGCCTGCAGGCGCGTGGCGCCGAACCGGATGTCCACGTATTCCTTGAGGAGGAGCTCGTCCTTGCCGAGGATCGAGCCGGGCCCCGCGTCGATCTGGAGCGTCCGGCCGCCCGGCCCGGGACTCACGACGCGCCGCTTGCCGGCTGCCTCCGCCGCGGCGCCCGCCTCCTCCGACTCCTGGGGCAGGATCGCGCCCGAGGAGAAAGCCAGGGTGAAGGCGGCCGTGAGGGCGAGCCTCGTGACCCGGATCCGCATGCTCTCGGGGGCGTTCACGTTCCTCGGGGGATGAAGGTGCGCCTTCAGGTGACGGCGATCCCCGCGTAAGCGACGACCGACCGGTAGTCGCCGCTCCTGTCACCGGAGTTCGCGTAGGAGACCAGCCGCGCGCTGCGGGCCCCCAGGCGCCTCGCGGCGTCCAGGCCCGCCACCGCCGGCGCGATGCCGCACATGCTGATCGACTCCTCGAGGACCACTCTGTGCAGACCCTCGGGGTCGAGCGCCAGGATCCGATCGATCGCCTTGCGGTCCTGCGCCTGCGCGGTCGCGGCCGGGATGTAGTGCGACATGTCGCTGCTGATGAGGATCAGCACGTCCTCGCCGGCCGCGCGAATCGCCTCCGCCACGGCCCGTCCGAGATCGAGCAGGAGGGGCAGGCGCAGCGTCCCCACGCAGATCGGCACGAAACGGAACGACGGGAGCAGCCGCTGCAGGAACGGCACCTGGACCTCCAGGGAGTGCTCGCTGCGGTGCGCGCGGTCGTCCTCGCGGGCGCCGGGGCAGCGATCCAGGATCGCCCCCGCCAGCGGCGCGTCGATCGCCGCCTCGCCGAAGGGCAGGCTCCAGGAGCCCTCCCGCATGACGGCGACGGGATGCCCCTCCCCCGTGTGATTGGGCCCGAGAATGACCGCGCGCGGGGAGAGCCTCACCGACGTGTAGGCGTCCGCCGCCACCCGGCCCGAGTAGATGTAGCCGGCGTGCGGCACCATCAGCGCGATGCCGCGCGGCTGTGCGGGAGGCGTGCGGCCCGCGAGCAGCCGCTCGATCTCCTCCCTGAGGGCCTCCGGGTCGGCCGTGTAGAAGGAGCCGGCCACGGCAGGCTTGCGGCTCGCCACGTTGCCTCCGCTCCTCCCGCGGTGGTGGTCCCGATCGCCGGCATGCTATCAGATGGTGCGGGCAAAGTAAAGAAAACGGGACACTTGCGTTGTTCCCGTAGAGCCGCTGTGTTATCATGCGACCCTCTTTTCGACGCGCCTTCCTATGCCGAAGCGCCAGCCATCGCACGCCGGACGGCCCCGGACCGCCAGGCCCGCAACCGCTGCACGGATCGCCCTGGCCCAGATGGAACCGGTGCTGGGCGACCTCGCGGCCAACGTGGCGCTCCACCTCCGGTGCGCCCGCGAGGCGATCAGGCGGGGCGCCGACCTGCTGGTGTTCCCGGAGCTGAGCCTGACCGGCTATCGCCTCCAGGACCTGGTCGCCGAGGTCGCCGTCCCGCTGCACTCCCCGACCGCCATAGCCCCCCTGCTGGACGCGAGTCGCAGGATCCCGCTCGTCGTCGGGCTAGTGGAGGAATCGGAGGGCCACCGCTATTACAACAGCGCGGTCTACCTCGACCGGGGCCGGATCCGGCAGGTGCACCGCAAGATCTACCTGCCGACGTACGGGATGTTCGAGGAGGGACGCTATTTCGCGGCCGGGGACAGCCTGCGCGCCTTCCGATCGAGGTTGGGGCGCCTGGGCCTGCTGGTGTGCGAGGACCTGTGGCACCCTTCGACCGCCCTCGTGCTGGCCCAGGACGGTGCCGACTATATCCTGGTGCTGTCCAGCAGCCCCACGCAGGGAGCCGGATCGTCCAGCCCCATGACGAGCCAATCGACCTGGAGGGACATCCTCACGGTGACCGCCCGACTGCAGACGGTGTTCGTCGTCTGGGCCAACCGCGTGGGCTTCGAGGACGGGATCAACTTCGGGGGTGGGTCCTGCGTCGTCGACCCCTTCGGGCGCGTGGCCGCCTGCGCGCGGGACCTGCAGTCCGAACTGCTGACCTGCGACCTAGACCGCGCCACCCTGCGCGCAGCGCGCACCGCCTACCCGCTGCTCCGCGACGAGAGGCTGGCGATGCTGTCGCGGGAGGTCCTGCGCCTGGTATCCGTGCCGACCTCCGCGCGCGGGCCGGGGGGATCGTGAGGGTCGTACTCTGCTACAAGTGCCACGACCTGGGGAAGATGGAGTTCTACTCGCGCTTCACCCCCCTGGGCCTCGGCACCCTCAACGGCGTCCTGCGCCGCGCCGGCCTCGACGCGAGCATCGTCAACATGAGCGCCTGGCCCTGGAGGCGGGTCGCCGCCTACCTCAGGGACGTCCGCCCCGATATCGCGGGCATCTCCGTGTTCACCTTCAACCGCCACGAGGCGATGCGCGTCGCCGCCCTGGCGCGGTCGGCCAACCCCCGCTGTCTGGTGGTCGCCGGCGGTCCCCACGCCACCCACCTGGCGCGCCACCTCCTGCGGGCCTATCCCGCCGTCGACCTGGTGGTGCGGGGCGAGGGAGAGGAGAGCCTCCTTGAGCTGGTCCGCAGCCACCGGTCCGGCCGTCTCGAGACCGAACTCCCGTCCATCCGCGGCCTGACCTACCGCCGGGCCGGCCTCCCCTGCCTAGGCATCGTCGACCGCCTCGAGGAGATCGTGGAGACCCCGGAGCGGCCCGTCATCGCCGAGCTCGACACTCTCCCACACCCGGCCGCCTACCCGGCCGCGGTCGGCGTGGACCCCATGGCGCAGCACGAGTTCATCATCACCTCGCGGGGCTGCCCGGCGGCCTGCACCTTCTGCTCGTCGCCCGACTTCTGGGGCCGCGCCCTGCGGTTCCGATCGCCCGCGCACATCATCGAGGAGATCCGGCTGCTGCGCGAACGGCACGGCGTGGTGTACGTCTCGGTGCGGGACGACACGTTCACGGTCCACCGCCAGCGGGTCATCGATCTCTGCCGCGGCCTGATCGAGTCGGGGATCGATCTCCTGTGGGACTGCCAGTCGCGCGTCAACGCGGTGGACGAGGAGCGGCTCGCCTGGATGCGGCGGGCCGGCTGCACGCACGTGCAGTACGGCGTCGAGTCGGGGTCGCCGCGCATGCTGCGGCGCCTCAACAAGGGGATCACGCTCGATCAGGTCCGGGCCGCGGCGCGCGCCACACGGAGGGTCGGGCTCGGCCTGTCCATCTACCTGATCACAGGAATCGACTCGGAGACCGACGAGGACCTGGACGCCACGCTGAATCTGATCGAGGAGATCCGTCCGCACGACGGCCTGGTCTCGCCGCTCACGGTCTACCCGGGGACGGCGCAGTACGCACAGGCGCGCGACAAGTTCAACCTGACGGACGACTTCTGGGTCCGGGATCGGCGGGAGGCGTTCTTCGCCCGGCAGGACCCCTGGACGCGCCGCGCCATGCGGAGGCTGCGGGCCGGGCTGGAGAGGGTGGGCCGGGCCGCGGCCTACGGCCCGGAGGACTTCGCCCGCCAGCGGGCGATCGTCGGGGACTGCTACGCCCTCGACCTGTCGATCGCCGAATATCACGAGCGGCGCGGGCGGCTGGAGCTGGCCCGGGAGGTCTACCTGGATCTCCTGCGCCGATCGCCGCGCAGCCTGTGGGCGAGGATGCGGCTGGGGCATCTGGCCGCGCTCCAGCTCCGCCACGAGGAGGCCGCGGAACATTACCGCGCCGCCACCGGGCTCGTCCCCGCCTTCCAGCTGGCGCGCGCGCTCCTCCGGCGCTCCCTGGCCGGGGCCGGACGGCGCCCGCGGCGGTGGACGCCGCGCTCTAGCTCGATTCGACGCGGTTGCTCAGCCGTCCGATCCCCTCGATCGAGACCGCGACCTCGTCTCCGTGGCGGAGCGGCCCGACTCCCTCCGGCGTCCCCGTCGCGATGAGGTCCCCCGGCTCCAGGGTCATCACTTCCGAGACGAAGCTGATCAGCCGGGCCACGCTGAAGATCATGCGGTCCGTGGGGGATGACTGGCGCCGCTCGCCGTTCACGAAGGTCTCCACCACCAGGCCGGCGGGGTCGAGGCGGGTCACGATGCAGGGGCCGAATGGACAGAAGGTGTCGAACCCCTTGGGACGCGTGAACTGCACGTCCACCTCCTGAAGGTCGCGTGCGGTGACATCGTTGACGCAGGTGTAGCCCAGCGCGTAGTCGAGCGCGCGCGCCTCGCTGACGCGGCGCGCCCTGCGGGCGATGACCACCCCCAGCTCTCCCTCGTAGTCGACCCGACGGCTCCGCTCCGGCAGGCGGATGGTCCCGTCCGGCGGCAGCAGCGCGGACGGCGGCTTGAGGAAGAGAAGCGGCTCGGCGGGAGCCTCGTGCCTCAGCTCGGCGATATGGGCGCGATAGTTGCGCCCGACGCCGACGATCTTGGAGGGGACACAGGGGGTCAGCCACCTCAGGCCCACGGTCGAGCGCAGGGGGCCCGGCTCTCCGAGGCCGCGGAACGGGTCGCCCGGGACCTCGCGCGCCCCGTCGTCGCCCTCGAGAAGCGCGTAGAAGACGCGGCCGCCCTGGGCGAATCGGGCGATCCGCTGCCGGGCGGGCGTGCCCACGCCCCTACCGGACCCTGTCGAGGTACTTCCTCTCGGCGGTGTCGACGCGCACCACCTCGCCCACCTCGACGAACTGCGGGACCTGGATCTGCAGGCCGGTCTCGAGGGTGGCCGGCTTGGGGCTGTTGGTGGCGGTGGCGCCCCTCAGCCCCGGAGGAGTGTCGACGACCCTGAGGTCGACCGTCTTCGGGGGCTCGATCCCGACCGGCCGCTGCCCGTGGAATTCGACCAGGGCCCTGACCTCGGGCACCAGGTAGAGGACCGCATCGCCGAGATCCTCGCGGCGAATGCCGACCTGCTCGTAGGTCTCGGTGTTCATGAAGTGGAACTCCTCGCCCGAGGCGTACAGGAACTGCATCTCGTGCTGCTCCAGCTCGGCCCTCTCCACCGTGTCCCCGGACCGGAAGCGGTGCTCGAAGCTCGTCCCCGTGGCCATGTTCCGCAGCTTGGCCTGCACCATGCCGCGCTTGTTTCCGGGGGTGATGTGCTGGACGCTCAGGACACGGCAGAGCGTCCCGTCGAGGAGGATCGCCATGCCGGCCCGAAGCTGTGTCGCCTGGATCATCGATCGCCGGACCTCCATGCCCGTCGCAGCGCCGAGCGTCACGATTATATCGGCGCCGCAAAGCCGCTCGCAAGCCGGACGCGCGGAGGGATGCCCGCGACCCCGCCGTTGACACGGCCTCGCGCGCCATCTTAGTCTTGCCCGATGGGATCCCGTGCCCCGGCCTTCGGCGCCCCGGTGCCGCCCGAGCTCCGCATCGACGGCCGGGCGACGGCGGCGCTTCTCGTCGATTTCGTCCGCCGCGAGACGCGCAAGGCCGGCTTCGGGCGGATCGTCGTGGGCCTGTCGGGGGGGGTCGACTCGGCCACGTCCGCCGCCATCGCCTGCCGGGCCCTGGGGCCGCGACGGGTGCTCTGCGCGCTCCTCCCCTACCGGACCTCGAGCCCGGGCAGCCTGCGGGACGCCCGCCGCGTCGCCCGCCTCCTGGGATGCCGTACCGCGACCATCGACATCACGCCCATGATCGACACCTACTTCCGCCGCCAGCGCGGTGCGAGCCGCATCCGGCGTGGCAACAAGATGGCCCGCGAGCGCATGTCCATCCTGTACGACCTCTCCTCGAGGGAGACCGCCCTCGTGCTCGGCACGAGCAACAAGACCGAGCTGCTCTTGGGATACGGGACCATCTTCGGGGACATGGCCTGCGCGATCAATCCGCTGGGCGACCTGTACAAGACTCAGGTGCGCTGGCTGGCGTCGCACCTCGGCATCCCCGACAAGATCGTGTGGAAGACGCCCACAGCGGACCTGTGGGCGGGGCAATCGGACGAGGGCGAGCTCGGCTACCGCTACGCCGACATCGACCGCCTCCTCCTGCTGATGGTCGAGCGCCGGGCCTCGCGGCGGGAAGCGATCGCGGCGGGCTTCTCCGGCCCGATGGTCGACCGGATCACCCGCCTGATCGCGCGGAGCCAGTACAAGCGGCGGCCTCCGCTGATCGCCAAGATCTCATCCCGGACCGTCGGCATCGACTTCCGCTATCCCCGCGACTGGGGACGGTAGGCCCGTGGCGCGCACCGGCCGGGCGGGGGGATCGCGCGGGACCCTGCACGTCGTCGGGACCCCGATCGGCAACCTGGAGGACCTCTCCCCGCGCGCCCTGAGGGCCATCGCGCAGGCCCGCCTGGTCGCCTGCGAGGACACCCGGGTCACGCGGGGCCTGCTGACGCGGCACGGGGTCGGCGCGCGCCTGATCAGCTGTCACAGGTTCAGCGAGGCGAAGAGACTCGAGCGGGTGCTCGAGGTCCTCAGGGAGGGTGCCGACGTCGCCCTGGTGACGGACGGCGGCACCCCCGCCATCTCCGATCCGGGGGCGATCCTGGTCCGCAGGGCCCGCGAGGAGGGGCACCGCGTCATCCCCGTGCCCGGGCCCTCGTCGATCACGGCCATTTACTCGGTCAGCGGCTTCCGCGCCACCTCCTTCACCTTCATCGGCTTCCTCCCGTCCCGGAAGGGCGAGCGCCGCCGCGCGCTCGAGTCGCTGAGGCGGGAGCCCAGGCCGCTGCTCTTCTTCGAGGCACCCCACCGGCTGCTCGGGGCGCTCGAGGACGCGATCGCCGTCCTAGGCGATCGGCGCGCCTTTCTCGCGCGGGAGATGACCAAGATCCACGAGGAGTTCCTGTCCGGGACCCTGCGGAGCGTCCTGGCCGCCTTCAGGGATCGGGCCGTCAGGGGAGAGATCGCCTTCGTCGTGGAGGGCGCCGACCGGGCGACGGCGGAGGCCTCGGAGACGGGCGCGCCGGCCGATCCCCCCGGGATCGCGGCGCTCCGCCTCATCGCCGAGGGCTGGGACCGGAAGGAGGCGCTCCGCCGCGTGGCCCGGGAGCGCCGGCTGTCCCGGCGCGCGGTGTATCAGGACCTGCTGCGCCGCGGACGCGGAGGGAGGGAGGGGAAGGGGTGAGCGCGGGCCCCGTGGCTTCGGGGCGGGCGATCAGGCCGGCGCCGGCGCCTCGCCGTCCTGGGGCGTCGGCGGCAGAGGCTCGTCCTCCGGCTCCAACGCCGGGGCGCCGCCCGGCGGCGAGTACTCGTAGCGCAGGCAGCACTTGAGCCTGCCGCACATGCCGGAGATCTTCGACGGGTTGAGGCTGAGATTCTGCTCCCGCGCCATCCGGATCGAGATCGGCGCGAACTCCTTCAGGAAGCTCGAGCAACACAGGGCCTTCCCGCAGTCGCCGTACCCCCCGAGGACGCGCGCCTCGTCCCGCACGCCGATCTGCCTTAGCTCGATCCGGCTCCGGAATCGGCGCGCGAGGTCCCGCACCAGATCCCGGAAATCGACGCGGCCGTCGGCGGTGAAGGTGAAGATGATCTTGCGGGCCCCCTCCGACTGCAACGCGTCCACCAGCTTCATCGGCAGCCCCCGCTCGCGGATCCGGGATCGGCAGAAGTCGCGGGCGTCGCTCTCCATCCGGAGGCGTCGCCCGAACGTCTCCAGGTCCGCCGGCGTGGCGACGCGCAGCACCCGCCGCATGCAGGAGATGTTGCAGGTCCTCAGAGCCCTGCTCGTGGGCAGGGCCACCTCTCCGACCTCCAGGCGGTCCGCCTCGACGACCACCCGCTCCCCGGTCTCGAAATCCTCATCCCCCGAGTTGTACTGGGTGACGCGCGCCTGGCCGTGCAGGCGCACGCCGACGACCGCGACCTGACCGCCGGCCGCCGCGGCGCCGCAGGCGCAGCCGCCGGACGGGGCGGGGCCGGGAGGGTCCGATTCGCCGGAGAGTCGCTGCCCGGGGGGATCGCTCATGCGGGGCCCCTCACTATGTGAAGGCCCCGGACGCGGGCCGGGGCCGGCCAGATTGGCGCAGCGTGATTATGCTATCGTAACGACACAGCGTCAAGGAACGGATCGCGCGGTCGAGGCCCGTCGCTCATGGGCGTGCAGAAGCGGGAACGAGACGAGAAGGTACTGGCCTCGAACCGGCAGGCCTTCCACACCTACTTCATCGGCGAGCGATTCGAGGCGGGCATCGCGCTGCTCGGCACCGAGGTCAAGTCGCTGCGCAGCGGTGCCGCCAGTCTCAAGGATTCCTTCGCACGGGTCGAGGGGGGAGAGGTCTTCCTGCTCAACTGCCACATCTCGCCCTACCAGCACGGCGGGTACGTGAATCACGAGCCGCGCCGCCGGCGCAAGCTCCTGCTCCGCCGACGGGAGATCCTCAAGCTGGCGCAGCGGACGAGTGCAGGCGGCCACACCCTCGTGCCGCTGCGGCTCTACCTCCGCAGGGGACGGGTCAAGGTGGAGATCGCCCTCGCCAGGGGGAAGAAGCTCTGGGACAAGCGCCGCGCGCTCAGGGAGAGGGAGCGGATCCGTGAGGCGCGCGCCGCGATACGGTCCCGGGGGGCCTGAGGCCTCAGCCCGCCTCGCCGGCGGCCGCCCCCGCGAGCATCTCGTGCACCACCCTGCGCACCAGGTTGAGGTCGAACGGCTTCTGCAGGTACGGGTTGCCGGTCTTCTCCAGGAAAGCGAGGGTCTGCGGGCTCGCCAGGTCGCCCGTCGTGAAGATCACCCGCCGGGCCAGATCCGCGTCCATCTCGCCGAGGCGCTGGAACAGTTCCTGCCCGCCGATCCCCGGCATCTTGAGGTCCGAGACGATGACGTCGAACCTCTCGGTGCCGAGCCTCGCCAGGGCATGCGCCCCGTTGGTCGTGGCGACCACCTCGTGGCCGTCCATGCGCAGGACGTCTCCCATGACGTCCAGGATGGACGGTTCGTCGTCCACCAGCAGGATCCGCCCGGGCTGCTGCGGGCGCGCGTCCCGCTCCGTGGATTCGGCGGGGGGCCGTTCCGACCCGGCCCCCTCCACCACCACCGGCAGGTCGATGACGAAGACCGCGCCCGACCCCGGCTTGCTCTCGACGCGGATCGCCCCCTTGTGCTCCTGCACGATCCCGTAGCAGATGGACAGCCCCAGCCCCGTCCCCTGGCCCACCTCCTTCGTGGTGAAGAAGGGATCGAAGATCTTGCCCATGTTCTCAGGCGCGATGCCGCAGCCGTTGTCCTCGACCTCGATCAGGATGCGCCCCTCTCGATGCCGGCTCCGCAAAGTGAGCACGGGCGGCCTGCCGCTCCGGACCATCGAGTGCTGAGCGTTGTTGATCACGTTCAACAGCACCTGCTGCAGCTGGTTGGTGTCCGCCATGGTGCGCGGCAGGCCCGGCTCCAAGTCTCGGACGATGGTGACGTTCTCCACCTCGAGATGATAGGCGCGCAGGTCGAGGGTGCTCTCGATGACATCGTTGAGGTCGACGAGCGTCTTGCGGGGCTTGTGCTTGCGAGCGAAGATCAGAAGGTTCTGCACGATCCGCTTGCATCGCTCCGCCTCGGCGACGATCTTCATGAGGCCGCGCCGCACCTCCTCCCCCACGCCCCTGCGGAGCATCAGCTGCGAGTAGCCCAGCACGCCGGCCAGCGGGTTGTTCAGCTCGTGGGCGACGCCGCTGACGAGCTGCCCGACGACGGTCATCTTCTCGGCCTGAACGAGCTGGTCCTGCGCCTCCCGCAGGGCCCGCGTGCGCTCCTGGACGTTACGCTCAAGCTCCGCGTTGATCGTCTCCAGCTCGCGGCGCGAGGTCCGCAGGTTGTCGGTCATCTGGTTGAACGCCGAGGCCAGAATGCCGATCTCATCCCCGGTCGTGGACGGCAGGACGATGTCCAGATCGCCGTGGGCGATCCGCCTGGTCGCGTGCACCAGCTGCTTCACGGGGTCCACGATGACGCGCACCAGGAGGACGGCGATGCCGACTCCGGCGGCCAGCACCGCAAGCATGGTCAGCATCAGGCGCTGGCTCAGTCCTCTGAGATCGTGGACCACGTCGGCCGCCGACACACCGATGCAGACCGAGCCCACTCTGCGCGGCCCGGAGGAGGAGGTCGCCTCGTCGAGGAACATCCCGATCTCCCCTCCGATCGGCTCCTCCTCGCCAGCGACGACGGGGGCCAGGAAGTAGAAGACCGGAACCCCGCTCCGCAGGACGCCCACGCGGCCGCCCTCCCCTCCTCCCTCGAGTGAGACGCCCCCCACCCCGGTCCACTCGGGCACATCGAGGACATCCTCGCCGCGGTGCTCGATGAGGATCCGTCCGCGCTCGTCGGCGACGGCGGCGTAGGCGACATCCTCCTGGCCGTCGAGCGGCGCCAGCGCCACCTGGAGGAGGTCGGAGCTGTGGGTCAGGGCGCCGAGCACCGACCTGGTCGCCAGGCCGCGCGCGAGGACCTCCCCGGTCTCCTGGAGCTCGCGGAGGGCCATCTCGCGCACCTGCATGCGGACGACCCACCCTAAGGTGAGCGTGGACAGGACCAGCAGCGAGCAGATGGCCAGCGTGACCTTGAGCTTCAGGCTGAATCGCTGCGACAAGCCGCTCCCCCGCCGTCAGGGCGGGCCGGCGCGCCGACGGGCGGGCGCCCGAAGGCAGACGACCGGCGCCACGCCGAATATAGGTGCCCCGCGACAGGAATCAACGCGCCGGGCCGCCCGCGAGAGGGGTGGGGCGTGGGTCAGAAAGGGGGGGCGATCTCCGGGGCTAGCGTACGACCCCCTCCAGGGGGCTGGAGGCGGAAGCGTAAAGCTTCCTGGGTATCCTTCCGGCCCCGTGGGCGAGGCGGCCGGCCTCCACTGCGAGGCGCATCGCGCGCGCCATCCGGACGGGGTCCTTCGCTCCCGCGATGCCGGTATTCGTCAAAATTCCGTCAGCGCCCATCTCCATGACGATGGCCGCGTCCGAGGCCGTCCCGACGCCGGCGTCCACGATCACCGGGATGTCCTGTATCTGCTCGAGCAGGATGCGGAGGGAGGACGGGTTCTGCAATCCCAGGCCCGAGCCTATCGGCGCCGCCAACGGCATGACCGCCGCCGCACCGGCGTCGCGAAGCTTGCGGGCTACGACCACGTCGTCGCTGGTGTAGGGGAGGACGGTGAAGCCCTCCTTGACGAGACTGCGGGTGGCCTGGATCAGCTGCTCATTGTCCGGAAACAGGGTCTTCCGGTCGCCGATCACCTCGAGCTTGATGAGGTCCGACAGGCCCGCCTCGCGCGCGAGCCTGGCCGTCCGCACCGCCTCCTCCGCGGTGTAGCAGCCGGCGGTGTTGGGCAGGAGGGCCACCGCGCTCGTGTCGATCGCGTCGAGCAGCGAGCCCTCGCCGCGGCGCGAGAGGTCGATCCGGCGCACCGCCACGGTCACCATGCACGCCCCCGACGCCTCGATGGCCCGACGCATCACCTCCAGGCTCGAGTACTTTCCGGTGCCGACGATCAGGCGCGATCGGTACGACCTTCCGGCGATGGAGAGCGTCTCGGACTGCATGCCGACCTCCGGGCTATCCGCCTCCCACGAAATGCACCACCTCGACCTTGTCGTGCTCCCGAATCGGGACGCGCGGGAAGTCGTCCCTCCGGACCACCCGCCCATTCAGCTCGACAGCCACCCTCGCCGCCGCCACGCCCATCGACTCGAGCAGAGACAGCACCGTGGATCCCGGCGGGGCCTCGAACCCCTCCCCGTTGAGGACGATCGTCACTCCTCGAGGCATCGGTCGACTACCCGGCGGCCTTGCGCGCCTGCTTCCGGATCAGCTGTTTGATCTCGGCCGTCTCGCTCCCGGCGGTCGCCTGGATAATGAGCGCGGCCGTGCCCTCGTCGAGCACCGGGAGGCTGATGCTGCAGCGGACCCGGCCGTCGCCGTCGGTCTTGCCCTCGTGGGCCGTCCTGGGCCTGTCCACGGTGCTGATCAGCTTCACCCTGACGCGGGCTCCGGCCACCGCCTCGCCGCTCGCGACCCGGGTGACCTGCAGGTCGAGGCTCGCGGTCTCGCCCTCGACGAAGGCCCCCCCCTCCGCCATGCTCAGCGAGATGCGGTCCGCCGCGGTCTGCGAGCGCAGGTAGTCCAGCACGACCTCCTCGAAGCCCTTGCCGGAGATGATGCCCTCGCCGAAGGGCCGGCGGCGCGTGTCGTCGTACTTGCCCTCCTTGATGTCGAGGATCATCCGGTTGTGCTGGGCCTCGATCCTCTCCGCGATCGCCCTCTCGTCCGCTCCTCCGGCCAGCAGATCGGCGTAGGACGACCTGCGGGCCGCCATGATCTCCCCGCTCACGTAGATCAGCGTCTCGATGAGAGGATTGTCGACACCCTTGTCCTCGGTCTGGACGTGGTAGACCCTGCCCTGGTGCTCGACGTCCGTGTTGAAACCCGTGACCACGGGGCCATCTTAGGGCATGTCTCGAAAAGCCGTCAAGGACGGGCCCTCGGCGACGAGCCTCCGTGCTAGCATGCGGCGCGGGTGCTCGCGCGGCGGCCGCTTCCCCGGCTCGCGCGCGGGCGAGTTCTGTCGCGGTGTCGCGGAGATGGCGCGAGCGCTGATCCCGGACGGGACGGCCGTGGTCTTCTGCGAGGGACACTTCGGCCGGACCGAGGGCAAGACGGCACATGGGCTGGTCCGCCACACGGACCGGTACCGAGTGCTGGCCGTGATCGATGGCAGCCAGGCGGGCCGGGACGCCGGGGAGGTCCTCAGCGCGGGGCGGCGCGGGATCCCGATCGTGCGGGATCTCCGGGAGGCGGAGAGCGTCGCGGGCCGACGCCCGGATTATCTGGTCATCGGGCTGGCCACGCACGGCGGCGTCCTGCCGGAGTCGGCGCGGCCCGTCGTACGCGGGGCGCTCGCTTCGGGCATCCACGTCGACTCCGGCCTGCACCAGCTGCTCGGCGATGATCCGGAGTTCGCAACGCTCGCGCGCCGCAGCGGCGCGCGGATCCGCGACGTCCGTCGAACGCCGCCGCTGTCCCGTATGCATGCCTTCACCGGGGAGATCCTCCGGGTGAAATCGGTGCGCATCGCGGTGCTGGGGACGGACTCGGGCGTGGGCAAGAGGACAACCGCGATCCGGCTGGTGCAGGGGCTGAATGCGTCGGGGGTCCGGGCGGTGCTGGTGGGCACGGGCCAGACCTCCTGGATGCAGGGGGTGCGCTACGGGCTGATCCTGGACAGCCTGATCAACGACTTCGTGTCCGGCGAGATCGAGCACCAGGTCTGCCGGGCGTTCCGGGAGGAACGGCCGGACGTCATCGTCATCGAGGGCCAGGGTTGCCTCACCAACCCCGCCTATCCGGGAGGGTTCGAGATCCTGGCGGGCGCCCGCCTCGACGGCATCGTGCTGCAGCACGCTCCCGCGCGCACGCACTACGACGGCTTCCCGGATTTCCCGCTCGCCGGCCTCGAGAAAGAGATGGCGATCCTCGAGCTGCTCTGCGCCAGGCCGGTGATCGCCGTGACCCTCAACCACGAGGGGATGCGCACGGAGGAGCTGCGTCGCTACGCCGAGGAGTGCTCCCGCCGCCACGGGGTCCCCTGCTGCGACGTGCTCCTGGAAGGCCCGGAGCCGGTGCTGGCCGGGATCCGCGAGCATTTCCCGGTGCTGTCCGGATGATCCGGGTCTCGTCCGTGGAGGTCATCCCGGTTACCTTTCGTCTGGCGGAAGGGTACCGCATCGCCGGCGCACGCTTCGACCGGGCGCACAACATTATCCTCAAGGTGGACACATCCGACGGGCGCACCGGCTTCGGGTGCGCCTCGCCGGCGCCGGAGGTCACGGGCGAGACCCCGGAGTCGTCCCTGGGCGTGCTCGACGACGTCCTCGTGCCGCTTCTCAGGGAGTCCGACGCGGGAGATCCGGACGCGGTGGCGCGCCGCGCCCGGGAGGCGGCCCCCGGCGCACCGGCGGCGCGGGCCGCCGCCGACATGGCGCTGCACGACCTGCTCGGCAAGCGGGCCCGCCTGCCCCTGGCGCGCCTGCTCGGGACGCGCAGGACCCGGCTCCCGACTAGCGTCACCCTGGGCATCGCGGACGACGTCGCGACCAGCTTGGAGGGGGCGCGGCGGCGCCTCGACGCCGGCTTCCGGATCCTGAAGGTCAAGATCGGCGAGGATTGGCGGGCGGACGCCGAGACGGTGCTGGCCCTGCGGCAGGCGCTCGGGCCGCAGGTCGTGATCCGGGTCGACGCCAATCAGGGATACGGAGAGGACGAGGCGCGGCGTTTCCTGTCCGCCGCAGCGGCGGTCGGCCTGGAGCTGCTCGAGCAGCCGACACCGGCGGCCGACCTCGACGCCCTGCGCCGCCTGGCTCGGGGCTCGCCGGTGCCGGTGATGGCCGACGAGGCGGTGCGCAGCGCCGATGACGCGCGCCGCATCGTCGATGCGCGAGCCGTCCCGCTGGTCAACATCAAGTTGATGAAATCGGGCGGGCTTGGCGAGGCGGCCGAGATCGCCGGGATCACCGGGTCGGCCGGCATCGGCGCCATGATCGGCTGCAACGACGAGTCGCGCATCGGCATCGCCGCCGCCCTCCACTTCGCGCTGTCGGCCGCCAATGTCGAGCGCGCTGACCTCGACGGCCACCTCGATCTGGTCGATGACGTGGCGCGGGGGGGCGTCCGAATCGAGGACGGCTACGTGCTCCCCGCCTCCGACGCGCCGGGACTCGGGGTCTCCGTATCCCTCCTCTGAGGCGTGCGCCCGGTGCGCGTCCGCGTGGGACGGTACGGCACCTCAATGCCGTAGTCCTTGATCCTGCGCTGCAGCGTGCGGACTCCGATGTGCAGCGCGCGGGCCGCATGCGTCCGGTTGCCGCGGGTATGGACGAGCGTCCGGCGGATCAGATCCCGCTGCATCTCCGCGAGCGTCGCGCCGACGCGCGGTCGGTACCCCGGGGAGCGCGCCGCCCCCCCATCGCGCACCGGGCTGGGGAGGTCGGCGGAGCGGATCCATTCGCCGCGCCCCGTGATGGCGGTGCTCTCGAGAACGTTCTTCAGCTCGCGCACGTTCCCCGGCCAGGAGTAACGCTGCAACGCGGCGATCGCCTTGCGGGTGAGCCTCCGGGGCGGCAGGCCGTTCTCCCGGCAGATCCGGTCCAGGAACAGACGGGACAGGTCGGGGATGTCCCCCACCCTCTCGCGGAGCGGGGGGACGCGTATGCTGATCACCTTGAGCCGGAAATACAGGTCCTGGCGGAACTGCCGGCGGTCGATGAGCGCCTCGAGATCGCTGTTGGTCGCGGCCAGCACCCGCACGTCCACGCGGACCTCCCGGGCGCCGCCGACGCGCATGAACTCGCGCTCCTCAAGCACGCGGAGGAGCTTCGCCTGGGTCCTCAGGTCCATGTCCCCGATCTCGTCCAGGAAGATCGTCCCGCCGTGGGCGAGCTCGAACTTCCCCTTCTGTCGCTCGAACGCGCCGGTGAAGGCCCCGCGCTCGTGGCCGAACAGCTCGCTCTCGATCAGGGTGATCGGGATCGCGGAGCAGTTGATGGCGATGAACGGCGCGTCGCGCCTCGGCGAGTTGTAGTGGATCGCCTTGGCGACGAGCTCCTTGCCGACGCCGCTCTCGCCCTGGATCAGGACCGTGCTCCGGGCCGCCGCCACCTGAAGGATCTGGGCACGCACCCGCCGCATCCCCTGCGACCTGGTCACCAGGTTGCCCAGCAGGTACTTCCGCGACAGCTCCTTCTGCAGCCGCAGGACCCGGTCGTCCAGGTCCTGCCATCTCAGGATCCGGCCCACCCTGGTGCGCACCTCGAGACGGTCGGCCGGCTTCAGGAGATAGTCGTCGGCGCCCAGCGCCAGGGTGCGGACGGCGCGGTCCGCCTCGCTCTGGTCGGCCAGGATCAGGATGGAGGGGATGCGCGCCAGAGCCCGCAGACGGCCGAGCAGCCCGGCAGGACCTCCCCCCGCCATCCCGATGCCGACCAGCGCCATGTCGAACTCCTCCCGAGCCGCCGTCTCGAGGGCCGCGGCCGGGTCGGGGACGACGGTCACCTGTTGTCCCATGGACCGGAGCAGGCTCCTGAACGGCCTGGCCTCGCCGGCCTCCTCGATCAGCAGGATCTGCTTGCCTTCTGGGAACATGGGCTCCTCACGGAGGTCCCGCCTCCTAGCGGGGCAGCCTAGTCTGTCATTCTGGCGGATTGGCGTCAAGGCTCCGGTGCGTCAAGGTGGCGGATACGGGCCGTCCGGCCGAGCTCCGGCCCCTCGTCCGCCCGGAAGAGCCTCCAGCGAGGATCTCGTAAGCCGTTCGCCTACAATGGATTGCATTGTGGGGCAGGGGAATCGCTCCGGTGGAGCCAATACATGGTCTGTGCTATAATTTGGCAGGAAATTTGCACATCATTCTCCCCAGCGTGAAGAGGGGCGAGCGAAAAATGACCAAGACGAGAAAGGCGCCGGGGAAGAAGAAGTCGGCCGTCAACAAGGGCGGGATGGTCGATTTCCAGTACGGGAACATCGCCTATCAGATCGACCCGAGCCGCAGGAAGGTCTACCAGCGGTGGGTCGAGGTCGAGACCGCCAAGACGCACCTGATCATGGGCGCCTACGATCAGGCGCACCCGACGGGGGCGGTCTGAGGGAGCTGCCTTTCACCAACCAGCCCGCGAGGGCTGAGATACGAACCTAGCACCACCACCAACAAGCCACACCTTCGAATCGAGCCGCTTCGGTAGTCGTGAAGCGGCTCGCCTTTTCTGGGCATCGCCGGGTCAGTCGAAGGCCCGCTGCGGGACGGTCGGGAACGGGGGCCCGGGGCGGGCGAACAGGTGCCCCTGCTCGTAGCGCACGCCGATCCCCTTGAGACACCTCATCTCCTCCGCGGTCTCCACCCCCTCCGCGATCAGCGTGATCCCCGATCTCCTGGAGAAGCGCGCGATCGTGCCCGTCAGATCCTGCTTGATCGGGTGTTGATCGATGCCGCGGATCAGCGCCATGTCGATCTTGATGAAATCCGGCCGCAGCTCTGCGATCGAGCTCAGCCCCGAGTAGCCGGAGCCGACGTCGTCGACCGCCAGACGGAAACCGAGGAACTTGAAGTAGTCCACCACCTGGCGGAAGGCCGCCAGGTCCCGGACCGCGGAGTGCTCGGTGATCTCGAGCACGATCTGTGCCGGCGCGATGCCGGATGAGCGCAGCATTCGGAAGGTCGATTCGGCTCGCAGCTCCGGGTCGTGGAACGACTCCGGCTCCACGTTCAGGAACAGGAGCTGTCCCGCCCGCAGCCCGCGGGCTCCCCGGATCGCCCGCGACCGGCAGAGTCGCTCCAGCCTCCAGATGGCGCGGTTCTCGTGGGCCACCTTGAAGAGACTGTCAGCCCCCTCGAACGAGCGGTTCGCGACTCGGGTCAGCGCCTCGAACCCGATGGTGCGCCGCTCCACTGTATCGACCACGGGCTGGTAGACCGCGCACACGGCGCCCCTTCTGAGGACCCGCTCCAGCCTGACCGCCTCCCGGCGCTGCTCGCGCTGGCGATGTTCCAGCGAGTCCTTGAACGCTTCCTCGAGGGCGGAGTAGACCAGGCGCTCGAAGCGCACCCCCGTGTGATGCGCCAGCGACGCGCAGCCGACGCACAGCTCGAATCGCTCCGCCGCCTCCACGAGGCGGACGATCT